>JAHYZB010000076.1 GCA_019424645.1 Oxalobacter formigenes
ATTTTCTCTTCATAAAGCGTGTTATGTCCCATTATTTGAAGCCTGGAAACAGACCTTGTCCGGCTTGATGTGAGGCCTTATATGGTCTATTATAGCAGATATCATATTTTTACAACTTTTATGGTCTGTCGTGTACCTGGATTTACAAAACTGTTTTATTAATAACGCTATAAAAAACAATTATTAATCGTGTTTTTTTCATTATTTTTTTATACGTTTCATATCTTGCTTTTCGAAAAATTAAACGATCAAACAACCATATGAAGGTTGATAAAAATCAAATAGCGACGCTATTGGACAATGAAGCCCGGTCTTTTTGCCGGGACCATCGAATCACACTCTTTTTTTTCAAGTATCGAATAATGAATTTTTCTGTTTTTATCAAAAAAAGTCTTTTCCGGTCTGTCGGGTGTTTCATTTTGCCCATTTCGGGAAAACGGATTGTCGGGCCAGCCATTTTCGAATGGATGAACTGTCCTGACAATATGAAAGGGTACAACAGACACAGGAGGACAACATGAATTTTTACAAGCATTATATCGGCGATTACCAGCGGGATACGGGACATTTGAGTCTGGCCGAGCATGGTGCGTACCGGTTGATGCTGGATGCCTTTTATGCAACGGGAAAACCTTTGCCTATGGATAAAAAAGCCCTTTACCGCTTGCTGCGGGCAGCAACTGCCGTTGAACGCAAGGCGATTGATATGGTTTGTGCACAGTTCTGGGAAATCTCGTCGGCCGGGCTGGTCAACCGGCGTGCGGCTCTTGAAATCGAAAAGGCCGCGAAACAGGCCGAAATCAACCGGCAGATTGCCATCGAACGGGAAAAAAGAAAACGTCAAAGACTGGAAGAAATACCGGTGCATTCTCCATGCATCAAAACCGGAATGGAAGAGTTGGTCGGAAAGGGTGCGTTCTTTGATCCTGTCCATGAATCTGACAAAGTGTTTGAAGTGTGCAGAGTGAATAATACGCATATCGTTTCGGGGATGCAACCATTTTCGTGCACGAACCGTGCCACGGATGGACCATGTCCGGTTGAACCGGGAGAGGATGTGGAGGGTGGTTTGTCTCGTGTACCTATCCATAACCAAAGCCATAGCCATAGCCAGAACCATAACCATAATAAAAAAGAGTGCGGCAATCCGGCAACATCCCTTTGGGCAGGGGAAAACGCCGATTCCGGAGAGGCTCTTGGCCAGGAGGGGGATGAAAACGCAGCCGCTCACCGGAAGGTTCTTTTTTCCGGGGGGCAATTGGCCGATATCGTTTTAGCGGATACGGATGATTTTCCGGACAAAGGTTTTTCAGGGGATGCCGCTGTAGAAACAGGGTCGGATGTTCCGGATTCGCATGACGATGATTCACATAAAACGAAGTCTGTTTCCGTTTCCCTTGCCATGGTAATGCGTAAGGCGGGAATTGTGGCGGCTGCGGGTGACCCCCGTTTGCTGGAGCTGGCCAGGCAGGGGGTGGATGTGGATACGGTTGTGGCGGCGTGTTCCGAAGCGAGAAGGGCGAGGCCGAATGAACGGATCGGGATGGCTTATGTGGTGAAGATTGTCGAACGCTGGGCCAGGGATGCGAGTTCGATTGCAGCGCGTGGCGCACGCGCTCACGGGCGCTCTTGTGTTCATGAGGATCGCAGGAAAGCACTGGATGAATTGACGGGACGTTCGCCGGACGGGGTTGCGCCTTCTGTTTCCGGTGTCCCTTTTACGTTCGATGGTTCGGTCAAAGTGATTGGCGGGGATGACGGTAAAAAATGAGGGGAGCATTTTCCGGAAGTTCCGGATTTTTCCTGTCTGTTTTTTTGAAGTGAGAGTTGGCCTGACGAGGTGTATGGGGGTCGGTGTCAGGAGGAATGGAAGGTGATGGAGACTAATTCGGAGAAATTACGGAAGACGGTAACGATTGCCGGGATTGAGGCGCTTTTTTCGGAATTCGAGGCGCTTTACGGGGTTCGTTTTGCCGATATGTGGCGGGGAACGGATATCGCTTATGTGAAGTCGCTTTGGGCAAAAGCCTTGTCGGGTTTGTCGGTACGGGAAGTCAGGACAGGTCTGGACCAATGCCGTTTCAAGCCCTGGCCGCCCAGTTTGCCTGAGTTTTTGGGTTTGTGCCGCCCGCCTCCCGATCCTGAAAAGGCGTTTGTGGCTGCGCAGGATCTGGTATGCCGCCGGCAATCGGGGAAGGATGTCTGGCCGGACAAGGCGCTTTACTGGGCGGCTGTGGAGTTCGGGTTTTTTGATTTGCGGTCAATGTCCTGGCAACTGGCAAAAAATCGCTGGAGCCGGTTATGGCTGGAAAAACAGGCTATGGAAGCCGTTTTGCCTCCGGTTCCGAAGGCGTCTTTGAAACTGGTTTGTCCGGGTCAGGCTCTGACGGATACGGTAACGGCAAAAAGGCATCTGGCGAAACTGAAACGTTTGACGATGAGGACAATGAAACGGACGCGGGTATGAATGACGGATGTTTTTAAAGGGATAGGCCTGTTTCATCAGGATTGTCCCGGGAAGGGATATCGATGAGAGTCGCGCCGACATGACTGCCGTGCAGGACGACGGTCATGACTGACGTACAGCAAACGGCGTGCTTTACGACAGGGGCGAAAAGCATCGGACAACTATTGCGCCTTGCTGGTGTTGAAAAGCGTATTGAGTGATGTGTTTCTGTTTCTCGCTTTTTAATGGTTTTTCATTTTTTTGTCTGTTTTCTACGGGGAGGATTTTTATAACGCATGGATCTGGAATATGAATGTACTTGAGATTATATCGGATTATATCTGAAAAGTGTTTTGAAGTGGATTGAAAATGAAACGGTTTTTGTTTTTTTGAAAAATCAGAATGAAAACAGTCGGTGCAAGCCGGTATAAAGTGGAGGGATAAATGATGAGAAATCGGGGATCTGACAGAAAAGGAATGTTCTTGTCCAGGAATGAGGCAAGGCACTCGCAAATGGTCAAAACAGGAAAATGTTCACGTTTGATTCATGAGCAAAAGGACAGGATCGAAGCCGCTCTCTCTCATTGCCAGATGACGATTTCCGAACTGGCTTTTGAATTGGGTTTGTCCAACGATACGATCCGAAACCGTATCAACGAGATGGTGATCGAGAGGCGTGGTGTACGTGTCGCCGGATGGCATGTCCTGGATACGACGATGGTGCGTATCTGGGGTATCGGTTTTGAACGGGATGAACCGAAACCGGTCAGGGGCCGGGTGTCTGCTATCCGTAAACGCCGCAGGCAAGACAGTGCGCATCATCGGGCTTTGGCACCGGAAATCGGCACGGCACCGGTCCGGTTCCGCCGTGAAGGTATGGATGAGTGGCTGTTCCGTATTCAGGAGCTGAGATGATTGAGTTGACGCTGCCGTATCCGATTTCAGCCAATCGCTACTGGCGTACTTATTTGCCCAGGGGATGTGCCGCTCCGGTAACGACGGTTTCTCCGGAGGCCAGGGCGTATCAGAACAGGGTCAGGCGGGCGGCACGGGAAGCGGGGGTTCATTGTCCTTTTCCCGGCCGGGTCGCGGTTTCGTATGTGTTGTATCCGAAACGTCCGCTGGACTGGAAAAAGCGTCAGAGGATGAATCCGTCGAGGTGGGACGATTCGGTGCAGTGTATGGATCTGGATAATGCCCAGAAGGTGCTGTTCGATGCGATGGAAGGGATTGTTTACGAGAATGACAGTCTGATCCGGCGCATCGAGGGGGAAAGGGCTGTGCCGGATGGCGAGGGGAGGGTTCTTGTGATGGTGAAGTCGATGGAAGATCTTGCCGCTGTGGTGACGGATTCCTGCATGGATGTGCCGGATACGGTCGGGGGTCTGCCGCTGGAAAAACGGTTTCCGGTGAATTGTCGCGTGATGACTCCGACGGGAAGAATTGCCCGGGTACGCCGTTATCTGGCCGGATCGAGCAAGCAGGATCATTTCGAAAGGCTGATCTGTGAATATGCCGATGGAAAGAGGACGGATGACTGGGTGACTTTACAGCCGCAGTTTCTGGTGAAACTGGAGTAGCCTGGAGCAGGCCGGAAAAGGGCGCATGCGATGCCGTTTCGTTTGCCGCAGGCTTTTTGCCGGACTTTTTTTCATGAACGGGGCGCTTGCCCCGTTTTTTGTTTTGTAGCCGTGTGGAAATATTTTACAATGGGAAAATGACTGCCTGTTTATTATTTCGCCTGTTGACGGTGCTGGCTGTGGATGGTTTGTATCCTTGTCCGCTGTTTTTTTGTCGTCGTGAATGGCGGAACGCTGTTTTCTGAAACAGGCTCTTTGACCGGTCGGGAAACGTTTTTCTGCGATTTGAATCCGCAATCGCTTCTGTTTTTCCTGTCTGTCGATGCCGGTTGCTGCGATTTATTCCAGATATTTAGTTAAGGTCCCCTGATGATGAACGTTCGAAAACATGATGCGGAAATGACGATTGAAGGTTTTTTGAATGCTTTTCTGACTGAAAAGAATGTGAAAAAAGCCCTGTCTTTTCTGGATGAGGACATTTACTGGACGGAGGCAATGATCGCTCACGAAGCGAGCGGGCTTCGTGAGGTGGCGGCAGGTCTGGACAGGCTGGTTGAATCGATTCCCGACAATGACGGGGTAGTGGTGAGGTTCGAAAAGGGCCGGGAGGTGGGCAGCGATTTGTTTGAATTGTCGGGTACGTCCAGACTGCTGTTTTCGTCAAACACGTCGAATCTGATGCAGCTAAAACGGCATATTGTTTTTTTGTGCCGGCGGCATGCCCGGGAAAATCCGGATGTATGGAAGATTGTTTCCATACATGTGTCCATGATCGATGATATTGCTGACGGAAAGTTGTATGTGGACAGGAATGCCGCGTTTTCGCGTCTGTTTTCTGCCGACCGTATCCATAATGAATCGTTTGATATTCTCCGCCGAAGTATTCCGGGCGGGATGATGGCCGGTTATCTGAAGGAGGGGTTTCCGCTTTATTACGTCAACCAGAATATGCTGGATTATCTGGGTTTCGATTATGACGGTTTTGTCGAATCGATTGACGGCCATGTCATTAACGGGATTCATCCGGATGACCGCGGGCGTGTCTGCGAGACGGTGGAGTCGGCGTTTTCACGGGGTGAGGAATATGAAGTCCAGTACCGGATGGAAAAGAGCGACGGTTCTTATATCTGGGTGAACGATATCGGCAAGAAGGGGGTGTCTCCGGATGGCCGTCCGGTTTGCATGTCGGTGGTCAGGGATGTGACGGAGGAAAAAGAGGCCAAGGAACGTCTTGAACGGGAAATTGCCGAGAAAAAACGGCAAACGGATATTGTCGAGAACCTGTTTCAGACGGTGATGTGCGGGATTGTCGAGTACTGGCTGAATCCGAACGGAACGGTTACGTTTGTCAGGGCCAATCAGGAGGCTATCCGGATTTTCGGGTGTACCCCGGCAGCGTTCTGGACCAAAAAAGACTGGGATATTGCTTCTCTCGTTTTTGATGCAGACCAGACGATGATTTTTTCGGAGGTGACGAAGTTGTCCCATCCGGGAGCCAAGATCCATTACGAGTATCGACTTGTCAGAACTGATGGGTCAACGTGCTGGATTATCGGTACGGCTGAAGTGATGGCGATGGAAGGGGAAAGTGTCTGTATCCGGAGTGTTTATATGGATATCGATCATCGCAAGAAAGCGGAGCAGGAAAACAAAACGCTTATGCAGATGAACAAGGGCACGAGCGAGATGCTCCGTCTGGTATTGGCTGGTACGTCGATTAATGAATTTTTTTATTATCCGACCGAGCGTTATATTGTTTTGCCGAAACGCCTGTGTGAGGCTTACGGTCTGGATGAACGGTATGACGACCTTCCGGGCGGGTTTGCCGACGGGAATGTTTTCGGCGAGGATATTGCCCTGTATTACGATATTTTCAAAAGGCTTGACGACGGCATTTCGCCTGTGACGGGTGAGTTCCGGTTACGGGACGGGAAGACCTGGATTCGCCAGACCTTGTCTGTTGTCCAGTATGATGAAAAGAACCGTCCGGTTTATGCCATCGGGATTGTGGAAGACATCACGAAGTCGCACGAGATGGAAATGGCGCTGGATTATGCCCGTTCGCGGGATGCCCTGACGGGGCTTTATACCCGTGAAACCGGTTTGCGGATGATCCGGCAGATTATGGATTCCAGGCCGGTTGATCAGGTTTGCGCGATGATGATTCTGGATATGGACGATTTCGGCCGGATCAATAAGGAAGAAGGCAGTGTTTTTGCCGATATGGTCTTGCGCGAGGTGGCCGATATTCTGGCAGCAAGTATCGGGGTGGACGATATTGCGCTGCGTCTCGGTGGCGATGAATTCATGCTCTTTATCCATGATTGCGACAAGGCGGGCGCAACTGTTATCGGGGGGATGATTGCGGCAAAGGTAACGGAGCTGTTTTCGAATGCCGGAAGCGGTCTTGAGATTTCCGTCAGTATCGGGATGTGTGTGACGGCGGTGGTCAATGAATTCAGCGGTTTGTACCGTTGCGCGGAAAGTACCTTGCAATACGTGAAAACGAATGGCAAGAAACGGGCGGCCTGTTATCTGGATACGTCCAATGAGCTTGGGGTCGTGTTGACGCAGCTTTATCCGGATTCGCATTTGTTGAATACGATTGACAGCTTCGGCACGCCGGGGACGGAAAACCTGGCTGATCTGGCACTCGAGTTGCTGGGCAAGGCAAAGCGCCTCGACGATGCGGTCAATCTGTTGTTGGCCAAGCTGGGCAAGCAGTTCGGGCTGGACAGGGTGTCGATTATCGATATCGATCACGATTACCAGAGTTTTTCCTATACGTATCAGTGGACACGCCGGAAACAGGATTCTTCTCTGGAAGGCCTTTTTTATCTGGAACCGGGGAGGATCGCGTCACTGCCGGATGAGTACGATGCTGACGACCTGTCGGAAACGGTGTTTCATCCGGATAGCGGGATGGCGTCATGCTTGAGGAGTGCGATATGGGATGTCGGGGTGTGCGGGGGAAGTTTCTGTTTTGAAGTCGCCCAGCCCGGTTTTGTCTGGACAGACTTGCACAAGAAGACCCTGAAAGAGGTATCGCAGGTCGTTTCGTCTTTTATCATGAAGGCCAAGTCGGATGCCCTGAGTCAGGCGAAGACGGATTTTCTTTCAAGGATGTCGCATGAAATCCGTACGCCGATGAATGCGATTGCCGGTATGACGACGATTGCACAGTCGGCTCTGGATGATCGGGAAAAGGTGCTGGATTGTCTGGTCAAGATCGAGCAGTCGAACCGGTATTTGCTGAATCTGATCAATGATGTGCTGGCCATGTCGCGTATCGAGAGTGGCAAGGTTGAATTGAATCCGGAACCGGTGCTGCTTGAAGATGTCGCGATTTCGCTGGACGACATGATGCGCTCACAGGTGAGCCTGAAGCAGCTTGATTTGCGGTTTGAGCGTTATTTCCCTCTGGGGCGCCCGGTTTGTCTGGATGTGCTGCGGTTTTCCCAGGTATTTATCAATATTATCGGCAACGCGATCAAGTTTACCGAACCGGGCGGGGTGATCATTGCACGAAGCACGCTTGTGGATGAAAAGGACGGGATGGCGTATGTCCGTTTTTCAGTGACGGATACGGGGATCGGTATTGCGCCGGAAGCGATCAAGCGGATTTTCCGCTCGTTTGAGCAGGGGTCCAAAAACACGTCGATGGCATATGGCGGAACCGGCCTCGGACTGGCGATTTCCAGCAATCTGGTCAGGATGATGGGGGGGACGCTCGAAGTGAAAAGCCGTTTGGGCGAAGGGTCGGAGTTTTACTTTACCTTGCCGTTGCCGTTTGCGGATGTTTCTGACATACCGCCCGGCAAGCGCTCTGAAAAAGTCCAGCCGGATGAGCGGGATTTTTCAGGCAAGCGGGTGCTGGTGGTGGAAGATAATGAAATGAATCGTGACATTGCCCGCTCGCTTCTGGAAATGCACGGGTTTGTCGTGGAAACGGCTGTCAACGGCAAGCTGGCGGTCGATGCTTTTGTTTCGCATCCGGCAGGTTTTTATGATGCCATTTTGATGGATGTACGGATGCCGGTCATGGACGGGCTGGAAGCGACGAAGAATATCCGTATTTCGGGCAAGGAGGATGCCAGAAGTGTTCCCATTATTGCCATGACGGCGAATGCTTTCGATGAAGATACGCGCCAATCGATTGCAAGCGGCATGAACGGCCATCTTTCCAAGCCGGTCGATATGACCCTGTTGCTGGATACGCTGGCGGAGTATCTCATGTAAGGCTTTCGGTTCCATGAAAAAACGGCAAATCGGTTTTGCCGTTTTTTTTATGCCTGAACCGGTGGCGGGGTGGGACTTGACGCCTGTTTTTCCGGGATGCCGACACTCTATTTCCGTTTCGGGACGGTTTCCGGTATGGACATGTCAGGGACAAGAATCCTGTTTTTGCCTGTAAACGGGTTGGCCTGTAATCATGCCGCGAAGGGCGTGAAATGCATCCGGCAAAAGAGGAAATTATTTATATCAACACATGGCATGGCTTGAAGAGAAGGGTCATGCCCATAAACGAAAGGAGCTTTTTATGAACACAGATAACCCCTTTGGAGAGGAAATCGACGACGATGGTCTGCCGAAATATTCGCCCGACCGCAAGAACATTGTGGCTTACCATATGTATAAACTGGGTATGACGGATAAACTGCCTGATCCGGAAGAGTCGCATACCCCTTTTTTCCGGACGCCTTCTTATTATGAGGAGAAAGTCCGCAGGGAAAGACAGGTGCAGGCGGGTTTGTCTCTGAAGCCGGAGTCGTCTGATTTCTTCAGGAAGTATCCGGTGAATGGGGATGATTTCAATTTCGATAAAAAGCCGGCTTTTCCAGCTCCGTCGGGTACAGTCAAGCCTTTTGCTTCGGGCACACGCGATCCTTACGATCAAATGGGACAAACCGGGCAAAAGGAAAAAGACGTGCCATTCGGGCAGCCAGTAGAAAAAGAACAAACCTCACCGGTTCCGCTGGACGGGAAAACGTTCGGGCAGCAGGTGCTGAAACATATTTTCGGGGGGATGAAACCGCTTGATTCGAACAGCGCTCTGGATGAGGGTTTGTCCAGCCAGCTATTTTCCGGATCGGACATCATCGGAGAACCTCCACCAGATCAGGCCAGAGCAGAGCCACCGGTTTTAACGCAGAAACCGGGTACGTCTGAAAGGGGTTTTGATGTGTTGAGACAGGCCGCTCCATCTGCAAGTCAGACACTGCCTTTTAGATTGGATCGGGCGATACCCTTGCCAGCAGAGGCGGATGAAAATGGAAACAACATGTCATCCTCACTGGCGGACAGGGCAAGCCGGACGATTCAACCGATACCGTATAGTCCCGATATGTCGCCGCAAGAGGCGGATTTGAGAAATGCGTTTGCCTATCGGACGCTTGAGCTGATATTCAATGAACAGAACAAGAACGAAGAGCCAAAACGTTCGGGCACCGTTCCCTTGTTTTTCCGGTCTGAAGCGTCATTGAAAAACGGGTATTCAACAGAGCTGAAAAACGGGGCTGTCAGCTCGGGTGGAATGGAGCCTGTGCCAGTTCAGAATGCGGTTTATCCGGCAAGGGAAGAAGCTCCCGGGCGGATGAATGGGGATGCGTCTCAGGCAGACAGTCAAAAAGAAGAAGCCGGTGCTTCGCCGGATGGCGATTTTTCTCCGGATGGTCTGGAAGCACCATCGGCTGGGCGACCGAATAAGCCTTTCAGGTCTGTTTTTGTAAAAGACAATGCCAACAATCCCGGTTTTGTACCCATGCAGGTCGCTATCCTGAGCCCCGGGCAGTTGGCTATTCCGAAAGGACGTCGTGAAGTGACACCTGAAATGACTAATGGCATCAATTCTGACCTCACGCGGTTGAATCGGGGATGGGCGATTGGCATCAATTTTACGGTACTTTCCCGGCTGGAAGGCGGGTCGTCTCCTTATGCCAATTTGCCAGTTGCCAGAAATGAACTGGAACTGGAAAGGCGCGAGAAGCTGGAAGCAATGAAAATGGGGGAACTTCCACCACAAAGAAAGTGGGCAAACAATTCAGGCGTTACGATCGGCTCGGGTTTCGATCTGGGGCAAACCAGTGTTGAGGAAATGAGGGGACTGGGCTTTCCCGAATCTCTTGTCGAGAAATGTGCCCCTTATGTTGGAAAGCGAAGGCTGGATGCGGACGATTTGCTGAGAAAAAGGCCACTGGTATTGAGCAATGCCGAAATCGATCTGGTCAATCAGACCGTTATGATGCACAAGGCACAAAAAAGCATTCAGGATTGGGATAGCCGGATTGCGGCACTGAAGAAGACCAATCCGAATGCGCCTTTCTTTCATGAAATGACTTCAGCTCAACAAACCATCGTTTTTTCACGGTATTATCATCAGGGGCCGGGCTGGATCGGAAGGACAGCTAACAGGCCGATGTTTGAGGCGATGAAAAGGAATGACTGGGCGACGGTGAACCGGCAATTGGAGGGGCTGGTCAATCGCTATAAAAAGTCTGGACCGGAGTGGATGTGGACTCGGTTTAGAAAAGAATTATGGTTTTTAAATGGAAAATATTGAATAATTTCATCATGATCAAATCCATACATAAATCCATCTGTTTCATGTTCGGCATATTGTTTTGCTTTTTGGTAGCGGCAAATGTTGGAGCACAGGAAAAGCACATCGCTGCGAGCATTGACAGCGGCCTTTACCTCGATAAGGATGGAAATGTATGGACATGGGGAGATTCGAAATTATCACCGGACATCAACAGGCGTATTCCTCATCTGGTTATGCAAAACGGACATTCTGTTTTTGCGAGTCCGGACGAGCCAAAGTCCTTCATCATCAAACAGGACGGCTCGCTTTGGGGATGGGGTGCTTCCAATTGGGGGCAACTGGGCGTTATTCTTGATGCCAACCAATTATTTCTCAATACCCCCCGTAAAGTCATGGATCAGGTCAAAGACGCATCAGGTAACGGAACCATCTTCGCCCTGAAACCGGATGATACGCTCTGGGTGTGGGGAAGTTCTGGTCCACAACGGGGAGACAAAAGCGACAAAGACTGGACGCGTCCCCGCAAAGTCATGGACGGAGTGGCACAGGTCAGCTCCACCTTCGCCCACACCGTCATCCGGAAAAAAGACGGTAGTTTATGGGCATGGGGTAACAACCAGTGCGGTGCGCTCGGTATTGGCAATACAGACAAACACCTCAAACCCGTCAGGGTCGACGTAAAACCGCTGGAAAACCGCAAAGTCGTCCAGATCGCCACCCGTTGGGGGGAAACCTATCTTCTGGCCGATGACGGGACGGTGTGGTACTCGGGTGAATACAATATCCGGCAGGAAGGCTGTATCGATCCGCCCAAACTGGTTCCCACGAAACTCGATTCAATCGATAACGTCAAGGCCATTGCCCTCGGCCAGTTCCATGAGCTTTACCTGAAAAAAGACGGCTCCGTCTGGGCGTCCGGCTACGGCGTGGCCGCCAGGGCTCCTTTGATGACCGTTCCGACAGGACTTGGCAAGGTCATGGATGGCGTGGCTGAAATCGCAGGAGGGCAATCGCACTCCATCGCGCTGAAAAAGGACGGTACGGTCTGGACGTGGGGTGAAAACGATTTGGGACAGCTCGGCAATGGCACGAACATCGGTAGTGCAACGCCTGTTCAGGTGCATTTTCCGAAGCCCTGATTTTTTACCTGTGCTGACAAAACAGCTGTCTGGACTTTTTTCATTTTATTAGTATGATGGGATGTTCTCTTATCCATGCACACGCATGATCTCTTTTTCTGATTCTTCGTTTTGGGGCACCCGGGAGAGCCGATGATTATCGGAAAACACAGATGTGACGGTCCGGTTTGTACTGTTTCCTGTTTGCCCGCGTGTGATGACGTGAAGCGCTTTTCCGGGATATTCGGGTGACTTTGATTGTCGCCTGAATGCGTTCATGGATTGCAAAAAGGTTTTTCTGTCGGTTTCGTGATCCGGAAGGGGCTGTTTTTTAAGGTTTTTTTGTTTTTCCTGTCTTTTTCATTCCTTTTTGTCTTTTTAAGACATCACTTTTCCCGTCCGGGTGGCTCTTCGATTAAGAGTGTCGTACACTCATTTTTAATGGGTTATTGTCAATTTGATAATTATTTCGCGTTTTGCCAGTTTCCGGCTGTTTTTATTTGAGGCCGGAAAAGTGTTTCCGTGAAGGGATATCGGCATGGTTTATACAGGTTTTGGAAGGCAGTCCCGTCCGTTTTGCGGATGGGTGGGGACTTTTCTGTTTCTGGTGTTTTGCCAGCTGGCATTTGCTGCCGGTGCGATGGCGGAGGGGCCGGAAAAGAAAGCGGGGGCTTCAAACGGACAGCTTTCGAAAAATGTGGCATCCGAAGATGAGGATGTGTTACGCGATTTGATGGATTTGAAAAGCAATGCAAATTCGGGTGACGTTTCGGCACAGTTTGAATTGAGCCGCCGTTATTTGAACGGGGATGGCCTTGAGCAAAATGATGATGAGGCACTCCGCTGGCTCCGTATGGCGGCGGAAGGCGGTTTGCCGAGGGCACAGGCCGGTCTTGGATGGATGTATGCGGCAGGCAGGGGGGTGAAAAAGGACGAGACGCTGTCTTTTTCCTGGTATGAACGGGCGGCTGTTGCCGGTTTTCCTGTTGCCCAGTGGATGCTTGGGCGTTGCTATGAAAGAGGGATTGGTGTCGCGAAGGATCGCCAGCTGGCCAAAGAGTGGTATGAAAAGGCGGCTGCGCAGGGTAATGAGAAGGCGAAGAAACGCTTGCAGGAGTGGAAATGAACGCGGGATGATTCCGGTTTGTCCACTGCGGTCTGAAATGATGGTTTCAGGCCGTTTTTTTATGGGCGTTTCTTATGCCGGATGTGTTTTCCTGGAGCCCGGACCGTTCTCTGCTGTTGTATGCAAGGGATAGAGTGAGCTTTTTTGTTTCAGGCATTTTGCCGGTCTTTTCCGGATGGTTTTTATCGGTGAAAAAAGCGGGTGTCCTGATTTTTCCTCATGGCAATTCGGATTATCGTTTTTTATGTTTCTGCATGGAAATATTATATGTTTTTTGCCGGGTTTTCGCTCATGATTTATGGCTTTTTTTCTGGCAGATTGGTTTGATAATGGTTTAGTATGCAACTAGGGAGAGTCCTGTGTTTTGCCTGATCCGGTAATGTGGAGTTTGTTTGATGTAAACGGGACGGGGAAATGGAACGGCAGGCGGGTTTGAAAGTCTGATCATCAGATTGTCGTGCGGGTGTGTGGTTGCCGGTTTTTCGGTGTCCAACGTTGACGATGCTTTTTTTTATGGAAGGGGATGATGATGCTTTCAATGATATTTTCGGGTCGGCCGGTGGCACGTCTGATGACTTTTCTGGTTTTGCCGCTCTGTGTTTTTTTCGTGTCGTCTCCTGTGGCTTTGGCCAACGACAGGGCTGCTCCGGTGGCAGTGACGTCTTATGCACAGCAGCCTTTGACGCTGGTGCAGGAGAAGGCGGCGGATGGGGATGGTTCTGCGGAACTTGAGCTGGGATTGCGTTATGTTTTCGGCTCTGATGGGGTCAAAGATGTGCCGCTTGGGGTTTCATGGATCAAAAAGGCGGCGGATAAGGGTATCCCGCAGGCGGAGCATGAGTTGGGGTCGCTGTATCTGATGGGGGTTGGCGTTGTCCAGAGCAATGTGATGGCGGTGGCCTGGTACCGGAAGGCGGCGATTCAGGGCTACGCTCCGTCGCAAACGGCGCTGGGGTATGCTTATGAAGAAGGGGCTGGCGTGCCGCAGAATGCGGAACTGGCCGGTTACTGGTTTGACAAGGCGGCGGCACAGGGCAGCGGGATTGCTGTGGAAAGCCTTGAAGGAGGGATGTAAGGACCGGATATCGGCGGGTATCGGTGTCTCGGGTTTGCTTTCTTTCCTTCAGATGTTTTTCAAACCGGCTTTTTGGCCGGTTTTTTTTGGCATGATGTTTGTGTTGAAATTTTGTGGATTTTTTCCAAAAAGCAAACCCCGGACATGGATCGGTATGGGGAAAGTGTGAAAAGATTGAATGGTCTGAAGTGAATGGAGTGTCCTGTTTGATGAGGGCGTTTGCTAATTGCCGGATGGGATGAAAACAGTGTCGGATATGCGTTTTAATCGTTTTAACAGTTTTGTTTTTTCGCTTGTCGTTCTGGCGACCGGGTGTGCGCTGGTGCCATCGGTGTCTTTTGCCGGGCAACAGGATGCGTGTCTGTCTGTGGATTGCCGTGAGTCGTCCGGACAAAAAGACGGGGCTTTGGAAAAAGTCAGGCATGCGGCGCAGGAAGGCGATGCACAGGCACAGATGGCACTGGGCTTGCGTTACCTGATGGGGAACGGGCTTGCTGCGGATGAGACTGCGGCACAGGAATGGTTTTTGAAGTCGGCGCAGCAAAATAATGTCGTGGCACAGGTGGCTTTGGCGACGATGCTGGCTTTCGAGAGTGACAGGCAGGATTTGCCTGCGGCGGCGATGTGGTTTTCGAAGGCGGCAGAGGCCGGAAATGTTCAGGCGATGTCCGAGCTGGTGCGACTGTATGAGACGGGCAGCGGTGTGACGCGGGATATGGCGAAGGCCGATGACTGGCGAAACCGCGCGAAAGCGCGCAGTGAGGCGGTCAAGCTGGACAGGGCGTGGAAGATTGCTCTTGCCGACCGTGACCGATGGGTGAAAACGACGCCGTCAAAGGGCGTTCCCGCTGGACAGGTGGGGAGTACAGGGGGGGCGGGTGTTCCCGATATCGCTGCATTGACCCGGGCGGCTGAAAACGGCGACGATCATGCGCAAATGGTGTTGGGCGGTTTGCTGGCGACGGATGACGGGGTTGCAAAAAATGATGTGGCGGCTCTGGAGTGGTTCAAAAAAGCGGCTGATTCGGGTAACGGGCAGGCGCTGGCAGTGTTGGGTGAATTGACGGCACTTGGCTGGGGCGGTTTGAAAAGGGATGAGGTGGCTGCTGCCCGGCTGACGGAAAAGGCGGCGCTGGAAGGGCTTGTTTTCGCTCAGGCGGAGTGGGGTTCGATGCTGATGGAGGGCAAGGGGGTAAAGAAAGACCCGGCCAAAGGGTTGTCGTGGATTGCCAAAGCGGCACAGGAAGGGGATGGTCGCGCCCGTTTGAAGATGGGGATGATGTTGCTGGGTCAGGGTGAGCGGGATGCGGCGGCCAAATGGTTTGAAGGGGCGGCTGCTGTCGGTGATGATGAGGTGTTTTCTGCCCTCGCTGCGTTTTACGGCTGGGGGGATGGCCCTGTTTTCGGGGAAAGCGAGAAGCTGACCGAGGTTCGCCGTTACGCGCAGCGCGATGAGTCCGAGGCGCAGCAGATGATGGGTTTTCTGTATGGCGAAGGCTGGGGCGCAACACGCGATCCCCAAAAGGCGGAATACTGGTTTGACAAGGCGGCTGCCGCCGGGGATGCGGAAGTGTGGTTGCCACTGGGGCTGTTGTATGCGGAAACGGGGCGTGACGCGATGGCGGCTGCCGCTTTCGACAAGGCGGTGGCACTCGGTGGTTTCGGTCTGGCCAATGACGGGGAGTTGCTTCAGCTTATTTTCGTCGATTCGGAAAAGATGCCGGATCTGGGCAATGCTTTGAAGCATCCTTCTTCGACGAAAAAAAAGACCGGCGAGAGTACTGGTCAGGTCTCGGGAAAACAGGCGGACGGGAAGGACAAAAACGGGTTTTCCGTAGACGGGCGGCTTATCCGGGTGGCGAAGAAACGGGCTTTTGTGGAGGCCGAAGCCAGAAAGGGTAATCCGGCTGCGCAGTTGATGATGGCACGGATTGTGTCGCAGGGCTGGGGCGTGAAAAAGGATGATGAGGCGGCATTGTCGTTGCGCGCTGACGGCATTAAAGGGATGTGCGCGGCGTTAAAGGATAAGGCGGATGAGGAGATGTTGTGCTCCAAAGAGGCTTCGGGGGATATCGACGCCTCGAAAGCGTCGGTTTACGGGGAAAAAACGGACAGGGATTCGCGTGTGTTGAAGGTGACGGAAGGCGGCAGATGACGGCGGGAGACGGAAATTTTTCCGGATGGTTTGCCAGCGGGATGACGGGGCTGGTTTTTGCCGTTTCCGCTCTGTTTTGTTTGCCGGCAATGGCGACTCCTGTGGCTTCTGTGTCAGGAGGCAATACGCTTCGTTCAGATACGGCGGCCAAGGCATGTCAGGCGCTACCGGTGTGAGGGACGCGGCGGTGGTGAAGGAGCTTGACAATATCCGGAAAGGGGCGATGGAGGGCGATGAGGTGTCGCTGATGGTGGCCGGTATGGTTTATGACACCGGACTGATGGGAACGCGTGATCTGGATGAGTCTGTTTTCTGGTATGAGAAGGCTGAACAGAAGGGGATCTGGGATGCTTTTTTGCCGCTGGCGTTTGCGTATGCGGAAAAGGGCGATCTGGAAAAGGCCCGTGTTTATTTTGATAAAGCGACTCGTCTGTATCTGTTTTCCAATCCGACGGGTAAGTTGCAAAGTGCTTTTAATGTTGGGTTTTCTACGTCTTCAAATGCGTCGGATGATCCGTGTGGCGAGAGGAGACGGTTTAATGAGAAGTGTCTGGTCTGGCTTGCCGGTCTTGCCAATGGCGGGAATGCGATGGCATGAGCGATGATGTCGGTTGTTTATGAAAAAGGACTGGGGGTGGAAAAGGATGCCGCACGTTCGAAGCAGTGGTGTGCGCGGATGAGGGAAAACGACAGGGAAGGAAAACTTCCGGATATGTATTGTGGCAAGGATTAAAAAAACCTGAAAAAATTATAAAAATAACAATAAATATAATTATAAAAATAACAAGAACAATAATAAAGCAGCAATAGAAATGTCCCCGTGGGTGACATCTCTGACGGGATGTTGGAACAGAGTCGTCTGGCAGCTATAAAGCACTGTCAGTCGGCAGGAAGGGTTTTCGAGCGTGGTATTGATGAAAAAAGGGATTGCTTTCGCGCTGGTGGCTCTTGGGAGCATACTGGTTTGTACGGCTTTGGCCGGAAGCGAAAAGAAACTGGACGCCTTGCTGGCGTTCCCGGTGATGGAAACAAATGTTTTTGTCGAGTCGAATGAAGAGCCTCTGTTTGTCATGTTGAAGAGGTCCTTGCCCGAAGAGACGGATCCGGTCGGGCAGCAGGTTAGTGCGGAAGGAGTAGCCGGGGCCGGGCAGGAGAAGGAGGATGAAGCGGGATCGGCCTGGATGCAGCAGTTGCGGCATCAGGCGGATCAGGGAGATGCGAAATCCGCTTTCTGGCTGGGACGGTTTACGGTTGAAGACAGCCGGGATGCGAAAACGATTGATGAGGGGCTTCGCCTGATCCGGCGTTCTGCCGAACAGGGGTTCATGCGGGCGCAGCTGTATCTC
>JAHYZB010000077.1:0-226 GCA_019424645.1 Oxalobacter formigenes
TCATTGCCTCGGGGTCCTGGACAAGACCGGTTGACGCCAGACCGGGGAATGTGTGGCTGACTGCCATTTCAGGCCTGCCATTGCCCGGTCTGGTGGTTGAATTTATACAATGACCTATAAGCTGAACGCTCGATCAGAGTGAATCGAGTTTGGACAACTGGTCTTTCAGTTTTTCCAGCGTGGATGAGAATCCGGCGAGACGTTCGCGTTCAGCTGCCACAACTTT
>JAHYZB010000077.1:236-6789 GCA_019424645.1 Oxalobacter formigenes
CGGCGCCTTGGAAACAAAGCCTTCGTTGGACAACCTTCCTGACAGTTTGCCTATTTCGCCTTCCAGCTTGCCGATTTCCTTCGACAGACGTTCACGTTCAGCTGCCACGTCAATTTCCACTTTCAGCATAAGCTTGACGTCACCAACGATAGAAACAGGTGCAGGTGACTGAGGCAATGTGTCGAGGATGTTGACTTCCGAGAGTTTGCCCAATGCCTTCAGGTGAGGAATGAAAGATTCCAGACGGGCATTTTCAGCCTTGTTCGTCGATTCCATAAAAAGAGGAACACGCAGGGCTGGAGACAATTTCATTTCTCCGCGCAGGTTTCGGCAGGCATCCACCAGATTCTTGCATTGTGTCATCCACTGATCGGCCTGTTCATTTGCTTTGTCAGCTTCAGG
Organism: Oxalobacter formigenes; assembly: GCA_019424645.1. Lineage (GTDB taxonomy): Bacteria > Pseudomonadota > Gammaproteobacteria > Burkholderiales > Burkholderiaceae_D > Oxalobacter > Oxalobacter formigenes_D. The sequence goes on from JAHYZB010000077.1 coordinate 639, forward strand.
TACCGGATAGGCCTGCAGCATGATCGTATCGCCTTCCCGGACGGCCTTGCCTGCCAGAGGGGCGACTTTCTGCCAGAGTTCTTCCGTAATGAACGGAATGACCGGATGGGCCAGGCGAAGCACTTTTTCCAGAATGGTCAACAGCATGTTGCGGGTAGCCCGTTTCTGGGCATCGTTGCCTTCCTGAATCTGGACTTTCGCCATTTCCACGTACCAGTCACAGTATTCATCCCAGATGAAACGGTAAACGGCTGAAGCGATATTGTCGAAACGGTATTCGGCAAACCCTTTTTCCACTTCAGATGCGGCGCGCTGGAATTCGGATTCGATCCAGCGGTCGGCAAGAGAAAATTCCATCGCATCGTTTCCGGAGAAACCGCAATCCTCGCCTTCCGTGTTCATCAAGACAAAACGGGTGGCATTCCACAGCTTGTTACAAAAGTTGCGATAGCCTTCGCAGCGGTTCAGGTCAAAATTGATGTTCCGGCCGAGGGAAGCATAGCTTGCCATCGTGAAACGCAGGGCATCCGTGCCGAAAGCTGGAATGCCCTTGCCGAATTCCTTGCGGGTTGCCCTGGCAATCGAATCGGCCTGTTTCGGGTTCATCAGTCCGAACGTCCGCTGCTCAACCAATGTTTCGACGTCGATACCGTCGATCAGGTCAATCGGGTTTAAGGTATTGCCCTTGGATTTGGACATTTTCTGACCGCTGGCGTCCCGGACAAGGCCATGAACGTAAACGGTCTTGAATGGAACCTTGCCAGTGAAATGCAGGGTCATCATGACCATGCGGGCGACCCAGAAGAAGATGATGTCAAAACCGGTGACCAGTACGGTGGATGGCAAAAACATTTTGTAGTCTGTGGTTTCTTCAGGCCAGCCCAATGTCGAGAAGGGGACGAGTGCCGACGAGAACCAGGTATCCAGAACGTCCGGATCACGACGAATCGCCTTGCCACCTGCCTTTGCTTTTGCTTCTTCCTCGGTTTTGGCGACGTAGATATTGCCTTCGTCGTCGTACCATGCCGGGATCTGGTGACCCCACCAGAGTTGCCGGGAAATACACCAGTCCTGAATGTTGTTCAGCCACTGGTTATAGGTAGTGGTCCAGTTTTCCGGCATGAATTTGACTTCACCGTCGCGGACTTTTTCCAGTGCGACCTCAGCCAGCGATTTACCCGGGAAGAACGTGCCTTCCGGGGCAGGTTTGCTCATCGCGACAAACCACTGGTCAGTCAGCATCGGTTCGATGACAACGCCAGTCCGGTCACCGCGGGGAACCATCAGTTTATGAGGCTGGATCGAGTCGAGCAATCCTTGTGCTTCCAGATCAGCGACGATTTTCTTGCGGGCGACAAAACGGTCGAGGTCACGATAGGCTTCAGGTGCGTTGTCGTTGATTTTTGCGTCGAGTGTGAAAATGCTGAGTGGTTCAAATCCGTGGCGGGCACCGACAGCGTAATCGTTGAAATCGTGTGCAGGGGTGATCTTCACGCAGCCGGTTCCGAATTCCTTGTCGACGTACTCGTCGGCTATGATCGGGATTTCACGGTCCGTCAAGGGCAGTTTGATCATCTTGCCGACCAGAGCCATGTAGCGTTCGTCTTCCGGATTGACTGCAACACAGACGTCGCCTAGCATGGTTTCAGGACGGGTGGTTGCTACCGTCATATATCCTGATCCGTCAGCATACGGATAACGGATATGCCACATCGAACCGTTTTCCTCTTCGGAAACGACTTCCAGATCGGAAACGGCAGTTCCCAAAACCGGGTCCCAGTTGACCAGACGTTTGCCGCGATAAATCAGTCCTTCTTCATACAGGCGGACGAAAACATCGGCAACGACTTTGGAACGGGGCTCATCCATGGTGAAATATTCACGTTCCCAGTCAGGAGACGTCCCCATATGACGCATCTGGCCTGTGATCGTCGAGCCGGATTTTTCTTTCCATTCCCAGACTTTTTCAAGAAATTTTTCACGGCCGAGGTCGTGGCGGGAAATTTTTTGTGCGTCGAGCTGGCGTTCGACGACGATCTGGGTGGCGATCCCGGCATGGTCGGTGCCCGGAATCCATGCCGTGTTGTAACCGCGCATACGGTGATAGCGCACCAGTCCATCCATAATCGTCTGATTGAAGGCGTGTCCCATATGCAGGGTGCCTGTCACGTTCGGGGGAGGGAGCTGGATGGCAAATGAAGGTTTGTTTTCATCCAGGGACGCGCGGAAGTATCCGCATTTTTCCCAGATTTCTCTCCAGTGTTTTTCAATTTCGGAAGGTTCGAAGGACTTGGCTAATTCCATGATCTGATTATGTTTTGCTAAAATTCGATAAAGTCATTATTATAATGGACGACGACAGGGACGAACTCGAAAGATGACGTTATAATTGTCCATATGTAGTAAAATTTATCAGAATGCTAGGGGTTCTGGCCGAAAGGCCGGGCGAGATTACACCCTCTGAACCTGATCTGGGTAATGCCAGCGAAGGGAAGCGAAAAATGTGCATGCGGCGATTCCGCCTGCGCCTCATAAGATTCCTGAGCTGGATTAGTGTTAAATATTTAAGGAATCGATATGAGCGCCAATCCAAAATTCTTGTCCGCTACAGCAAAGGTAGATGAAGCAGCGGTCCAACCATTTCCGAATTCGCGAAAAGTCTATGTAGAGGGTTCGCGTCCGGATATCCGCGTTCCGATGCGGGAAATCACCCTTTCCGATACACCGGTCATGTTCGGCTCGGAAAAAAATCCTCCGATCTATGTTTACGATACGTCAGGTCCTTACACCGATCCTGACGCCAAAATCGACATCCGCTCCGGTCTGCAACCGATCCGTTCCAAATGGATCGAAGAAAGAGGCGATACGGAAGAACTGGATGGCCCGACTTCTGCCTATGGCCGTGAACGTCTGGCCGACCCAAGTCTGGATGAACTGCGTTTCAACCTGACCCGCAAACCGCGCCGTGCCAAAAAAGGTGCCAAAATCACGCAGATGGAGTATGCCAAACGCGGCATCATCACACCGGAAATGGAATACGTAGCCATCCGTGAAAACATGCGCCGTCAGGAATATATGGAAAGCCTGAAAGCTTCAGGTCCGACTGGTGAAAAAATGTCTGCCCTGATGATGAGACAGCATCCCGGCCAGTCTTTCGGTGCCAGTATTCCTGCTGAAATCACGCCAGAATTCGTCCGAGACGAAATCGCACGTGGACGGGCAATCATTCCTGCCAACATCAACCATCCTGAAGTCGAGCCGATGATCATTGGCCGTAACTTCCTCGTCAAGATCAACGCCAATATCGGTAACTCGGCATTGTCCTCCGGCATTTCGGAAGAAGTCGAAAAAATGACCTGGGCAATCCGCTGGGGTGGCGACAACGTCATGGATCTGTCCACCGGTAAACATATTCACGAAACCCGTGAATGGATCGTCCGCAATTCACCGGTACCAATTGGTACTGTACCGATGTATCAGGCACTGGAGAAAGTCGATGGCGTTGCTGAAGATCTGACATGGGAAGTCTATAAGGATACGCTGATCGAACAGGCTGAACAGGGCGTCGATTACTTCACGATTCATGCCGGTCTTCTCTTGCGTCACGTTCCGATGACGGCCAGTCGCATGACCGGTATCGTTTCCCGTGGTGGTTCCATTATCGCCAAATGGTGTCTGGCTCATCATACGGAAAGTTTCCTTTATACCCACTTTGAAGAAATCTGCGAAATTCTCGCGAAATATGACGTGGCTGTTTCTCTGGGTGACGGTTTGCGTCCGGGGTCAATTTATGACGCCAACGACGAAGCCCAATTGGGTGAATTGAAAGTATTGGGTGAGTTGACACAGGTAGCCTGGAAGCATGGTGTTCAGGTACTGATCGAAGGGCCTGGTCACGTTCCTATGCATATGATCAAGGAAAATATGGATCTGGAACTGGAGCAGTGCCATGAAGCGCCATTCTATACGCTTGGGCCATTGGTTACCGATATCGCTCCGGGTTACGATCACATCACTTCCGCCATGGGTGCGGGCATGATCGGCTGGTTCGGTACAGCAATGCTGTGCTATGTCACGCCGAAGGAACATCTGGGGTTGCCGAACAAGGACGACGTCAAGGAAGGCATCATCGTTTACAAACTGGCTGCGCATGCTGCCGATTTGGCGAAAGGCCATCCGGGTGCACAGATTCGCGACAACGCGATGTCCAAGGCCCGTTTCGAATTCCGTTGGGAAGACCAGTTCAATATCGGTTTGGATCCGGATCGTGCGCGTCAGTTCCATGACGATACCCTGCCTAAGGATTCTGCCAAGGTTGCCCATTTCTGCTCCATGTGTGGCCCGAAATTCTGTTCGATGAAGATCACGCAGGAAGTTCGTGAATATGCTGCCAAAAAAGGCATTTCCGATGTGGCCGCGCTCAAAGAAGGAATGGAAGAACGTTCCGTCGAGTTCGTCAAGACGGGTTCCGAAATCTATCACAAACAATAATGATATGACTATAGAGATAATTTTGAATGGAGACCCCTGCCAGATTGAACAGGGGACCAATCTTGAAAGCCTTGTTGATTCATTACAATTGCCGAATCTGGCGATAGCCGTGGCAGTTAACCGGAAAATCATGGCACGCAGAACATGGATGCATTGTGTTCTTCAGCCGGCAGATCAGGTTGAAGTGGTGCGTGCGATTGGCGGGGGTTGACAGGTCTTCTGGTAAATGAAGAGCGGCAAAGTTCTCCGGAACTTTGTCGAATGATAATAACCGTAAAAAGGAAGAACGATGAACAAGCAGGAGCAGGGGCTCACCATTGCAGGCAAAACGTATAATTCGCGCCTTCTGGTCGGTAGCGGAAAGTACCGCGATCTGGACCAAACGCGCGAAGCGACCGAAGCCAGTGGCGCCAATATCATTACTGTTGCGATCCGCCGGGTAAACATCGGCCAGGATCCGAATGCACCCAGTTTGCTGGATGCCGTTCCACCCAGCAAATACACCATTCTGCCGAATACGGCAGGATGTTATAACGCTGAGGATGCGGTTTATACCCTTCAGCTGGCTCGCGAATTGCTCAATGGCCACAATCTTGTCAAGCTGGAAGTGCTTGGAGATGAAAAAACCCTGTTCCCGAATATGCCGGAAACGCTGAAAGCGGCAGAGATTCTGGTAAAAGACGGTTTTGACGTGATGGTTTATTGCAGTGACGATCCGATTCAGGCGAAGATGCTGGAAGATATCGGTTGTGCCGCCATCATGCCTTTGGCTTCCCTGATCGGTTCCGGCATGGGTATATTAAATCCATGGAATCTGTCTCTGATCATTGAACAGACGAAAGTACCGGTCATCGTCGATGCCGGTGTCGGTACTGCATCGGATGCTGCCATTGCGATGGAACTGGGCTGCGACGGTATTTTGATGAATACGGCGATTGCCGGAGCACAGGACCCGATCCGTATGGCACGTGCCATGAAACTGGCCGTTGAAGCCGGTCGTGAAGCTTTCCTGGCCGGTCGGATTCCGAGAAAATTTGCCGCTTCGCCATCTTCCCCGATGGCTGGCCGCATAAATGCCTGATTTTGGTTGGTGATAAAGGCCAGTCCTCTCGCGAGGGCTGGCCCACCAGTTTCACTCATAAAATGCCATAGCTTTCCGGTATATCGACAATGAATGAATCCAGTTCCATCCGGTCACGTCCATGTGTGCTTGTTTTTTCCGGGCTCGATCCGAGTGGTGGCGCGGGAATTCAGGCCGATATCGAAGCCATCGGTGCCACGGGCGCTCACGCGCTTTCCGTGATTACCGCCCTGACCGTTCAGGATAATGACAAAGTCTATGCCGTCAATCCGGTAGAGGCCGACATCATTACAAGACAGGCAGACATTCTGGTCCAGAAAATACCGGTAACAGCCGTCAAGATCGGTATTGTCGGCAATCGGGCCAATGCAGAGGCAATTGCCGATATCATCAGGCGTTTGAGGAAAAAACAGCCGGATTTGCCAGTCGTTCTGGATACCGTACTGGGAAGCGGTAACGGTTTTGCCTTGTCGGATGGTTTGCCGGAATATGCACTGTCTCCCCTGATCGGGCTGGCGACACTGGTTACACCGAATCTGCCGGAAGCCAAACGGCTGTATCCCAGGTCGGATGATATCG
>JAHYZB010000078.1:0-1245 GCA_019424645.1 Oxalobacter formigenes
CAGATGCTTCAGTGTGGTTGTGTCCAGTAATCCTTTAGCATATACGTTGTTTTCAAATGATCAATGAACAGGCGCGTTTTCAGAGGCAAATATCGTTGCTGGAGGTAAACCGCCATGATGTCGTAGTTGGGAAGGGCGTAATCATCCAGTACGGTGACCAGTTTGCCGGAAGCAAGTTCGGATTGAATTTCCCATGTCGAACGCCATGCCAGTCCATATCCTTCAAGACACCACCGGTGCAGCAATTCTCCATCATTGCAGTCGAGATTACCGGTGGTCCGGATGATGACGGTTTTGTTGTTTTCCCTGAAATGCCAGCCCCGTTGCTGGCCTCCCTGCAGGTTGAATGTCAGGCAATTATGCTGGCTCAAATCCTTGAGATTTTTCGGAACGCCATGTTTTTTTAGGTAAGCCGGTGCGGCGCAAACGACGCGATGGTTTGAATACAGGTTTACGGCAACAAGGCTGGGGTCGATTGTTCCACCAATGCGAATGCTGAGGTCGTATCCCTCGCGAACGAGGTCGACGACCTGATCGCTCAGATTGAACGATATTTTGACATCAGGATTGGCCGCAAGGAAAGCAGGGGCATGCGGTGCCACGTGTTTTCGTCCGAAAGCGGCCGGAGCGGAGACGATGAGGTGGCCGGTTGCCTTGTTCAGGCCTTCGCCGATCATTTTTTCTGCCTGATCCAGTTCGTCGAGTATTTTTTTACATTGATCGAAAAATACCGTACCACGCTCAGTTAGTGTAAGATGTCGAGTTGTACGATGCATCAGTTTAATGCCAAGACGTCGTTCGAGCGCATCTATACGCCGCCCCAGCATAACCGGAGTCACTCCCTGTCCAAGCGCAGCTTTGGCAAGGCTTCCCTTTTCTGCTGCATTAACGAATGCTTCGATTTGTTTGATTTTATCCATAAGTGGCATTCCTTACTAAAAGTATGGAATCAAGCGATATTTTATTATCTTATCAAACAAAAAAATCATCTATATAATGCGAATTAATTGCATTTGATAAATTTGAATTTTTGAACCTGGAGGTGCTTCATGGCAAAAATGACCGCAGCCGAAGCGGCTGTCTATGTATTGGAAAAAGAAGGCGTAACACAGCTGTTCGGTATTCCCGGCGCTGGTATCAATCCGTTTTACGCGGCGATGAAAAAACGTGGCACCATGAAACATATTCTGGCTCGTCATGGCGAAGGCATCGCTCATATGGCGGAAGGCTATACCCGTGCCAAAC
>JAHYZB010000078.1:1255-10601 GCA_019424645.1 Oxalobacter formigenes
ATGATTACCGGTCTGTATTCTGCGCAGGCTGACTCCACCCCGATTCTGGCCATTACCGGTCAGGCTCCCCGTGCCAAGCTTTTCAAAGAAGATTTCCAGGCCGTAGACATTGAAAAAATCGCCGCACCAGTCACCAAAATGGCTGTTACTGTCCGTGAGCCTGCCCTGGTTCCATGGACTTTGCAAAAGGCTTTCTATCTGATGCGTTCCGGCCGTCAGGGTCCTGTATTGATCGATTTGCCTCTGGACGTCCAGATGGGTGAAATCGAATTCGATCCGGATACCTATACTCCTCTGGAAGTTCATGCGCCTAAAGCAACGCGTGCCCAGATCGAAAAAACACTGGGCATGTTGAACGATGCTGAAAAACCACTGCTTATCGCAGGCGGTGGCGTGATTCTGGCAGATGCTTCTCCATTGCTGGTTGAATTGGCAGAGCTTCTTGGTACACCTGTTGTTCCAACCCTGATGGGTTGGGGTTCCATTCCGGACGATCACGATCTGATGGCCGGTATGGTTGGCCTGCAGACACACCATCGTTACGGTAATGCCAACTTCCTGGCGTCTGATTTTGTATTGGGTATTGGTAACCGTTGGGCAAACCGTCACACCGGTGGCATGGATACTTATACCAAGGGTCGCAAGTTCGTTCATATCGATATCGAACCGACTCAGCTGGGTAAGGTTTTCTGTCCTGATTATGCTGTTGTTTCTGATGCAAAAGCGGCGCTGGAACTGCTCGTTGAAGTTGCCAAAGAATGGAAAGCTGCCGGCAAGCTGAAAGATCGTTCCGCATGGGGTGCAGAGTGCCTGAAACGCAAACGTACCATGTTGCGTCGTACCGATTACGATGACGTTCCGATGAAACCGCAGCGCGTTTATCAGGAAATGAACAATTTCTTCGGTAAGGACGTTCACTACGTTACCGCTATCGGTCTGTCCCAGATCGGTGCTGCACAGCACCTGAAAGTTCAGCAGCCACGCGGCTGGATCAACTGTGGTCAGGCAGGTCCCCTGGGCTGGACAATTCCAGCTGCGCTGGGTGTCCGTGCCGCTTTGCCGGATGCAGATATTGTTGCAATATCCGGTGACTTCGACTTCCAGTTCATGATTGAAGAACTGGCGGTGGGCGCTCACTTCAACCTGCCATACATCCATGTTCTGGTTAACAACTCTTACCTTGGCCTGATTCGTCAGGGACAGCTGGGATTCAATAATCTCGATTACTGTGTCCAGCTTTCTTTCGACAATATCAACTCGCCTGAAATGAATGGTTACGGCATTGACTTTCTCAAGGTTGCCGAAGGTCTGGGATGCAAGGCAATCCGCGTTCACAAGCCGGATGAACTGATTCCGGCTTTCAAGAAAGCACGCGAATTGATGAAAGAATTCAAGGTTCCTGTTGTTGTTGAAGCAATTCTTGAAAGAGTAACCAATATTCCGATGGGCGGTAATCTCGACCAGATCAATGAATTTGGCGGTGCCCTGGACGTTAACGAATAATAAAAAGGAGAATGACAATGCCAAAGATGGCTGCCAATTTGTCCATGCTGTTTAATGAAGTTCCTTTCATGGACCGTTTTGACGCTGCTGCCAAAGCAGGTTTCAAAGGTGTGGAATTCCTGTTCCCGTATGCATTCAATCTGGATGAAATTTCAGAAAAACTGCAAAAAAACAATCTGGAACTGGTTCTTCACAATTTGCCTGCAGGTAATTGGGAAGCGGGCGAGCGCGGTATTGCCTGTCATCCTGAACGCGTAGGTGAATTTCAGGACGGCGTGGGCAAGGCGATCAATGCGGCCAAGAAATTGGGCGTCAAGCAGGTCAACTGTCTTTCCGGCCCGGTTCTGCCAGGCGTTTCCGAAGACAAATTGCGCGCCACCTTTGTCGATAACCTGAAGTTCGCTGCGGGCAAGCTGAAAGCCGAAGGCATTCGTCTGGTGACCGAACCAGTCAATACGTTTGACATGAAAAACGCTTTCTTAAACCGTACGCAGCAAGCTGTCGATATCATTCGCGATGTCGGTTCCGACAACCTTTTCATCCAGTACGACATCTATCACATGCAGCGTATGGAAGGTGAACTGGCCAATACCATCAAGGCCAACCTGCCGCTGATCAAGCACATGCAGCTGGCTGACAATCCTGTCCGCAATGAACCAGGTACCGGTGAGATCAACTATCACTTCCTGTTCAAGTTCATTGACGATATCGGCTACGATGGCTGGATCGGTTGCGAATACAAACCAAAGACGACCACTGTTGAAGGTTTGGGCTGGCTGAAAGAATATAACGTTAAGTAATTGATAATAACGATAACGAAATAATTGGAGAAAAATATGGCAAATCTGGGTTTTATCGGTCTGGGCATCATGGGCGTGCCAATGGCAGTCAATCTGCAAAATGGCGGAAACAAACTGTTTGTTAACGATAAAAAAGCTCCTCCTGCTGCGTTGACAGACGGTGGCGCAAAAGCATGTGCAACCGGCGCTGAAGTGGCTAAAAATGCCGACATTATCTTCATCATGGTTCCTGACACACCTGATGTAGAAGCTGTTCTGTTCGGTGAAAACGGTGTTGCACAAGGCCTGTCCGCAGGCAAGATCGTTGTTGACATGAGCTCGATTTCCCCAATCGCTACCAAGGAATTTGCCAAAAAGATCAATGATCTCGGCTGCGAATATCTGGATGCTCCAGTATCCGGTGGTGAAGTCGGTGCCAAGGCCGGTTCTCTGACTATCATGATCGGCGGCAAGGAAGAAATCTTCAACAAAGTCAAACCCCTGTTTGAATTGATGGGCAAAAACATCACTCTGGTAGGCGGTAATGGCGATGGCCAGACTACCAAGGTAGCCAACCAGATTATCGTTGCCCTGAACATTCAGGCGGTTGCAGAAGCTCTGTTGTTCGCTTCCAAGGCTGGTGCCGATCCTGCCAAGGTTCGTCAGGCTCTGATGGGCGGTTTCGCATCTTCCCGTATTCTGGAAGTCCATGGTGAACGTATGATCAATCGTACTTTCAATCCTGGTTTCAGAATCAATCTCCATCAAAAAGATCTGAACCTCGCTTTGCAAGGCGCGAAAGCTTTGGGCATTTCCCTGCCGAATACGGCAACTGCACAGGAATTGATGAATGCCTGCGCTGCCAACGGTCTCTCCGGAATGGACCATTCCGCATTGTGCCGTGCAGTGGAAATCATGTCAGCTCACGAAATTGCCAAAGCATAAATCTGACATTTCAGTATTAACCGGTGAGGGCACTGCCTTCACCGGATTAATTTACCCAAGGCCATCAAATCGAATGCGGAATGGAGTCGCTTAAAGCGAGTTTTTTTGCGTTTATCGTTTGATGGTTTTTTTATTCAGGATTGATTGTGATGATGCCTATCGATAATCCCAAACAGTTTTTGCTGGATCTGTATTCCAGTGCTATCTCGGCAGTGAGTGCCGCAAAGTGTTTGCCGCAATACTTGCCAAAACCGGTGCCAGGAGGCAGAACGATTGTCATTGGCGCAGGCAAGGGCGCTGCTGCGATGGCAAAAGCTGTGGAAGATCACTGGGAAGGCGATCTTTCCGGATTGGTGGTCACCCGCTATGAACACGGTCTTCCATGCAAGCATATTGAAGTGGTCGAGGCATCTCATCCTGTGCCGGATGCCGCCGGCCGGGATGCAGCCAAACGTATGCTGGAGATGGTGAAGGGCCTGACGGAAAAAGATCTGGTTATCTGTCTTGTTTCCGGTGGTGGTTCGGCTCTTCTGGCTTTGCCTGCCAAAAATATTACACTGGAAGAAAAGCAGCAGATTAATCGTAAATTGCTTCGAAGCGGCGCCAGCATTTCCGAAATGAATTGCGTCAGAAAACATCTTTCCGATATCAAGGGTGGTCGTCTGGCACTGGCGTGTGCCCCGGCCAAAGTCGTCACTTTGCTGATTTCGGACATTCCGGGTGATGATCCCGGCATTATCGCCAGCGGCCCGACATTGCCGGATCCGACGACTTGCGAAGAGGCATTGGCGATTCTGAAAAAATACCAGATCGATGTTCCGGAAAACGTCGTGAAGCATCTGGAATCAGGTGAAGGGGAAACGCCGAAGCCGGGTGATCCGCGTTTCGCACGCAATGAAAGCCACATCATCGCAACGGCTCAGGAAGCGTTGGAAGCCGCTGCCGAAATGGCTCGTGCGCAAGGTATTGCCCCGTATATCCTGTCTGACCGCATTGAAGGTGAATCAAGGGATATCGCCCTGATGCATGCCGCCATGGCAAAACAGGTTATTGACCGCAACCAGCCGTTTGAAAAACCGTGTGTGATCATTTCCGGTGGTGAAACCACCGTGACGGTAAAAGGCAATGGTCGCGGTGGTCGTAATGCGGAATTCCTGTTGAGTCTGGCTATTGCGCTGGACAAGGAACCCGGTGTGTATGCGATTGCCTGTGATACTGATGGTATCGATGGTTCGGAAGACAATGCCGGGGCAGTATATGCTCCGGATTCAGTCGCACGTGCAGAAGAAAAAGGAATACGCCCGCGCAAGTTGCTGGAAAATAACGATGGCTATGGATTTTTCGATGCTTTGGGTGATCTGATCGTTACCGGACCGTCAAGAACCAACGTCAATGATTTTCGTGCAATATTGATCATTTAAGATTCAAGGACTTCGAAAGAATTTAATTATGCGTCGTCAACGTAAAGCAAAAGTGGTAGCGACACTGGGACCTGCCAGTTCTACCAAGGAAATGATATTGTCCCTGTTTGAAGCAGGCGTGGATATGTTCCGCTTTAACTTCAGTCATGGTACTCAGGACGATCATCGGGCAAGACATGAGGCCGTTCGTGAAGTCGAACGGCTTGTCGGTCGGCCGATTGCCATTCTGGCAGATCTTCAGGGACCCAAACTTCGTATTGGCAAGTTTGCCGCAGGAAAAGTCAATCTTAAAACCGGCGATGAATTCGTATTTGATCGCAATACGGCGGATGGCGATGAAAAGCGCGTGAACCTGCCTCATCCGGAACTCTTTGATGTGATGTCTGCCGGTCATTCCATTTCCATGGATGACGGCAAGATCAGAATGACGGTAATTGACAGCAATCCTGACCGGATTCGTGCATCTATTATTACCGGTGGCCCATTGTCCGACAGGAAAGGGGTCAATGTTCCGGATGTTGTCCTGCCGATTCCCATTCTGACTGAAAAAGATCGTCGCGATCTCGAATTTGCCCTGTCTCTTGGTGTCGATTGGGTTGCCCTGTCTTTTGTGCAGCGACCTGAAGACCTGGTTGAAGCCCGAAATCTGATTGCCGGTCGTGCCGGTTTGATGACCAAGCTGGAAAAACCGGCGGCACTGCATCATCTCGATGAAATTGTCATCGCCTCCGATTCAGTCATGGTCGCCCGTGGCGATCTGGGGGTTGAATTGCCGCCGGAAAAAGTGCCTGGCGCACAGAAAAGGATATTACGAGCCTGCCGCCATTACGGAAAACCGAGTATTGTTGCTACCCAGATGCTGGAATCCATGATTTACGCGCCGACTCCGACCCGTGCCGAGGCTTCTGATGTGGCCAGCGCGGTTTACGATGGTGCGGATGCCGTGATGCTCTCGGCGGAATCGGCAAGTGGCGCTTATCCTGTGCAGGCTGTTTCCATCATGGACAGGATTATCGGTGAAGTTGAAAACGATCCGATTTATCCGATGATGATCAATGCGCAGCATGAAGAATCATTGCCATTGAAAAGCGATGCCATTTGTTCCGCACTGCGATCCGTTTCCCAGATGATCGGGGCTGTGGTCAATGTGACTTATACCGATTCCGGCAATACAAGCTTGCGAGCTGCCCGGGAAAGACCTATGGCACCAATCCTCAGCATAACGCCACATTTATCAACTGCACGTCGTCTGGCACTGGTATGGGGCGTCCATTCGACTGTTATCGATCATGACGTCAAGGATGTGGATGAAATGGTTGATGCCGCTTGCCGCACGGCCTTTAGCGAAGGATTTGCGCGACCGGGTGATCAGCTGGCCATTGCGGCGGGTATGCCATTTGGACAGCCCGGCACGACCAATCTATTGCGTATTGCCGAAATAGAGAAATAAAACTGCATTGTGAAAAAACAGGGCCTGTAAGGCCCTGTTTTTTTATGGAAAAGCAAGTTTATGATTATGGAAATAAAAGGTTTTTAAATATGAAAGCAAAGGTGGATCATGAAGTTGTCTGAGGTAACACTTGAAAAGGGTCTTTCGGCAAAAATGGAATTTACCATTGATGAAAAAGATACGGCAAGGTATTGTGGCAGTGGAAAAAGCGATATTCTCGCAACGCCGGCACTGGTTCGATACATGGAAGCCACAGCCCAGAAAATCGTCGACAGTGGCATTCCTTCCGATTGGCAGTCGATCGGTACCTTCGTCAGCGTGGAGCATTATTCTGCTACACCTGCAGGACTGGATGTCGAAATCCATGCCACTCTTGTCCATGTTGACGACAAGGATTTATCATTTGAAATCAGCGCGTTCGACCATTCGGGCCGGATTGCCACAGGAATCCACCGGCGCATTGTGACAAAAACTGCCACACTCGAAAGACTTCTCAAAAAGAAAAGCAGATGATTGTTCTCGTATTTTCAGATGATTACAAACGAAAATTACAGTCAAATCTCTCCTTTTTTGCCTTTGTCGTAAAGTGGATATAAAAAATCTAATCTTGACCGAGGTCATGGTCAGCAGAAAATTGTTCTCGCACAATAACAGAGCAATCAGGCAAATAGGTTATGAATCTCGTAATTTCTTTGCTGCTAAATTGGTAAGAGTGCATAGTCCGGAATAAGCGGAGGCAATAACATCCGCAGTGACCATGTTTGTAGTAATCATTAAAGGAGAGTAGATATATGGCTACACAAGAAAAGTACCCTAATCGGTGGGTGCAGCTGGCGCTGGGTATCATCTGTATGGCTACAGTGGCTAACTGTCAATACGGTTGGACCCTGTTCGTTGCCCCAATTGAAGATAAATATCATTGGGCTCGTACCGCAATTCAATTGTCCTTCACCATCTTTATTTTCTTCGAAACATGGCTGGTGCCTATTGAAGGTTGGGCAGTGGATAAATTCGGCCCGCGTCCGGTTATTATGTTTGGTGCCGTCATGGCAACCATTGGCTGGGTCATGTATTCCTGGGCAAGCAGCCTGGCATTCCTCTACGCTGCTGCAGTTATCACTGGTATGGGCGCTGGTGCTGTTTACGGTACCTGTTCCGGTAACTCTTTGAAATGGTTCCCGGATAAACGTGGTCTGGCTGCAGGTGCAACTGCTGCAGGTTTTGGTGCTGGTGCAGCGTTTACCGTTATTCCTGTTGCCAACATGATCAATGCTTCCGGCTACGAACAAGCTTTCTTCGTATTCGGTATTCTCCAGGGTATCGTCATTTTCATTTGCGCAATCTTCATGCCACGTGCAAAACTGCCACCAGGAACAAAAGCTGTTCCACGTGTTATTTCGAGCAAAAAAGACTTCACCCCGACCCAAATCGTCAGACAACCAATTTTCTGGCTGATCTATGTTTGCTTCGTCGGTGTTGCTTCTGGCGGTATTATGGCAACGGCTTCTTTCGGCCCTGTTTCCCGTGACTATGGTCTGGACAAGATTCCGGTTACGGCGCTGGGTGTTACCCTGCCGCTGTTGACTATGGCTATGTCCATCGATAACATCTGTAACGGTGCCAGCCGTCCATTCTTTGGCTACTGCTCTGACCGTTTCGGCCGTGAAAACATCATGTTCGTCGTGTTCATGGGTGAAGCAGCCGCTCTGCTGGGTCTGATGCAGTTTGGCCGTACGCCAATGGGCTTCATGTTCTTCGCAGGTATGACCTTCGCATGCTGGGGTGAAATCTTCTCGCTGTTCCCATCCATGTGTGCTGATACCTTCGGTAGCAAGAACGCAGCCGGTAATGCTGGTACGCTGTATACTGCAAAAGGTACTTCTTCACTCCTGGTTCCGCTGGCTGCCGGTCTGGCTAAAGGTGGTAACTGGAACCGTACCTTCATTCTGTCTGCATGTATCGCAGCAATCTGCTCCATCCTGGCTCTGTTCGTTCTCAAGCCATGGCGCCGGAAATTCATCGAAAACAACAACAAGGAAATGGAAGCTCTGGCTGCTGCACAGCAACAGGCTTAATTTTCCGAACCATCTGGAGAGCTTCGGCTCTCCGGTGTTGAAGTTTCGGTGAATCAGGAAACAAAAAAGCGGTAACTCTCAAGAGTTACCGCTTTTTGCTTTTGTATCTGCCTTTATTTATCTATCAGGCGTAATTTCGATTGAACGAGCCAAGTATCCACGTGGGTATAGTCGGAAAGCAGGTGGGCTTGTTTTGTTTAAATCTTGCCCTGATTCTTCAGGCGGCTCAGTGTTTCAGGAGAAAGGTTCAGGTAGGAAGCCAGTTCTTTTTTTGGCATCCGGTCAAAAAGGTCAGGGTGTTTTCTCAGGAAGCGGTGTACACGACCCGGGGCATCCAGTAAATGTAATGAAATGGTATGCGACATGATACTACTCATGATACGCATGACTTCCATTTCAAACTTCTGCTTGAGTGCAGGATGTTCTTCAATGAAAGCAACCCATTGTGGCATCGCAATTCGGGCTATACGGGCTTTTGTGACGGTAATGACGCTGAAAGGAGCAGCCTTGTCGAATTTCCATGAGGCGTAAGTGGCTTCCATATAGCGCTCACTTGTAAAGCGAAGAATCATTTCCTTGGCGTGCTGGTTGGCAACCGATCTTTTTAAAATGCCATCCAGAACGAAGATGACTTCCAGATCGCGGTCTCCCTGATGAGTCAGGCAATCGCCCTTGGAATGATCGGATACGTCAAGATGAGGCTCCAGCTCCGCCAGTTCATTTTGCGCCAATTCCTTCAGGATACAATTTTGAGAAAGCTGCACACGAATGATGTTTTTCTCAGGATGATTTGCTATTAATGCCATGAGTTTTTCAGCTTTAGTTGACGTAACGTTAAAAAACGCTTGAAAAAAATTGACGAAGGTCAAGAAGTTCTAGTTTGAGTCTGGAAACTTGACTGTGGTCAAGAATATATCAGGAGTTGAGAAGCTATGATAGACATTAGCTTAAATATTTGGCGGATAACTAGATGTTTTTGTGAAAGTATTGTTTTTCCGTCAAATGTTCTAGGTCATTTGGTTTAATTCTCCTGGTGGTTGACAATCTGTAAAAAGTTGATTGTTAGGGGAAAGTTGTAGATTAACAGCGAAAAATTAACCAATATATTGGAGGAAGATAAATATGGGTAGCAAAGCATTATCCGGAGTAAAAATCCTGGACATGACCCACGTA
>JAHYZB010000079.1 GCA_019424645.1 Oxalobacter formigenes
CCAATCTTGTCTGTTAGTCTGTCCGACACATTGCTTTCACCTGCCAGCGCTTTTTTGTAATAGCTGCGTCCAAGCACACTGAAAGAGACATTATCTGTCGTGATGGCATTACCATCAGAGGGCACATACGCCAGACGTTTGAACGAATGCCGGTCGCACTCAGCTTTCAAAACATCGAGAGCATAAGTGACATCGAATTTTTCCCTGCTGCCGATGATGTTGGCGATAGCCTCAATCTTGTCCAGCTCCATGCGTACGGTATTTTTGACAACTTCCGCATTTTGCACGGCAATTTCACTCAGATATTGCTTGTTTTGTTCCCTGATATCATTTTTGGTACTGTAAATGAAATAGACACTGACGCTGATCAGCACAGTCGCCAGCAACACGATCGCCAAAGCAAGCTGCCTTGTTATCTTTTCTTTCAGCAATGCCGCACCTTTTTGAATCTGGATGAAGATTGGCCAATTTTGAAAAAGTTGTTACTCGTATTGAACTGACTGTTTCAATGACAGGCTCAAAAGTTCCTATCAGTACGCATAGAAAGGAAACAAACTTTATTATAATTTATTTCCACATGGAAAATTTGTTAAGTTTTTTATATTGAGTGGTTTTCGGATTCTGCCACTGACAATTAAAGATCACGAAAGTTATCGGAACGCGAGAGCAATCAGTAATTCCAGGACACACAATGAACGCGAAAAGTTGCTGTGGCACAAAGACAGCAAGACAACAGCTTTTTATCGCCAGAATAAAAATGAAGCTATTTTACCGATCATGTCTAATCACCGATTAGACATCAGCAAAAAGGTGGGGGAATAATTTCAGATAAGTGCTTGATTTAATTGGCCTGCCCAGCACGATTCGAACGTGCGACCTACGGCTTAGAAGGCCGTTGCTCTATCCAACTGAGCTATGGGCAGACTTGATCGACAGATTTGTTTATAACGCAATACGTCTTTCATTATAAACAATCTTTGGCCTGAATAAAAAAACAGGCTGCCAAAGACAGCCTGTTTTTCTTTAATTGGTCGGGGCGAGATGATTCGAACATCCGACCCACTGGTCCCAAACCAGTTGCGCTACCAGGCTGCGCTACGCCCCGAAGAACGTAATAATACCCATCTCCCCTCTGAAGGTCAATTGTCTTTTACGTCTTTTTTCATTTCGTTGGTGCCAAGCGACGATTTTCATTCAGGCAACGCTTGCAAGGCACTTGCTGGCGATTCTTTCTGCCATGTCACGGGCATCCTTTTCATTTTCAGTCTCGACCATAACGCGGATTAAAGGCTCTGTTCCGGATGGACGGATCAATACACGACCCTTCTCGCCCAGTTCCTCTTCGACTTTTTGTTTTTCCTTTTGCATGGCATCGTTCTCTTTCCAGTTAAAACCCGGTTTGACGCGCACATTCACCAGCGTCTGCGGGAAAAGTGCCAACTCATTCAAAAACGCCGGAAGCGTCGTTTTATGGCGTCTCAAGGCTGCGAGCACCTGAAGGGAAGAAACAATACCGTCGCCGGTGGTATGTTTGTCCAGGCAGATCAGATGGCCGGAACCTTCTCCTCCCAATACCCACCCTTTTTCCTGCAAGGCTTCAAGAACGTAACGGTCGCCCACATTGGCACGAACGAAATCGATTTCCCTTTCCCTCAAGGCGATTTCAACGGCCATATTGGTCATAAGCGTCCCGATGACACCTTTAAGATCGCTGTATGCCATCCGGTCTTTTGCGATCAGGTATAGAAGCTGGTCGCCGTTATAGACCTGCCCTTCCCCGTCAACCATGATCAGCCTGTCAGCGTCGCCATCCAGAGCAATGCCCAGATCAGCCCTGTTTTCCAGCACAGCCGAAACCAGTGCATTAATTGACGTTGCTCCACAATGGTCGTTGATATTCAGTCCGTTCGGTTGAACACCGATGGATATGACATCGGCTCCCAGCTCGTGAAATACACAGGGTGCTGTATTGTACGCAGCACCATTGGCGCAATCGACGACGATTTTCATCCCCCGCAGATCGTAATCGGACGGGAACGTGCTTTTGCAGAATTCGATGTAACGGCCCTGCGCATCGTCCAGCCTGCGTGCTTTCCCCAGAAACTCTGAAGAAGCACATTCCATAGGCTTGTCGATCATGGATTCAATTTCATATTCCATGTCGTCCGGCAATTTGTTGCCACTGGCTGAAAAGAATTTGATCCCGTTGTCCTCATAAGGATTATGTGATGCAGATATCACGATACCGGCAGAAAGACGCAAGGCACGGGTCAGATAAGCGACGGCAGGCGTCGGCATCGGGCCGGACAACATCACGTCAACGCCGGCAGCGGAAAGCCCGGCCTGAAGGGAAGCCTCCAGCATATATCCTGAAATGCGGGTGTCTTTGCCGATCAAAACGGCAGGGGTTGATGAGGATTGACTGGTACGGGTCAAAACCTTTCCGGCAGCATAACCCAGCCGCATGACAAAATCAGGCGTGATCGGCGATTGTCCGACTTGCCCCCGCACTCCATCCGTTCCGAAATATTGACGTTTCATATTTTCTTTTCAGTATTGTTAGCGTGTCGCCATCCAGACTTTAAGCGCATCGACCGTTTCTGCGACTTCATGAACCCGAACGATGGCAGCGCCATGCTCTACCGCAGACAAGGCAATGGCCAGATTGCCTGCCAGTCTTTTTTCCACGGGCCTGCCAGTCAGTTTCGCCACCACGGATTTGCGTGACAAACCTGCCAATACCGGCAAATCCAGTTTTTCCTGAATGAAATCGATGTGCTTTAACAGAATGATATTATCTTCCAGACTTTTTCCAAAGCCAAAACCCGGATCGACGCAAATACGTTCTTTTGCAATACCGGCCTTTTCCATGCGTTCGACCTGTTCTTTCAGAAAGTCAGTCACTTCAAGTGTGACATTTGCATAACCGGGATTATCCTGCATGGTTTTCGGCTCACCCTGCATATGCATCACGCATAAGCCGCATGAACTGTCCACAACTGCCTTTAAAGACGCTTCAGACTGGAAACCGCAGATATCATTAATCATATCCGCACCGGCGGCAATGGCTTCAACCATTACTTCAGGCTTGTATGTATCGATCGACAGGGGACGTCCGCAACCTTTCAGGGCTTCAATGACCGGCATAACCCGATCCAGCTCTTTTTGCAATGGAACGGGTTCCGAACCGGGTCGTGACGATTCAGCGCCGATATCGATAATATCGACACCTTCGGCAATCATGTCTTCCGCATGCTTTATGGCTGAAGACAGGGAAAAATACTTTCCACCATCCGAAAAAGAATCCGGGGTGATATTCAGAATACCCATTATGAGTGGCCGGTATTCTTTGCCTTCAAGCGCAAAACGGGTACGCCCGCATTGAAAAACCTTCATATTGTTTTTCCGGAATTAAAAAAAGGGCGAGACTGCGCTCACCCTTTCTGATTAAGCCCACCTGTCAATCAAACTGGAGCCGTCGCACTTTCCGTCACTTCAGGACCTTCATCCTTTGGCGGTTGGGAAGGTGGGGTCGCTTTTGGTGGGCGGGGATCGATACCATCCATAATGTCGTTGACCTGATCGGCATCCAGCGTTTCCCATTCCAGCAGCAACCGGGCCATTTTTTCGACCTTGTCGCGGTTTTCTTCCAGCAATTTGCGAGCCAGCGCATACTGCTGATCCAGAATGGCACGGATTTCGTTATCAACTTTTTGCTGTGTCGCTTCCGAAACCGTTTTCGCCGCCATACGACCACCATAGAACATATCCTGTTCGGTATCTTCGTACACCATGGTACCCAGCGTTTCGGACATGCCGTAACGGGTCACCATTGCACGGGCAAGCTTGGTAGCCCGTTCAAAGTCGTTCGAAGCACCTGTCGACATCTGATGCATGAAGATTTCTTCAGCAATACGACCACCGAAGAGAATGGAAATTTCTTCCAGCATCTTGTCCTTGTACATATTGATGCGGTCATGTTCAGGTAATTGCCATGTCAGACCCAATGCATGACCACGAGGCATGATGGTAACCTTATGAACCGGATCGGCTTTCGGCAGGAGTTTGGCGACAACGGCATGACCGGATTCATGATAAGCCGTATTGGCGCGTTCTTCGTCACGCATGACAAAGGACTTGCGTTCCGGACCCATCAGGATCTTGTCCTTGGCGTCTTCGAAATCCTGCATTTCAACCAGCCGTTTGTTACGACGGGCGGCAAACAGTGCCGATTCATTCACGAGATTGGCCAGATCGGCACCCGAAAAGCCCGGAGTGCCGCGAGCCAGAACACTGGCATTGACGTCAGGCGAAATCGGTACCTTGCGCATGTGGACATTCAGGATCTGTTCGCGACCGCGAATGTCCGGCAAACCGACGACAACCTGTCTGTCGAAACGACCCGGACGCAGCAAGGCTTTATCCAGAACGTCTGAACGGTTCGTCGCAGCGACGACAATCGTGCCGGAATTCGGTTCGAAACCATCCATTTCCACGAGCAACTGGTTCAGTGTCTGTTCGCGTTCATCATTACCACCGCCCATGCCGGCACCACGATGACGGCCGACGGCATCGATTTCATCGATGAAAATAATGCATGGAGAATGTTTTTTCGCTGTTTCAAACATATCGCGAACGCGGGACGCACCCACACCAACGAACATTTCAACGAAATCCGAGCCGGAAATCGAGAAAAAAGGAACTTTGGCTTCACCGGCAATTGCACGGGCCAGCAGGGTTTTACCGGTACCCGGAGGGCCGACCAGCAGCAAACCACGTGGAATGCGGCCACCCAGTTTCTGGAATTTGTTTGGGTCGCGCAGAAATTCGACGACCTCGATCACTTCTTCCTTGGCTTCATCGCAACCGGCAACATCAGTAAACGTAACCGTATTGCTCTTTTCATCAGTCATGCGGGCCTTGGACTTGCCAAACGAAAACGCACCGCCCTTGCCGCCACCCTGCATCTGGCGCATGAAAAAAATCCATACAGCGATCAGGAGAAGCATCGGGAACCACGAAATGAAGATCTGCGACCAGAAAGAAGGTTCTTCCGGTGGCTTGACGTCAAACTGGACGCCACTGTCCACCAGATCGCCGATCAGGCCGCGGTCAAGGTACGTCACCCCGGTCTTGACTTTCTTGCCATCTGCCGTTGTCGCAATAATCGTCCGGTCTTCGATGACAACATCCTTCACCTTCTTGGCTTTGACTTCGTCAAGAAACTGGGAATAGTTGATAGCGACAGCACCGGCTCCAACATTACGGTCTGTAAAATGTTTGAATGTCGTAAGAAGTACGATAATGATGGCAGCCCAGATGCCTACCCTGACAAACATGTTATTCACAAAGACTCCTCAGACGCCCATGCGTCAGTTTCACATAGAGTTAATTTTACAATCATTTTCAGACATCTGCCATCCACAGAGATCAATCCGGCCAAACTCTGTTGGAGAAGGGATCATGCTTTCACAAATTGATGACAATAACCCGAAAAAATTTTTGTTACATCCAATTTTACAAAGAGTTTCAAAAACGCATTATTCTAATCGGTTGGATGTCGTAATTGACGTCCCAGCAAAAATATTTCTGATGAATAATCGCGGCTGGCTTTCGGTTTTTTCGGCATTACCGTCACAAAGGTTTCACGAAAATTCTTCAAAATATCGTTATAGCTGCTTCCATTGAAACATTTGACAAGCAAGGCGCCCGACGGTTTCAGGTGCGCCTGCGCAAAATCGAGTGCCAGTTCCATCAGATATTCCACACGTGCCGCATCGGCAGACGCTATACCCGACAAGTTGGGGGCCATATCCGATAATACAAGATCTGCTTTTCTGCCCTGCAATAAATTTTCCAGCTCCCGTAAAACCGACTCCTCGCGAAAGTCGCCCTGAAAGAAATGAACACCTTCAATCGGCTCCATCGGCAACAGATCCAGGCCGATGACCGTTCCGTTCAACTGGTTTGTTCCGGAGTTTCCCAACTTGCGAACGACGTACTGCGACCAGCTTCCGGGTGTGCTTCCCAAATCGACGATAACCTGCCCCGGTTTGATCAGATGTGCGTCTTCATCGATCTCGATCAGCTTGTACGCTGCCCGGGCACGATATCCTTCTTTTTGAGCCATTTTGACAAAAGGATCATCCAAATGGTTTTTCATCCAGCTTTTATTGAATTTATTCTTTGACATTCGCGTAAAATACAGTTTTTCAAAGGAATATTATGTTGAAACTCAATTCTGAACAACGAAGCCAGTTAAGATCCCAGGCTCACAGTCTCGATCCGGTTGTCCTGATCGGCGATGCCGGCCTGACCGATGCCGTCCTGAAGGAAATCGACGTCAGCTTAAATGCCCACGAGCTTATCAAGATCCGTGTTTTCGGCGACGACCGTCAGGCCCGTCTTGATATGCTTGAATCCATTTGCGCGCCAATGGATGCTGCCCCAATTCAGCACATCGGCAAATTGCTTGTTATTTACCGCCCTAAAAATGAAGACAGTCAAAAGCCTGCGACAACTGACAAAAAAGGCAAGGGACTCAGAACAACGACCACATTCAAACCGGGTTCGGGAAGCATCAAAAACCGGGTCAAGAAAGTGGTTTTGAAAGGCAACGAACGGGTAACGGCCGGTGGTCTCGTCAAACGCAGCAAAGCACGTCCGACAAGCGCCAAAAAGAAAGCACTTGCCAAATAAACTTCATCAAATAAACATCACTTCCAGAATTTCGTATTCACGAACGCCTGCCGGAGCATTGACCTCGACGACATCGCCTTCTTCCCGTCCGATCAATGCTCTTGCCATAGGCGACGTGATCGAAATCTTGAATTCTTTCAAATCGGCTTCATCATTGCCCACGATCTGATAAGTCACCCTGTCGCCCGTTTCCAGATCCTCAACGGAAACCGTTGCGGCAAAAACAATCTTGCCGTTCGTATTCAGGCTTGTCGGATCGATAATCTGGGCTGAAGAAAGTTTGCCTTCCAGCTCGGCAATACGCCCCTCAATAAATGCCTGACGTTCTTTTGCGGCATCGTATTCCGCATTTTCGGACAAATCGCCATGCGAACGGGCTTCAGCAATAGCGGCAATCACTTCATAACGGTCCTTGGTTTTCAACCGTTGTAACTCATCGCGCAACATCTGGGCGCCACGAACAGTAACAGGTATGGAACTCATTTTCCTTCTCTCAAAAAACGGGCGAGGCTTTCAAGACACTTTCGTGTCAAAAAGCCTCGCGAAAAATACCAAATTGTTAAAACAAATTACTGCAATGACTGATGCAGGCTTTGCAGGCTGTAGACATTGATCTGGTCCATGCATGCAATACCCTGCACCGCTGCTTCTGCGCCGGCAATCGTCGTAATCGTGTTGATACGGGCAGCCAGAGCCGATGTACGGATCGTCCGTGAATCGAAAATGGCATTGCGTTTTTCTTCAACCGTATTGATGACCATGACGATTTCATGGTTCTTGATCACGTCACCGATATGCGGACGTCCTTCAGCAACCTTGTTGACGGTTTCGGCATCAATACCTGCCTCACGCATCACATTGGCGGTACCTTTCGTTGCCATGATGGTAAAGCCCATCTGGACGAGCGCCTTGGCAACCTTGACGGCTCTCGGCTTGTCGCTATCCTTGACGGACAGGAATACCTTGCCGGTACGCGGCAGATTGACGCCAGCCGCCATCTGCGACTTGACGAAGGCTTCACCGAAAGACTTGCCAACGCCCATGACTTCACCGGTGGATTTCATTTCAGGTCCCAAAATGGTATCCACACCCGGGAATTTCACGAACGGGAAAACCGCTTCCTTGACGCTGAAATAAGGCGGGATGACTTCTTTTTCAATACCCTGCTGTTCCAGTGATTGGCCTACCATGCAGCGTGCTGCGATTTTGGCCAGCTGTTTGCCCGTTGCTTTCGAAACGAATGGAACCGTTCTCGATGCGCGCGGATTAACTTCCAGCACGTAAACGACATCCTGCAGTTTGCCATCCACTTCCTGATGCTGGATAGCGAACTGGACGTTCATCAGACCGACCACATTCAGGCCTTTTGCCATCAGGCTTGTCTGGCGTTTCAGTTCTTCAATCGTATCTTTAGCCAGCGAATAAGGAGGCAGGGAACAGGCTGAATCACCGGAATGGACGCCCGCCTGTTCGATATGTTCCATGACACCGCCGATGAACGTGCGCGTGCCATCTGACAGACAGTCAACGTCCACCTCAATCGCGTCGTTCAGGAAACGGTCGAGCAGAACAGGGGAATCATTCGATACCTTGACCGCTTCACGCATATAGCGTTCAAGGCTGGACTGATCGTGAACGATTTCCATCGCACGGCCACCCAGAACATAGGATGGACGGACGACGATCGGATAACCGATTTCTTCTGCCAGTTTCAGTGCTTCTTCTTCGGTACGTGCCGTTCTGTTTGGCGGTTGGCGCAAGTCCAGATCTTTCAGCAGTTTCTGGAAACGTTCGCGGTCTTCCGCAGCGTCGATCATATCAGGGGAAGTACCGACAATCGGCACACCGTTGGCTTCCAGATCGAGTGCCAGCTTCAGAGGAGTCTGACCACCGTACTGGACGATCACGCCATATGGTTTTTCCTTGTCGACGATTTCAAGCACGTCTTCCAGCGTCAGCGGCTCGAAATACAGGCGGTCGGAAATATCGTAGTCGGTCGAAACGGTTTCAGGGTTACAGTTGACCATGATCGTTTCGTAGCCGTCTTCACGCATCGCCATGGCAGCGTGAACGCAACAGTAATCGAATTCGATACCCTGACCGATACGGTTCGGGCCACCGCCTAAAACCATGATTTTTTTCTTGTTCGTCGGTTCGGCTTCGCATTCCTCGTCATAGGTGGAATACATATAAGCCGTGTTTGTGGCGAATTCCGCTGCACAGGTATCGACCCGTTTGTAAACCGGCCGGATACCGAATGCATGACGTTTGCCACGAATGTCCTTGTCAGTCGTTTTCAACAGCCAGGCCAGACGTTTGTCGGAAAAGCCTTTCTGCTTCAGTTTGAACAGCGTGTCCTTGTCCAGATCCTCGACTTTTTGCTGGTCAAGCCACAATTCGATGTCGACGATTTCCTTGATCTGCGAAAGGAACCACGGATCGATATGCGTCAGTTTCTGGACTTCTTCCATTGTGAATCCCTGCGCGAATGCATCACCGACGTACCAGATTCTTTCCGGTCCCGGCTCGCCCAGCTCTTCCTTGATGACTTCATGATCGCGGGTCTTTTCGTTCATGCCTTCAACACCCACTTCAAGACCACGTAGCGCTTTCTGGAACGATTCCTGGAAAGTACGGCCAATCGCCATGACTTCGCCAACCGATTTCATCTGGGTTGTCAGATGGGAATCGGCGGAAGGGAATTTCTCGAACGTGAAACGGGGCACTTTCGTAACGACATAATCGATAGTCGGTTCGAACGAGGCAGGTGTTGCGCCGCCGGTAATGTCGTTGCGCAATTCATCCAGCGTAAATCCGACAGCCAGCTTGGCGGCCACTTTGGCAATCGGGAAACCTGTTGCCTTGGATGCCAGTGCTGAAGAACGGGAAACACGTGGATTCATTTCGATGACGATCATGCGACCGTCTTTCGGATTGATCGCAAACTGGACATTGGAACCGCCAGTATCGACACCGATTTCACGCAAAATGGCAATAGAAGCATTGCGCATGATCTGGTATTCCTTGTCCGTCAATGTCTGGGACGGTGCCACGGTGATCGAATCACCGGTGTGAACGCCCATCGGGTCAAGGTTTTCAATCGAGCAAACGATAATGCAATTGTCCACGCGGTCGCGGACGACTTCCATTTCGAATTCTTTCCAGCCGATCAGCGATTCTTCAATGAGAAGCTCATTAGTTGGCGATGCCTCCAGACCACGCCTGCAAATCGTTTCGAATTCCTCTTCGTTGTAGGCAATGCCGCCACCGGTTCCACCCAGAGTGAACGACGGTCTGATAATGACCGGGAAACCAAGCTGTTTCTGGACATCCCATGCTTCATCCAGAGTATGGGCAATACCGGAACGTGCGGAAGAAAGGCCGATCTTTGTCATCGCTTCCTTGAACTTCGCGCGGTCTTCCGCCTTGTCGATCGCTTCAGGGGACGCGCCGATCAGTTCGACATTGTATTTTTCCAGTACGCCGTTGCGGAACAGGTCAAGCGCACAGTTCAACGCCGTCTGGCCACCCATCGTCGGCAGAATGGCGTCCGGACGTTCCTGTTCGATAATCCGTTCAACGACTTTCCATGTAATCGGTTCGATAAAGGTCACGTCCGCCGTTTCAGGATCGGTCATGATCGTCGCCGGATTGCTGTTGACGAGAATAACCTTGTAACCTTCTTCTCTTAAAGCCTTGCAAGCCTGGGCGCCGGAATAGTCGAATTCACAAGCCTGTCCAATGATAATAGGGCCGGCGCCAATGATGAGAATGCTTTTGATGTCTGTACGTTTTGGCATATTTTCCGCATTTGTATCTGTTGTCACTCCACCGGATACGGTGAGGAGTTGCTCTGCTCTTTTTACTGCTTTGCCGGATTGGCATCCTGCCAGTCCGGCTTTTGATTATTTGCTTTTCTTCGCTGTTTCCATCAAACCGACAAACCGGTCGAAGAGGTAATCGACGTCACCCGGCCCCGGAGAAGCCTCGGGATGGCCCTGAAAACAGAAAGCCGGCTTGTCCGTTCGGGCAAAACCCTGAAGTGAACCGTCAAACAGGGATTTGTGCGTCACCTTGCAATTGGCTGGCAATGTCGATTCATCGACCGCGAAACCATGATTTTGTGAAGTGATCAACACCTTGCCTGTTTCGATATCCTGCACAGGATGGTTTGCGCCATGATGGCCGAATTTCATTTTCTGCGTTTTTGCACCGGCAGCCAGCGCCATGATCTGATGACCAAGACAGATACCGAAAGTCGGAACGCCCTTTTCAATCAGGTCACGAGCTGCTTCAATCGCATAGGTACAAGGCTGTGGATCGCCAGGACCATTCGACAGGAAGACACCGTCCGGAGACAGTTTCATGACGTCTGCTGCCGTCGACTGGGCAGGCAGCACTGTCACTTTGCAGCCACGATCCGTCAGCATGCGCAGGATATTGCGTTTGACGCCAAAATCGAAAGCGACGACGTGATATTTAGAATCACCCAGCTGTTTATAACCTGTACCGAGTTCCCATCCGGCTTCCGTCCACTCGTAGGCCTTATCCGTCGTGACCTCTTTGGCAAGATCCTGACCGGAAAGACCTGAACAGGCTTTTGCCAACTCGATCGCTCTCTTTTCATCGCCACCGACGACGATAGCACCGCTTTGGCTGCCCTTTTCCCGCAGGATACGGGTCAGTTTGCGTGTATCGATACCGGCAATGGCAACGATTTTTTCATCTTTCAGGTAATCCGGCAGGGATTTGGTTGCCCGGAAATTGGAAATGACCGGCTGGACATCCTTGACGATGAAGCCGGCTGCCTGAATTTTTCTGGACTCGACATCTTCAGGATTGACACCTGTATTGCCGATATGGGGATAAGTCAGAGTGACGATCTGGCCGCTGTAGCTCGGATCAGTCAGAATTTCCTGATAACCCGACATGGAAGTGTTGAAAACAACTTCTCCGGCAGTTTCACTTGAGGCGCCAATGGAATAGCCGTGAAAAACAGTGCCGTCTGCAAGCGCCAAAACGGCTGGAACCTGTTGACCGAAAGGGAATTGCAAGGTAACTCCTTTTAGTGTTACCGCAACAGCACTGACTCACTGGGCCGCATCAATCTACCGAACAGGGTTTTTACCCGTTCGGGGGCTTGATTCAAATTTTATTTGGGGTCAAACGACGCAGGCGCTACGGTAATGATTGAATTCGTTTAGCTATCCAATTATATCCGAGAATAAATATGCCAGCAAACACCCGATCCGTTATTTTTCCGAATACCCCAAGCCCATCGCTTCGCGAACGTCACGCATCGTTTCGCCGGCCAGCTTGCGCGCCCTTTCGCAACCGTGTTCAACTATTTCACGTACCAGTTTCGGTTTGGCAATATATTGCTGTGCCCGTTCCTGCATCGGTTCCAGCTCGCGCACAACAGCATCGATAATCGGCTGTTTGCACTGTATGCAACCAATTCCGGCCGAGCGGCATCCCTTCTGAACCCATTCCTTCGTTTCATCGTCGGAATATACCTCATGGAACAGCCAGACCGGACATTTGTCAGGATCGCCCGGATCGGTCCGCCTGACCCGCGCCGGATCAGTCTGCATCGTCCTGATTTTCTGTGAAATCGTTTCCTTGTCGTCGCGCAGGGCAATCGTATTGCCGTAGCTTTTCGACATTTTCGCGCCATCCAGTCCCGGAAGACGGGATGCTTCAGTCAACAGTGCCTGAGGTTCGGCCAGAATCTGCTTGCGGCTGCCGAGCAGATAACCGTACAGCAATTCCCTGTCTGCAGTAGAAAGACTGCCAGCCTGATCCAGCATGGCCTGAGCTTTTTCCAGCGCTTCAGTATTGCCCTTTTCCTGATACTCGGTTCGCAGTTCCAGAAATACTTTTGCTGGCTGCTTGCCCAGTTTTTTCGCACTTTCCTGTGCTTTTTCGTCGAACCCTTTTTCGCGGCCGTACATGTAATTGAAACGACGCGCCAGTTCGCGCATGATTTCCATATGCGGTAACTGATCCTCGCCGACTGGAACCTTGTTGGCACGGTAAACCAATACGTCAGCTGCCATCATCAGCGGATAGCCGAGGAAACCATAAGTAGTCAAATCCTTGTGTGCCAGTTTCTGGATCTGGTCTTTATAAGTGGGCACCCGTTCGAGCCAGGAAAGCGGTGTGGACATGCTCATGAGCAAGGTCAGTTCGGCGTGTTCCAGAACTTTGGACTGAATGAAAATCGTAGCTTTTTCCGGATCGATTCCGGCAGCCAGCCAGTCAATCACCATTTCCCACGCATTCTTTTCGATTGATTCCACTTCATCGTAATGGGTCGTCAGGGCATGCCAGTCTGCAACGAAAAAGAGACTTTCCACTTCAGATTGAATGCGAACCCAGTTTTTGATGGCGCCGTGATAATGGCCAAGATGCAGCGCACCGGTCGGGCGCATGCCGGAAACAACTCGATCAGGATACATAATGAATGACTAAGTGAGTAAATGAATCAAAGGATATAAAAACAGATTGACGACCCATCGGCCCAAAGCCATGACCGGACGCATCCAGTAAGTCGTCAGTCCCAGATAAACCAGTCCGAGTACGATGAAAAAGCCATAACGTTCAATCTGTGCGAACTTGTAGGCCAGATTCATCGGCAACAGACTTGTCATTATGCGGCCTCCGTCCAAAGGAGGCAATGGGAAAAGATTGAAAGCGAAAAGAACCAGGTTTACGATTATCCCGATTTCTGCCATCTGGAGGAAAAGTCCGCTCTGGACATGCGTGGCAAGCAGAATGATTTTCAGGATGGCCCACAAAAGCGCCATAAACAGATTTGAAGCAGGCCCGGCAAGCGCAACCAGAGCGGAATCGCGACGTGGATGCCTTAACTGGCCGAAATTGACCGGAACAGGTTTGGCGTAACCGAAAATGAACGGGCTACCTAACATGATCAGGGCAACCGGAATAATGACCGTTCCCAGCGGGTCAATATGCTTGATGGGATTCAAGGTCATTCGTCCCTGCACGTAGGCGGTCGAATCTCCCAGATATTTGGCTACAAAGGCATGTGATGCTTCATGCAGTGTGATCGCAAACAACAGGGGAATTGCCCATACAATGGCTGTTTCCAGAATATTATCCATTTAAAATTCCCCAAAGTGCCAAGACCGGCAAAACCGGCCATATGTCAACATTCAAAAATATTACAAGCCGATCAGGGTCGGATCACCTTTACCGCTACGTACCAGCTCGGCTTCCCTGCCGGTCAGATCGACCACCGTCGTCGGCAACAATCCGCAGGCGCCGCCATTCACAACAGCATCGACCAGTTTTTCCAGCCTTTCCTGTATGACATCTCCTTCGGTATAGGGGTCTTCCTCACCGGGAAGGATAACGGTTGTTCCGATCAGGGGTTCGCCAAGTTCATCCAGCAGCGCCTGAACGATCCGGTTGTCTGGAATACGCAAACCGATCGTTTTCCGGGATGGATGGGACAGACGGCGCGGTACTTCTTTCGACGCCCGAAGAATAAAAGTAAACGCACCCGGCGTAGCTGATTTCAGAAGACGGTACGAACCATTGTCCACCTGAGCGTAAGATCCGACTTCTTTCAAATCCCGGCACAACAAAGTCAGGAGATGGCGTTCGTCGATCTGGCGAATCTGCCTGATTCGGTCCACTGCCGCCTTGTCGTCGAGACGGCAGACCAGCGCATAGCTCGAATCTGTTGGCAAAACAATGACACCTCCGGCACGAATGATATCGGCCGCTTTTTTTATCAGTCGGTCTTGTGGATCGACTGGATGAATTTCCAAATAAAGACTGGTCATTTTCAACTTTCCGTTATAGCGTCCGTTTATCGGACACTGGCACTTTGCAGGGCTTCAATCCTTTTTTCAATCGGTGGATGGGACGCAAAAAGCGCTGCCAGGCCACTCCGGCTGTTAATACCTGCCATTGCGACGTTTTTCGGTAAATCGCCCGCTTCCATATGTCCCAGACGCATCAGGGCATGGATCATCGGCTGCTTGTTGTGAAGCAATCTGGCTGAACCGGCGTCGGCACGATATTCACGATATCGCGAAAACCAGGCAACGATAATCGAAGCCAGAACGCCAAAGAGGATTTCACAAACGATAACTGTCAAAAAATAACCTACTCCGCGGCCACCGCTGTTTTCGGAATTGCGTGAGAGAAGATTGTCCACAAAAAAGCCGACAATCCGTGCAAGGAAAATTACGAACGTATTCAAAACGCCCTGAATCAGGGTCAGCGTCACCATGTCACCATTGGCGACGTGGGCGATTTCATGTCCAAGTACAGCCTCGATTTCTTCATGGTTCATACCTTGCAGCAAACCGGTCGAAACAGCCACCAGAGCCGAATTCTTGAAAGCACCGGTTGCAAATGCATTCGGTTCGCCATCGTAAACAGCAACTTCAGGCATATTGATTCCGGCTTCCCGGGACAATTTGCCCACCGTCGAGAGAAGCCAGTTTTCCGTCGAATTGGTGGGTGTCGTAATGACACGTGCGCCAGTTGACCACTTCGCCATGGGTTTGCTGATCAAAAGCGAAATAATTGATCCGGTAAATCCGATCACCAGCGAAAATACAAGCAGATTACCCAGATTCAGCCCCGTGCCGTACAGATAACGGTTGACGCCCAAAAGCGACAGCACAATCGACATGACCAGAAGTACGGCCAGATTGGTTGCCAGAAAGAGAAATATTCTTTTCATGAGTTGATTCCGCTATTCAATGATTTTTACAGGAAAACAGTACATAAGTCCGCTTACGGAAAATTCAAGACATTCCAGTGAATCTTGACACCGAAAAGAGGCTGTTCCATTAATATTTTGCACAAGATGGAGAAATATAACGGCAAAACCGTGTTCGTGCAGCCTTTTTATCGTTTCAAACCGTAACAGACGCGGCAAAAACTATTTCCAGTCTTTCCAGACGGGTTCAACCGGGCACGGGAAATCTGGAAGACAACCGACATCGACAGGCGATTCACCCGGGGCATGAAAATCCGATCCGGCTGAAACCTGCAGTCCATACCGTTTGGCCAGACGCGAAAATTCGAGGTACTGATCCGGGCTGTGGCTTCCGGTCACCGCTTCTATACCGGTACCGCCCAATTGCTTGAACTCGTCCAGAAATGCGTAAAGCGCCACATCTTTCAACGGATAGCGTCCGGGATGCGCCACAATAGCGATACCACCTGAATTCAGAATCCACTCCATCGATTCAGTCAGCGTCGCCCACTGATGCCGGATATAGGCGGGAGCTCCGTCTCCAAGAAAACGGTCGAAGGCACTGGGGATATTGGAGCAGACACCGCTTTCTACCAGAAAACGGGCAAAATGCTTTCTGGAAATAAGGCTCGGATTCGTTACGTATTTCAGGGCACCCTCGTACGCTCCCGCAACGCCCAGCTCCGCCAGCCTTTCCCCCATACGCTGTGCCCGTTCAATACGACCTGACCGGTTTCTGCGCAGATTTCCGATAAGGACCGGATCGTTTTCATCGACATTCAAGCCGACAATATGAATCGATGTTCCGGCCCAGGTTATCGAAATTTCCACTCCTGAAACCAGCTGGATTCCATGTTTCGCTGCCGCCTTTTTCGCTTCTGTAATTCCCCCCACCTCATCATGGTCGGTCAGTGCCAGAACCTTGACCCCGTTGGCGTGAGCGCGCTCAACCAGTTCGGTCGGAGACAAAACCCCGTCCGATACCCGGGAATGAGAGTGAAGATCGAAATTCAGCATAATAAATATAACCTGATTTTATAAAGACATATTTTACGACGATTGGTCAAAGCTTGCATTGAGATAACTGCTCCTCTTAAACCAGAAACCCGTCAATCAGTCCCGCAACAACTTCCGGCTGATCGTGCTGGAGCATGTGCCCGGCATCGTCCACCAGCGCGATGCGAACGTCCTTGATATAGGCGGCACGGCGTCTGATTTCTTCCTGCGCCTTCGCCTGATCCTTCATCCGGATGCCAAGAAGGGAATGTTTGCCTTCCACAAACAGCACCCTCGCTTCGATCCGGCTCCAGCAGGAAAGAATTTCATCCAGACGGGATAAAACCGGAAGGGATTTATGTTTGGGATCGGCCATGATGATCCGTTCTCCCTTCTCGCTCTCTTCTGACCAGTAATCTGCCAGAAATCTGGCGCGTTCCCGGGTCAGACGCGAGTTGTTTTGCTGAAGGCGATCCGCAACCGCCTCCTTGTCGGGATACGATCTTAACCGTTCCGGATATTTTCTGGCATCAAGCCATCTTTCCAGTCTTTCCGGCGCCATTTCAGGCCTGTTTTCAACAATCCCGTACCCTTCCAGGCTGATCAGTTGGGCCACACGGGATGGCCGAACGCCAGAATAGACACTGGTGATATTGCCACCCAGGCTATGTCCCAGCAGTCGTACCGGTTCATCTGGCGAATAGTGATTCAGCATCGCTTCAAGGTCAGCCAGATAATCCGGAAACCAGTACCCCCCAACAGCCCACTCTGACTGTCCGAACCCTCTCAAATCGGGAGCGATGACATGCCAGTCGCGTTTCATTGCATCCACGATAAACTGGAAAGAAGCGGAAATATCCATCCAGCCGTGGACCATGAACAGTTTTGGCGCATCGGGGTCACCCCAGTGACGCATACACAAACGCATATTGTTCAGATTCACAAATTCGGTACGCGACGCTTTCATTGGCACATTCAATTCGTTAAGAGTCAAAACAGGTCATTATAATCAAGCTGACCCGATTGAAAATAAGCCGAGACGAAAAAAATGAAATTTTATAAATAATTTTCTTGTCCACCCAGTATATTGAAATTTTATTTCTGCCTGATGACTCTGCCACGGGGAAAGGTACAATAAGCGACTCAATTCGATTTCAATCCGGAGCAGCTTCTCAAATGGCCATTTATCGACTGGGCGCGCACACGCCGCAAATTCATCCAACCGCATTCATTGCTGAAAATGCCACTATCATCGGCAACGTCATCATCGGGGCTCACGCCTCCATTTGGTATAACGTGACTATCCGGGGCGATAACGACCAGATTGTCATCGGAGAAAACTCCAACATCCAGGATGGCGCCGTTCTTCATGCCGACCCCGGCCGTCCTCTCACACTGGGAAAAAACGTCACCGTCGGACACATGGCCATGCTGCATGGCTGTACCGTCATGGATGGCACAATGATCGGCATTCGTGCAACGGTCATGAACGGTTCCGTCATTCCGGAAAACTGTCTGGTCGGCGCCGGATCGCTGGTGACTGAAAACAAGACCTTCGAGCCGAACAAGGTATTGATGGGTGCTCCGGCACGGGCCATCAGAACGATGGACGAAAAAGTGGCGGCCAAAATGCCGAGGGCAGCCGATCATTACGTCTGGAACAAACAGCGTTTTCTCGACAAGCTTGAAAAAATCGAACGTGAAGAAGCACAGATCCGTAACATTGATGAAACTTCAGCGAAGTGAAGACTTTTTACCATATGTACCCTACCCGCGGTAAAATCCGCACTTTCAAAACGGAACATTCAGCATGACAGACCAACTTCAGAAATTTCTTTTCCAGCAGGCCGCTGTACGCGGTGAATTCGTTGAAATGACCGAAGCCTGGAAACAGATACAATCCAATCATCATTATCCATTTTCCGTTACACGTCTTTTGGGCGAAATGATCGGTGCAGCTGCCCTTTTGTGCGGCAATATCAAATTCAATGGTGCCCTGATCCTTCAGATTCAGGGAGACGGCCCCGTTCGCCTTCTCGTTGTCGAATGCGATTCCGCTCTGCATATCCGTGCAACGGCCAAACTGGATTCAGAAGCAGTCATCAGCGATGATGCCACTTTTACTGACCTCATCAATGTACATGGCAAAGGTCGTTTCGTCATCACCCTTGACCCTCACGACAAGGTTCCGGGTCAACAACCCTATCAAGGCATTGTCTCGCTGGAAGGCGATACCATTGCACATGTGATTGAAAACTATATGAAACAATCCGAACAGCTGGATACCCGTATCCAGGTTGCAGCAGACAAAGAAGTCATACGGGGGCTGCTCCTGCAGAAGATGCCGTCGAAAACCGGTGCTGACGGCATCAGCGAAAAAAATGATGAGGAAGAAAATGCATGGCAACATCTTGCCGCGCT
This sequence comes from Oxalobacter formigenes, assembly GCA_019424645.1. Lineage (GTDB taxonomy): Bacteria > Pseudomonadota > Gammaproteobacteria > Burkholderiales > Burkholderiaceae_D > Oxalobacter > Oxalobacter formigenes_D. Next base: position 18,860 of record JAHYZB010000079.1, read on the forward strand.
GGCCTCTACTTTAAAACCAAAGGAAATGCTGGAAACAGACGTCGACACATTGAGACACCGGCTTTTCTGGGATGAAGACGTATACATGTTCGACCCGCTGACTCCGGTATTCCAATGTACCTGCAGCCGCGACAAGGTCGCGCATATGCTCAAAATGCTGGGAGAAAAGGAAGTTAACGATGCGCTTGCCGAACAGGGAGATTTATCGATCGCTTGTGATTTTTGCGGACAGTCCTACCCGTTCAACAAAGACGATTGCGCTGAAATCTTTTCACCTGACTCAAACAGCAGTACTGGCAATACGATTCACTGAACTATAAGAGGCAAACAGAGAAAAAACCCGGTTTAACCGGGTTTTTTCAATTCGACAATCAGATTGCTTACCCTTTGAATATCGCCGTCATCCATGAGCGCCGGTAATTCCAGAAGCTGTTTCATGACTTCTTCACTCTGGAGGTGATCGCCTCCAAGCGAATCCTGCAATACCTTCACCTGCATCTGCATCCGTTCCTGCATCAAATCGGCAGGACTGTCGAGCCCATAAACGATCTCGCAACGCAGGATATTTTCTTTCAAAGACAATACATTGTCGGCCAGACGCTTTCCATAGCCGATATTGAGGCTCGCCATCGCTTTAAGGCCATTATAAAAACGATGTGACAAAACGTTTTCGAGCTTGTCAGGCAGTAAAGGCAAAGCTTTCCATGCCATATCGTATTTTTCGTCGACAGACATATCCAGAGACACATCCTCTGCATTCTGGCAAACCGCTGCCATCCGGCTCTCGATTTCCGAACAGAGCCTGAGCTTTTCAGGAAGCGACTTCAATGCAGACTGCATTTTCTCCGCTTTCAATTGTGCAATTTTATCCCTGACCGCAGAAACGGCCATATCCAGCCTTTTTTGAAGTTCCGTTTCGGACTCTCTTGGAACATTGCCGATGTTTGTCCATTGTTTCAAAAGCGCGCCTAACTGTTTTTCCATGCTACCGGCATCGGTCATGTCCATGGATTCCAGCTCCATGCAAACAGCTTCTTTCTGAACGAGATGTTCATGTCTTTCACTATCAGCCGCCTTGTTCTTTTCCATGCGTCTGTCGTGAAGATTTTCGCAAACTTCACGAAAACGGGACCAGAGTTTTTTGTCTTCCCGGTTGTCCAGGGGAAAATTTTTGGCTGCTGTTTGCCATTTTTGCTGAACCGCCTTCAGCAGTTTTCCGGAATCCCTGCTATCCGGATCAATTCCACGCACTTCCTCGATCAACTGCTCTCTCATTTCGATTTCGAGTTGCGATTGCCGGTAAAGTGCATCTCTCACAGGTTGCAATGCCGTTGAAAAAGCGTCATCCAGCCTTTTCTTTTCAGCCTTTCCAACCATTCCGATCTGGCGCCAGACCTGCGAAATCTGGCGATAATAATTGATGATCGTTTTCCAGTCCTTGTCCTGGTTTTCCGGATCGAAAAATATCGGGTCAAGAGTGTTAATGAATGCTCTGACATTTTCGATCATGACTTCGGCTTTCTGAACATTTTCCTGACGTTCTTCAGCCTGTTTTCTGGCATGTTCCAGAACAGGTTCATAAGCACGATTGCACAAGGTGTCGAACTCGACCCACTGTGCTCTGGCGGCAGCGCCAGATACGGCAGCCAGTGACTTCCACTGTTCACGCGCATTCACGATGGAAGATGAAAGTTCGTCAATCGACAAATCCTGTTCGGCCAGGGATTCGACAAAGCGGATGAGTTTTTCACGGGATTGTTGGCCACCCCATTTTGCCCAGCCTTTCAGGCGACGGATTTCGCTTCTTGTCCGGGTCAATTGATTCCGCCGTTCGTCGGACAAACCCAGCTTGTCGAGATCAATACGGCTCAAGGCTTCTTCATGAGTGAACGCTTCCTGTGCCAGACCAGCTTCGACTGCCTGTTGCATCCCCGTAAAGTGCTCATCGAAATATTTCAGGGCTTCATTGTCGGGCAAATCCAGTTGTGGCAGTATTGTGGCGATATCGGCAATCTCGACAATCGCACGGCACAAAACATTCTGATAACGCTCGTCGAGTTCAGAACGCTTTTCAGCATTACGTAACTTCGGCAAATCTTTCCAGATTTTTTCGAGTTCATTTTTTTTCAGTTCCGCCGAATCAAGCTGCTCCCATTTTTCCAGCCAGCCGACACGTTCCGCTACAGACTGAAATTCCTCTGCATAAATATCGGACTGCCCTTTCAGGGCTTCAAGCTTTGATTCAAGAGCGGGAAAAACCTGACGCGGCAACGAAAGCCATTCAGACGACTGTTTCCAGCCATTCATCCTGGTAGCGATTTCTTCCAGTACGGCTAAACGTTCATCGGGCGTCAAACTGCTGTCAATTCCGATTTCCGAAAGCCGGCCATCTGCCGCTTTCAATTCCCGTTGCAACTCCACCTGAAGAGCCAGTCTGGAAGTCAGTTGAGAATGAAGGGAATTGAACTGGGCCAGCAATTCCGAAGACAAAAGACCGTTGTCAGCTGACGTGATCACTTTCCACTCGCGATCCAGTTCCGCCACAAGATTGGGAGTCAGACCGGGTTCCTGTACCAGACGTGCCGCTTTTTCAATACACGCCCCGACATCTGCAAAAAATTTGTCGGAAAAAGCCAGTTCATTCAAACAGGTTTGCACGAGGCGGTAAACACGTCGATCCGTTTTGACGACTGCTGCCCTGACTTTTTCCAGCGCATCTTTAGACTGAATTTTTCGTGCAGCAATGAAGCGTGCATCGGCAAACTTGCATTGCAGAACAAAATCCGCAATCAGCAAATCGTCACCCGACAATTGTTCCGCCTGCTGCAAAGCCTCCTGTTTGGCAAGCTGCGATTCAGATGGCTCTTTCCGGACAACCGGCTGCGGGATAGCTTTCTGACGCTTTTTACGGAAACAATTTAATAGAAAATTCAGCATAAACCCAGGAATCCGGTTTCATAAAAAAGGACATGATATCAAGACGGGAGGAAAATTAGCTTTTTCTTGTTAAAAAAAATAAACATTTTTTTCGAAAGTTGAATTTATGACGCGTTTAGGTCGACAAAATGTCGGCAAACGACGATAACAGAAAATGAGGGAAGGAAAAGATACTACTGGTAACCACGACAGATTTTATGCCTTCAAATGCAAAAAACCAATCTGGCATAACAATCCATCGGGGACAGTAGTCAGATGTGCCTGTGACCGAAATAGTCAAACGGCAACAATATCAGGAATGATCAGGAATTGGCACAACTGCAATGGGACAGTTTGCAGCAGTCATTTGCCGGAGTGTCCTGTGTCGCTACCTGAGTATGGATATTGGCAAGCAAATCGTAAGCCTGAGCTCTTTGACTCTGCAAGCCAAGCATAATTTCATGATCGAGGCCCATGCTCATATAGCATCTTTTCAAATGATCGGCATGTGCCCTGGACATTGATTTCTTCATAACAAACCTTTCTGTAAAATCTTTTTGAGATAATAGGAACCACCCGATCCGGTTATTGCCCGATTAAGGTAAACCGGTGTGGCCATTCCTGAGTCACGCGAATCGATACCATCACGCAACCATTCTGCTCCATCCTGAAAAAAGGTTCGAATTATTGGGTAAACAATTCGAATGGCAGACCTTGTATTATACCCTGTATTCCGATTTTTCGCCAGCTTGCCGCCAGACAGAGCTTTGCGGAATCATATTCAATACCTCTTTTTCATTCAAATACTTACCATCAAAAAGTTCTTTATCTTCTTTAATAAAACTCTCGGCCAGCGCAAACCAGCCATCTTCCGTTACACCTCCCCTGTCAGATACGTCCAATCCGCTTTCTTCATACTCGAGCAATTTGCCGTTCAGGTCGCAATATCTTTTGATTTCCGGCGCAAAAACCTGCCTGTCAATTATTCCGTGATCGATTGCTTCTTTCAGGACAGATAACAGCAAGACAACGCAAACCGAAATATCTTTCCTGATTGCATCCATTTTTTCGACGAGAGCGTTTCTGGAATCATCGGCTTTTACGAAAGGCAAAATATATTTGTCGAAACGTCTTGTTTTGCGCTCCAGCTCAGTTTTTTCAACCCGTGCTTTCAGGTCCGCAGCCCCATCCATAACAGCCATTTTGTCCGCATCACCACGAAGGCGTTCAAGCAATCTTCTTATCCGGTTATTTTCATTGGCACAGACAATCCGGATATACGTATTCGATAACATGCTTGTCTCACGAAAAATGTTCGGAATTCAAAATGGAGAAAAAGAAGGATTCAAATTGACCAGAAACCGATGTCAATTTACAAAGAACGTAAAACGGATATCCACCGTCCTTCAATCCTAGTCTCAATTCTGCATGTGACGATTGAGGCAAAACAAATTCAATCCGGTATGAATTTTGAGAAACATCCCGTCATTTTCTCTTTTGATTTTTCTGCATGAAATTGGACAGGGATAAAAAATGCATGCCGAAAAAACATATAGGCAGGCAAATAGTTCTCACTCCCGAAAAACTTTTATTTGACGGCGATCCTCATTCGATAGCCGAAATCGATGTCGAATACATCCGGAACGAACGTAGCGAAAACAACTTCTTCAAAGGCCTTGACATCCTTTTCGATCAATTCAGGCGCTTTTTTCAGAATCGTCTGCAAGCCTCCCTGGCTTTTGGCTAGCTCTACAAGCCGTTCTGGAGTACACCTTTCCGTATTGGAAAAAACGATTTCCCTTGCATAGGTGAAATACCCGCTTCGGCGGATATTGGCCAGATGCCCTTCCTTGTTCCAGCGCACAAATGAATCCCTGACATCCGGGTTTGTTTCCTCTATCTCCAGCACTTTTCTGAAAAGTTCTGTATAGGCTTTTTCTGCCTGCCAGTGGCAAGCAGGAGGCCAGTCACAATCGACTGTCGCAAAAACACCGCCCGGCTTGAGAATACGATTGACTTCGGCCAGCGTGGATTCCGGTTCCATCCAGTGAAAAGACTGGGAACAGACAACAGCATCCACTGAAGCGTTTTCCAGCCCTGTCGCCCCTGAAAAACCTTTTCTGAAAGAAATCCCCACTGTTTCTTTCAATCTTGCGAGCGCAAGCATATCGTCGCTTGGCTCAATACCTGTCAATTCCTCACAATGTCCTTTCCAGACCAGCGAGGACAAACCTGTTCCACAACCCAAATCGACGACATGCTGTGGTATTTTCCCCAGATAAGTCCGGATAATTTTAACGGGATAAAACGGCATGGCCGGTCTGGCCTGATCGTACACATCGGCAAAACCGGTAAAACGGCCTGCATTTTTCGTGACACTCGAATCCATTTTGCACCTCCTCCGCCATAAGAAATCTAAGCCCCTCATTTTACAAGAACTGATTTTTGGGTGGAGATTAAGGCTCAACTAAATCTGACCGACATAATTATGAGAATTGTCTGCACACTACGCAGAGAATCACTTCTAACAATCACGAAAAAACGCGCTGCTTTTAAGACCAATTTTCGTAACAAATTATCTCGCCAACCAAAATTGATCTTTAAGCGCCGTTGCTGATCACCTTTCCAAATACTCTCAAAAACAAGCTAAAACCAGTTTGATGACAGAAACAAATTTTCGGGATAATCTTAGAAATAGGATACTGCCAAAAACTGGTAAAACACTTTCTGTTTCGGTACGCCAATTACAGAAGCGATTTGCGAGTAGCGACACCGCCAGCTAAAGAATAGTTTTTAGACTGTTATTTTCCTCGAAGTTCTATAATATACATAAAAATAGTCTAATAAGCAGCCCATCTTTTATGCTACAGGTGAACAAAAATATATATATTGCTAAAATTAACTTATTAAATGGGAATAATATAAAAAGATCTAAAATCAAATCTACAAAAATCATTCCAAAAAATTTCGTTGCTCTGGAAGAAAAGTTATCATTTGAATTTCCGCAAGGATTTGTCTGTCTCGTCCAAAATAATTCTCATCAATAAGGGCGATCCTGACTCTGGCATCGTTGATTTCGATTTCGGCAAGCCGACCGATGAAGAAACTGCAGAAATCAAGTAAGAGCTAATTGACGGTCACTTAAAGTATTAATTCTTGATTCAGTCTTTAAAGGCCAATTCTAAGGAGAGTGTATGAGTAGTGATCAAACTAAGAATGCAGCATTAACAACTGCTTCAGCCTTTCATTACCAAGTACTAATTGGCTTGGATAAGTGCTTTTCTCTTGAAGAAGGGGAGTCGATTTGGTTCGAAAAAGACGGTGACGTCAGCTTGAATTCGCCAGATACTTCGGCTTCTACTCAAACTGAAGTGAAAAATTACGCAGCGCCACTCACTGACCACCACGAAAACCTATGGAAAACGCTCAAGAACTGGCTTGCGCCAGAGTTTGATCACAAGCAATACGGCGTTTTAGTGCTCCACACCACCCAAGAGTTTGGTGCAACGACTCGCCTAAAAGACTGGAATACACAAAGTGCTGGGCAACGCTTGAAAATACTAAAAGACATTTTTTCAGAGCGTACTGAAGGGCAGCTTAATGCCGATAAACCATCGGAGATCATAAAGTTACAGAAAGCGGTGATAGCATCAGATGAGTTATTACTTGAAAGTGTACTTAGTAAAGTCACCTTATTCACACAAGCAGATAATCCACAAGACCTTAAAAAACAGATATTTTCTAAACTACCAGGTATTCCTCAGAATAACCGAAACAGTTACCTTGATGGCCTTATTGGTTTTGTATACGCGCAGGCAACTCAGCAATCGTGGAGGATTAAGTATCAGAAATTTTCAGCGAAGTGCGAAGAATTAACTGCACTTTTATGTAAAAAGGAATTTACCTTTCCGGTCTTTTCCGGTAATGAGGCTTCTGAACAGGAAGTTGGGGAACATCAAAACAGGCCGTTCGTACAAAAAATTGCTGAAATTGAATATCATGAGATGATACCTGATGCTGTGGGTAACTGGCTTGAGTTACAAAACTCTTTTCTTGAGCAATCGGATGAAAATCCATTGTATAAAGACAAAACGCTTTCTTATCAAAACCAATTGGTTAAAAAATTTAAACTTGCTCATTCAAGCGCTCAACTCGAAGCAACGGATCCAATTAAAAGTTCAAAACTGCTTTATAACAAAACTATGGGTGAACAGCCACTGAATATGGGTAACAATTTTCCCCCAATAGAATACAAAAATGGCCTGATACACGACGCAATGGATAATGAAGCTCATAATTTAAAATGGAGAGTTAAACCATGAGCAGTATTGTCGATGCCCTCTACGAATTAAAGTACAATCCGTTTAAATATGGGCCGCACCTAGCCTCGTTTTACACATCTATAGATGAGTCAGAAAGTAACCTTTTACTCGCTCCTTTAGTTATCCCATTATGTAGTCATCCTATTTTTGGTAAAAAAATTTCTGGTGCTGTATTTGGAGATAAAAAACAAAGCTCTATTTGGTCTATTTTCTTTGATCGAACTAAACTCTATGATCTACAAGAGAGAATAGACGTATTTCAAACATTAACCGAGCAATGCATTCACTACTGCTTAACCAATGACTGGTTATCTATTAACGAAAAAAATTTATCCTTTCGCCCATGTGATAGTTCAGATTCAGTTTTTACAAGTCAAAAAAGTGCAAAGAAGTTAGGGCGATTACTCAGTGGTCACTCAGTGATCGAGATTTATACGTTTCTAGGAGTGAAACCGCGATGAAAACATTAATTCATGAAATTGGCGTTATTGATAAACAAGGGAACAAGCATCCAGTTAATTTTAAAAATGGGCTAAATGTTGTCACTGGTAAATCATCAACGGGTAAAAGTGCATTAATCGAAATTTTTGACTATTGCTTTGGTAGTAGCGAAAACACCATTCCCAAAGGGGTTATCACCTCAAGTGCTGCGATTTATTATGTCGGGCTTGCTGTTAACAATCAAGATATGGTGATTGCGCGTAATCCTGAGATCACCTCGAAAGCCTTCTTTCGTCGAGTGGAGACATTCAATTCTGGCGATATTGTCCGTGATTATTTTAATAGCAGTTATTTCCGCCCATTAGACGAGTTTAAGAAACATATAAGAGATTTTTTCTTAGATATAGATGATGTCGATGAATCTTTGGCTGCCAAAGCTAATCGGCGGTTTAATCAAAAAGCTCCAACACCATCAGTACGCAGTTTTTCATCTTTTATGCTTCAGCATCAAAACCTTGTTGCTAATAAACATGCGTTGTTTTACCGATTCGATGAAAAGGAAAAGCGAGATCAGGCAATTGAGCACACCAAGATCTTTTTAGGACTCGTCGATCAACAGTTCTTTCACTTATCACAAGAAAAAGAACGACTAGGCGCAGACATCAGGAGTTTGGAACGCCAGAAAGAGACGAACAAGCGTATCTCTGAAAGCTATAAACAAAACATTGGCCCAGTTTTGGTTCAGCTGTTTGCTTTGATGGGGTTTAAAGATCAACCGTTATCATTGGAAAAGGTGCTTCTCCACCCACAAGATGCAAAAGATAAACTCGACGTCATTATAGTACCCGAGAAAATTAATCCTAATTCCGATGCTATTATCCAACGATACAATCAGTTAAAGCTGGAACGTAACAAAAAAACAGCTGAACTAAGAAAGTTACAGAGCCAAACGGACTCAATTAAAAAACATATTCGAGAGGAAAAACGGTTTGTTGATAACATAAAGCAGTTTGGCTTACCAGAACATGTTCATATATCTGCTTCTGTCTGTCCATTTTGTCATACTGAGCAAGATACTTTGCGCCAAAGTGCGGAAAGGTTAAAGCAGGCCATCACGAAAGTATCGGGTAATCTTGCTCAAGCACGCCCCATGAAAGCAAAGTTCGAATCGTTAATGGTTCAAACAAACCGCAATATTGAGGATGTAAAAAGTGCCTTATTCGAGTTAAACAAACAAATAACGGAAATTGAGAAAACAGAAAAGCAGCTTGCAGAGCAAAAAAGCCTGTATGAAAGTATTTTGATGCAGAAAGCCAGGTTATTTTCTCTTCTCGACACTATCAACATGGCTGATGATGCAGTTCTTGACAGGCAAATTAAAGATCTAAGAAAAGAAATAAAGGACATCACCGACAAACTTGATAAATACAATGTACAAAAAGGGTTAGAAAACGCGTCGGCTAAGATTAACGAATATATGAAGGATATTGGCAATCGTTTCGACTTCGAAGCCAGCTATAAACCCATCAATCTTCACTTCTCATTCGAAACGTTCGATTTATATCATTTGACTTCTGAAAACGAAAAAATCTATTTACGGTCAATGGGTAGTGGTGCAAACTGGCTGTACTGCCACGTAACGCTATTTTTAGCATTGCATAAATATTTCGCTGAATTAGGTGATAAATGTGCCATCCCTTCAATACTGTTTATAGATCAGCCAACTCAGGTATATTTCCCTAACTTTAACCGCGATATTTTTGATAGCTTCGAAGAACAAAAAAGCCAGGAAACTGACCAGCGAACGGATAAAGAAAGAACCATTGATGAAGATATCAAAGCCGTTGAAAACTTATTCAGCCAACTGGCAATTTACTGTAATGAACTTCAGTTGAAAAATGGCTTTAGTCCACAAATTATAGTGACAGACCATGCGGACAATTTGACATTATCTGATGGAATATTATTTGAATCCCTGGTGAACGGTAACCGTTGGCGTACCAGAGGGTTGATTCAGCCTATACCAATAACTTGTGATTAATGTCTTACATGATGAGTTCCCTTTAAAAAACACCCTGCCAGCGTAATTACTACCAGGGTGTGGACTATTTCATTACCCCTGCCGGTATCGTTCTCACGATACGACGACAGGGATTTTTCGTCAATTAAGGACGGTTTTTTAACCGCAGGAACCAATCGCCCCGCAAGCCGTGCAGAAATCGCAGCCATCCTTGCGGATAACCGTCGTATTGCCGCATTCGGTACACAGTTTGCCCGGCATTCTCAATACGGTCGGACGGACGTCGCGAACCGGTTCGTCGGCAACCACGCCCAGCGGTTTGACCGGATGGCCATCCGGCGTCAGGATACCCAGCATGGCGTATCGATGGATGACCAGTTGGGCGATGTAAGCGACTGTGGACGGGAAGCTGGCCTGACGTGCCTGTCCCGGCACGCGGGCAAGGAAATCACCGCGCGGTTCTGCATAATTCATCAACTTGCGCAGTTTCATGCCGATCCAGGCTGGATCGATCACGCGCATATCGACGGAGAGAAGCTTGCACAGTCCATCGAGTGCCCTCGGATGACCACCAGTCAATCCTATGCTGTATGGGCGACGGGTACCGTCTGGCATTTCCAGCTCCTTCAACATCAGGACGAAATCATCTCCAGTGGAAGGGTTCTGTACGTCGGCAACCCAGGCCAGCGTACCGTCCGTACCGGTTCTCGGTTCGTGCGGAGTGAACAGGGCATCCAGTACCGGAGAAGGTTCATCCTCCTTGTGATCCAGAGCGCCGAGCTGGTTGTAACGCCACATGACCAGACGTGCCAATGCAGCTGTCGTGCTCGGAACCTGTACGAATTCCCCGTTTGGCGGTATCGGCATTTCAAATGAATCACCACCGACGTTGGAAAGCATCGTAAAGCGTTTGTGCAGCCAGCCCCTGTCGTTGGCACGCATATCGATCGACAACGTTTTGGCAATCGCATCCAGTCCGCGGGGTGTCTGGCCACCAAGAACCCATACTTCGAAAGGAATGCCGTCATGGTCGGAAACGGCCACTGCGAATTCACCCTGGGGCGACATGATCTGTTCGCTGATCCACGCCGAAGCTCCCGCAGGCAATGCGGGGCGTGACGGCCAGCGCAGGGAAGACAGTGGTGGTGCAATCGTCACTTCTTTCAGGATAATACGTTTGTCCTGTTCGGAGAGTGTGACCGAATGGCCGTTCCTGTCTTCTTTTTTGGTTTCTTCTTTCTCTTTTTCAGTCGGAACGGAAAGAATCGCCGTTCTGACGTTGTTCGGACGATAGGTCGTAATGCCTTTCAGACCTTTTTTCCAGGCTTCCATATAAAGGTTTTTGAAATCTTCATAGGGATATTCTTCGGCCACGTTCACGGTTTTGGAAATGGCGGCATCGATATAAGGCGCAACCGCAGCGACCATCAACATATGATCGATAGCGGAAATTTCCAGAGCCGAAACGAAATAATCCGGCAGTTTGGAAACGTCGTTCCCCATGGAACGATAAATACGGTACGCGTGATCCTCGACGGTATAGTTCTTCTTGGAACCGTCCGGCATGCGTTTGACGCGGTTATAGAACCAGGAAAATGCCGGTTCGATACCGTTGGAAGCGTTGTCGGCAAAAGCCAGTGAAATGGTACCCGTCGGTGCAATGGAAGTCAGATGCGAATTGCGAATGCCATGTTTTCGGATCTGGGCTTTCATGTCTTCCGGCAAACGGGATACGAAACCGCCTTTCAGGTAATTTTCGACATCCAGCATCGGGAACGCACCCCGTTCTTTTGCCAGATCAATGGAACCGGAATAAGCAGCATCACGCATGGCTTTGGAGATTTCAGCCGACAAAACGCGAGCTTCTTCAGAATCGTAACGGATTCCCAGCATGATCAATGCATCGCCCAGACCGGTAAATCCGAGACCGATACGACGCTTTGCGGCGGCTTCCTTCGCCTGCTCTTCCAGTGGCCATTTTGTTGCCGTCAACACATTGTCCAGCATGCGGACAGCAATTTTGGTCACTCTTGCAAACAGATTGAAATCGAAAAGCGGATGTGCCGAGAACGGAGCGGTGACAAACGACGCCAGGTTCAAGCTCCCAAGGCAGCAGCAGCCATAATCCGGCAACGGCTGTTCACCACAGGGATTGGTCGCTTCGATGACTTCACAATAAGCGAGATTGTTTTCCCTGTTGATGCGGTCAACGTAAAGCACACCGGGTTCCGCTGCATTGTACGTGCTTTTCATCACCAGATCCCAGATAGTTCTGGCCTCGACCTTGCTGTAAACCCATTTGCCGTCAGCGCGCTTGTAGGCACCTTTTTCTTTCAGGTCATCGGTCGGTTCGGACACGTGAGCCAGTTCGAAATCGCCACCGGTTTCCACAGCTTGCATGAACTTGTCGGTTACGCCGACCGAAACGTTGAAATTGCTGAGCTGGTTCTGTTCCTGCTTGACCGTAATGAACTCGACGATATCGGGATGGTCAATATTCAAAACCGCCATCTGGGCGCCACGACGCGCACCGGCCGATTCAACCGTTTCACACGAACGGTCGAACACTTTCATATAGGAAATCGGGCCTGAAGCGCTGCTTCCCGTACCACGGACCTTGGCACCACGCGGACGGATGGACGAGAAGTTATAGCCGACACCCCCGCCTCTGCGCATCGTTTCGGCTGCCTGAGCCAGAGCGGTATAAATACCGGGCTTGCCATCAACCATATTGGTGATCGAGTCCCCTACCGGCTGGACAAAGCAGTTGATCAGTGTCGTCTGCAAACCGGTTCCGGCTGCACTGCTGACGCGCCCTGCCGGAATGAAACCGTTTTGCAATGCCCACAAAAATTCTTCCGCATATTTCTTTTTACTTTTGGGAGCTTCCACTTCCGCCAAAGCCTGGGCAACCCGTTCCATTACTTCATCTACACTGGTTTCATTACCCTTGGCATATTTTTCCAGCAAAACCTCGGTGGAAATTTCCTGCGGCGCGTATAACGAATCTGTCGCACTTTCCGAAACTGTCATAGTAGTGATTCCCTCATACAGGTACCGAATTAAATATTGGAGACGTTATTTTCACTATTGTATTTTGAAAATATCGCCCGTTTTTAACGGAATGTATTCAATCCGTTTTCCTGCCTAATATTAAAATCAAATTAATTGTTCAATTATTAAAATCAAATTAATTGTTCAATTTGCCTTCGCTCAGCAAAGGCAGATTTAATCCAGAGCGGCAATCAGCTCCGGAACCAGCACATTCAAATCCCCAACAATACCGTAATCGGCTGTCAGGAAAATTGGCGCATCAGGGTCTTGATTGATTACCACGATAGTCCTGGCATCCTTGATACCGGCCACATGCTGGACGGCTCCCGAAATACCGACAGCAATATACAGGTCGGGTGCAACGATCTTGCCAGTCTGTCCCACCTGCAAATCATTCGAAATGAAACCGGCATCTACCGCAGAGCGGGATGCGCCAACAGCAGCGCCCAGTTTATCCGCCAGCTGTCCGATCAGTTTGAAATTTTCCGCGGAACCGACACCGAGCCCCCCTGCAACAACAATTTTCGCACTGGACAATTCCGGTCGGTGAGACTTGTCTACCTGATGGGAGAGATAAGACGATTTGCCGTTTGCGGCAACGGCAGTAACCGGTTCGACTGGAGCCGAATTGCCATCTGCTGCAGGCGCAAACGCCGTCGTCCTTACCGTAATGACCTTTACCGGGTCGGACGACTGTACCGTTGCAATGGCATTGCCCGCATAAACAGGCCGCTCAAACGTATCCGCCGAAACCACTTTCGTAATCTCGGAAATCTGGTTGACGTCCAGTTTGGCGGCCACACGGGGCATCATGGCCTTGCCGAATGACGTGGCACCGACAAGAATATGGGTATACCCTCCGGCAATCGACAAAACCTGTGCGGCAACATCTTCCGGCAAGCCATGTTCCAGACTGGTCGCATCCGCCAGCAGCACTTTGGTGACACCTGCAATTTTCGCCGCTTTTTCAGCGACATCCCGGCAACCGGAACCGGCAACCAGAACATGAATGTCATGGTCGCACAAGACAGCGGCAGAAACAGCATGGTAAGTGCCGTTCTTCAAAGATTGATTGTCGTGTTCTGCAACAACAAGTATGGGCATTTCTGATCCTGTATTGAAACTTGATAAACGGCCTGATTGGCTCAAATCACCTTGACTTCATTTTTGAGCCGGTCAACCAGCGTCGCAATATCCGCCACCATCCGCACTTCAGAACGCGTAGCCGGTTCGGAAACCTTCACTGTTTTCAGACGGGATTCCACAGAAACACCCAGCTCATCCGGCGTAGTCATGTCAATCGTCTTTTTCTTTGCCTTCATCATATTCGGCAAGGTCACGTAACGTGGTTCATTCAGGCGCAAGTCAGCGGTAATGACCGCCGGTAATTCCAGTGCGAGAGTCTCTTCGCCGTCGTCAATTTCTCGCGTCACAATGGCTTTTCCATTTTCGATCACCACTTTGAAGACCGAAGTCGCCTGTGGCCAGTCAAGGAGCGCCGCCAGCATCTGCCCGGTCTGGTTGGCATCGTCATCCGTTGCCTGTTTACCCAGAATAACGAGATCAGGTTGTTCTTTTTCGACCAGTTTCACCAGCAGTCTGGCAACAGCCAGCGGTTGCAATTCGGCTTCAGTCTTGACCAGAATACCGCGATCGGCACCGATAGCCATCGCATTACGCAAGGTATCCTGCGATTTTTCGACGCCACATGAAACGGCGACCACTTCAGAAGCCACGCCCGCTTCCTTTTGACGGACAGCTTCTTCAACAGCGATTTCATCAAACGGATTCATCGACATCTTGACGTTATCCATTTCAATGCCGCTGCCATCAGGTTTGACCCGGATTTTGGCGTTATAGTCGACAACCCGTTTGACGGGCACCAGTATTTTCATGCGTTTACCCCGAAATAATTCTTTTTTTCGATCCTACTTGCGTTTCACGATAATGGAAAACACGCCTTTATCTTCGGATTCACCGACGACTTCATTTCCAGTCTGACGTCCGAAAAAATGAAAGTCAGAAGCCGCTGCCGGATCGGTCGCCAGCACCTTCAGCAACTGGCCTGATTCCATCGTTGCCAGCACTTTTTTTGCACGCAGAATCGGCATCGGACATTTCAGCCCGCAAGCATCGACTGTCTGATCAACTTTTTTTTCCGCGTCGTTTTCCATTACCCCGCCATCAGCCCAGACGTTCCTGGACCCAGCCTCCCACACTATTCAATGCGCCATCCAGACCGCTCGGGTCGGTACCACCTGCGGCAGCCATATCCGGGCGACCGCCGCCCTTGCCACCCACCTGTTTGGCAACGTGATTCACCAGTTCACCCGCTTTCAGTTTCGACGTCATGTCGGATGTCACACCCGCAATCAGACTGACCTTTCCGTCATTGACAGCAGCCAGAACGATAGCCGCCGTTTTCAGCTTGTCTTTCAGTTTATCCATCGTACTGCGCAAGCCCGGAACGTCAGCTCCTTCAATCATGGCAGCCAGCACCTTGACGCCCTTGACGTCTGTTGCCTTGTCTGCCAGATCGTCGCCCTGGCTGGAAGCGAATTTCGCTTTCAGGGTAGACAGTTCACGGTCGAGACCTTTAATGTGGTCCTGCACCTGTACGATACGATTGACCAGTTCATCCGGCTGGGTTTTCAGGGCGGAAGCGGCTTCACCGACCTTGCGTGCCATATCCTGAACCCATTGCATGGCCACGAGACCGGTCACCGCTTCAATACGACGAATACCTGCAGCGACACCGCTTTCCGAGACGACCTTGAAGAAACCGATATCGCCTGTACGGGAAACGTGGGTACCACCGCACAATTCGCAGGAAAAACCGATATCCAGCACACGGACGACATCGCCGTATTTTTCGCCGAAAAGCGCCGTCGCACCATGCGCAATCGCTTCATCGAAACTCATCTGATGGGCTTCGGTCGGATTGTTCGCCACGATTTCCCGATTGACAATTTCTTCTACCTGACGGATTTCATCGTCGGTAATCGGTGCGTTATGGCTGAAGTCGAAACGGGTTTTTTCCGGATCGACCAGCGAGCCGCGCTGTGCGACATGAGAGCCGAGTACCTGACGCAATGCCTTGTGCATCAGATGGGTGACCGAGTGGTTACGCATCGTCTGGGCACGCGATTCCATATTGACTCGCGCATCAAGTTTGTCACCGATCGCAATTGTTCCATTGACGACCTTGCCATGATGACCGGCAACGTCAGCCTGAATCTTCTGTGTATCCTCGACTTCAAAACGCAGCTTGTTACCGACCAGAGCACCCACATCACCGACCTGACCACCGGATTCGGCATAGAACGGCGTGGTATCGAGCACCACAACGCCATTTTGTCCCGCTTCGATTTTATCAACGGGAGTCCCGTCACGATACAAGGCGATAACCGTACCGACTTCTTCCAGCCGTTCGTAACCGACAAACTGTGTTTTTTCACCGTGGTATTCCAGAGCAGCTGCCATCTTGAACTTGCCGGAGGCACGGGCTGTCGCTCTCTGTTTTTCCATGGCGACGTCGAAACCGGCTTCATCCACCGTCATGTTTCTTTCACGGCAGATATCGGCTGTGAGATCGAGCGGGAAACCGTAGGTATCGTACAGCGTGAAAGCCGTTTCACCATTTAACACCTTCGAACTGTCGGAGAGTGCCGATTCCAGAATTTTCATGCCGTTATCGAGCGTTTCGCCGAAACGTTCTTCTTCATGACGCAATACGCGCTGGACGTTACCGGCCGCTTCCACCAGTTCAGGATAGGCTGCCCCCATTTCCCTGACGAGATCTTCAACGAGCTTGTAAAAGAAAGGCCTGGTCTGGCCGAGTTTGTAACCATGGCGCAAGGCGCGGCGGATAATGCGACGTAATACGTAACCATGACCGTCGCTGCCCGGAATCAGCCCGTCAACGATCATGAATGAGGTCGCACGAATATGGTCGGCAATGACTTTCAGGGAATTGTTTGTCAGATCGGTCGTACCCGTTTCACGGGCAGCGGCCTTGATCAGACTCTGGAACAAATCTATTTCATAATTGCTATGAACGTGCTGCAATACGGCTGCCAGACGTTCCAGCCCCATACCGGTATCGACGCAGGGACTTGGCAATGGCGCCATATTACCCTGTTCATCCCGGTTAAACTGCATGAACACCAGATTCCAGATTTCGATGTAACGATCCCCATCTTCATCCGGGCTTCCCGGAGGGCCGCCGGCAACGTCAGGACCGTGGTCGTAAAAAATTTCACTGCATGGGCCGCATGGACCGGTATCGGCCATCTGCCAGAAATTGTCCGACGCATAGCGGGCACCCTTGTTGTCGCCAATCCGGACGATTCTGTCTTTCGGCAGACCGATTTCATTGGCCCAGATGTCAAAGGCTTCGTCGTCTTCATAATAAACGGTTGCCCAGAGCTTGTCGGCAGGCAGCTTGTAAACCGTCGTCAGGAGTTCCCATGCGTAATGGATGGCATCCCGCTTGAAATAATCGCCAAAGCTGAAGTTACCCAGCATTTCGAAAAAGGTGTGATGACGCGCTGTATATCCGACGTTTTCCAGATCGTTATGCTTGCCGCCAGCGCGAACGCAGCGTTGTACGGAAGTGGCACGGGTATAGGGACGTTTGTCGAGTCCGAGGAAAACATCCTTGAACTGCACCATCCCTGCATTGGTCAGCATCAGGGTAGGGTCGTTGGCAGGAACCAGCGAGCTCGAACGGACGACAGTATGACCCTTGGCCTCAAAAAAGCTCAGAAACTTTTGACGAATTTCGGCAGATTTCATTTTTGTATTGAAAGTAAGCAAGAATGCTGAAACAACGATTATAAAAGAAAAAAACCAGACATACCCGACAGTTTTGCGTTCGAAAAGAACGGTTGAATCCGCCTGAAAGCCTTTATTGAAACAAAAATGAAAGGCTTGGCAGGCATTTCATTCAGTTCGGAGAATACCCGGATATTTTTGTCATTGTGGTTTAAATAAAACAGTCTATTTCAATTGAAAAACAGCCTGTTTGAAACAGGCTGTTTTTCAGGTTCCAACCAGTCACATCATCAGCCCATCCATTTGCGGGCATTTCGGAACATACGCATCCAGGGAGAATTTTCCGCCCAGAAGTCAGGTGCCCATGACTGCTGTACCGTTCTGAATACCCGTTCGGCATGAGGCATCAATACCGTAAAGCGGCCATCGGCGGTCGTAACCGATGTGATCCCCTGCGGCGAACCGTTCGGGTTCATCGGATACATATCCGTTGGCATGCCCTTATGGTCGACGTAACGCATGGCAACCAGTGCCTTGTCGATATTGCCCTGCTGCGAGAAATCGGCGCGACCCTCTCCGTGAGAAACGACGATCGGCGCTTTCGTTCCTTCCATACCATCGAAGAAAATGGACGGCGATTTTTGAATTTCAACCATCGTGAAACGCGCTTCAAACTGTTCCGAACGGTTGCGGACAAATTTCGGCCAGGCTCTAGCTCCCGGAATGATGGAAGCGAGACTGCTCATCATCTGGCAACCGTTACAGATACCGAGTGCAAACGTATCCTGACGGATAAAGAAGGTTTCGAACTGTTCTTTCAGCATATCGTTGAACAGAATCGTTTTCGCCCAGCCTTCGCCGGCACCCAGTACGTCACCGTAGGAAAAACCGCCAACTGCGATCAGCCCCTTGCAATTGTCCAGCGACATGCGTCCACTGATCAAATCACTCATATGGACATCGATCGCTTCAAAACCGGCCTTGTGCATCACGTAAGCGGTTTCCACATGCGAGTTGGAACCCTGTTCACGCAGGATCGCAACTTGCGGACGAGCGCCCTTGCCGATAAACGGAGCGGCAATGTCTTCTTCCAGATCGAAAGTCACGAGCGGTGCCATTCCCGTATCGGTCACATCGAGAATCCGGTCGTATTCCATGTCGGCACATTCCGGATTGTCGCGCAAACGGGCGATACGCCAGCTCGTTTCACTCCACAGACGGTGCAGATTGACGCGGGAATGCGTATAAACCGGCATCCCACGCAGATTGAATTGCAGCGTTTCACCTTCAGTGACGGTGCCCAGAACGTGCGTTGCCTTGTCGAGTCCCGCCCTTTTCAGCGCCATCTTTATTTTTCTGAGATCCGCAACACGGATCTGGATGACCGCACCCAGTTCTTCATTAAACAGTGTCGACAGGATATTTTCCTTGTCAGTGCCTTTTTCAACAGCTGCATCGACGATGGAATCGAGATCAATCGACAGCCCGGAGCGGCTGGCAAAAGCCATTTCACACAATGTCGCAAACAGGCCGCCGTCAGAACGATCATGGTAAGCCAGAATCCTGTCTTCCCTGTTCTGTTTCTGGATAACCGCAAAGAACGCTTTCAGGTCGTTTGCGCTATCGACATCCGGAACGGATGAACCAATCTGTTGCGTGACCTGAGCGAGAGCCGAAGCACCCATACGGTTCTTGCCACGTCCCAGATCGATCAACAGCAACACGGTTTCACCGACATCTGTATTCAACAGAGGCGTCAGTGCACCACGAACGTCCGGCACAGGCGCAAAAGCGGAAACGATCAGGGAAACCGGCGACATCACGTCCTTGTCCTGTTCCCCGTCTTTCCAGGTCGTTCTCATCGAGAGCGAATCCTTGCCGACCGGAATGCTGATACCCAGTTCCGGGCACAAATCCATACCGACTGCCTTGACGGTATCGAACAGGGCTGCATCCTGACCGGGTTGTCCACACGCTGCCATCCAGTTGGCTGACAGTTTGATATCTGAAATATCCCTGATCGGAGCAGAGGCAATATTGGTCAGTGCTTCACCGATTGCCATACGGCCTGAAGCCGGGGCATCGATCACGGCCAGAGGGGTTCTTTCACCCATTGCCATCGCTTCACCAGCGTAGCCTTCAAAGCTCATCAATGTGACAGCGCAGTCTGCAACCGGTACCTGCCAGGGTCCGACCATCTGGTCACGACTCGTCAAACCACCCACGGAACGATCGCCGATCGTGATCAAAAACGATTTGTCGCCTACTGTCGGCAACAGCATCACGTCTTTTGCGACTTTGTCGATATCGAGATGATCGAGTTTGACGGTCGGATAATCGCAGGATACATGCGTGACGTCACGATGCATCTTCGGCGGTTTGCCAAGCAAAACATCCATTGGCATATCGACAGGATCGTTTTTATATTCCGGATCGACCACTTTAAGCTGTCTTTCTTCTGTGGCGACGCCTACGATGGAATACGGACAACGTTCCCGTTCACACAACTCGTCGAACAACTGGACATTTTCCTGCCCGACCGCCAGAACATAACGTTCCTGCGATTCGTTACTCCAGATTTCACGAGGCGACAAACCACTTTCTTCCAGTGGCACGTTTCTCAGATCGAACACGGCACCACGGTTGGCATCATTCGTGATTTCCGGGAAGGCATTCGACAAACCACCTGCGCCCACGTCATGAATCGATAAAATCGGGTTCTTTTCCTTCATCGACCAGCAGGCATTGATCACTTCCTGCGCACGGCGCTGCATTTCAGGATTACCCCGCTGAACCGAATCGAAATCCAGATCTGCGGTATTCGCACCAGTCGCCATTGAGGAAGCCGCGCCACCGCCCATGCCGATACGCATGCCCGGACCACCCAGCTGGATCAGCAAGGTACCGACCGGCAATTCATTTTTCTTCGTATGCAAGTCCGAAATGGAACCGATTCCGCCCGCCAGCATGATCGGCTTGTGATACCCGAACACCTGATTGTCCACATTCTGTTCATAAGTACGGAAATAACCGGTCAGGTTCGGACGTCCGAATTCATTATTGAAGGCGGCACCTCCAATCGGGCCGTCGATCATGATCTGCAATGGGGAAGCGATACGGTCAGGTTTGCCGTAGACGGCCTGACTGCTGTCTTTTTCATCTTTGGCAGCGTCAGCGGTATTTTCCCAACTGCGCTGCGCTTCGGGCAACAGGAGATTGGAAACGGTAAATCCGGTCAGACCGGCCTTCGGTTTTGCGCCACGCCCTGTCGCACCTTCGTCACGGATTTCACCGCCGGAACCGGTAGCTGCTCCCGGGAACGGAGAAATTGCTGTGGGATGATTATGTGTTTCCACCTTCATCAGAATATGAGCCAATTCTTCATTCGGACGATAGATATAATCGTTCTGGCCACCTTGTGGATAAAAGCGCATGACCTTTGCGCCCTCGATAATCGAGGAATTATCACTGTAGGCGACGATCGTGCCTTCCGGGTGTTTTTCGTGCGTATTGCGGATCATCGCAAAAAGCGAATTCGACTGGTCTTTTCCGTCAATCGTCCAGTCGGCATTGAAAATCTTGTGTCGGCAGTGCTCACTGTTTGCCTGCGCGAACATCATCAGTTCGACGTCCGTCGGATTGCGTCCTGCCTTGGAAAAAGCATCGAAAAGATAATCGATTTCATCATCTGACAAGGCCAGTCCAAGCTCGCCGTTGGCCTTGACCAGCGCATCTTTCCCTCCGGCAACGACATCGACATATTCGAGCGGTTTCGCTTCCAGTTCCTGAAACAGCGCCTTTGCATCATTCCGTTTTTCCAGAACCATTTCCGTCATACGGTCATGCAATTTTTCCATCAATTGCAAACGGGTGTCTTCCGAAAGGGGTGCTCCCTTTTTGGGGCGCTGGATACGATATGAAATGCCGCGTTCCACCCGTTTGATATCATTCATCCCACAATTGTGGACAATATCCGTCGCCTTGGAAGCCCAGGGTGAAATCGTTCCGATGCGTGGGACGACCACATATTCGTCACCCTTTTCACTTCCGGGAAATGGATCGCCATAAGTCAGCAAGGCACCCAGACGGTCAAGCTCTTCTTTCGAAATGGCATCAGCGCCATCGACAAAATGCAGGTAACGCGCAGTTACACCTGTAATGGCAGGGTCAATCGCCTGCAGGGCGGACAAAAGTCTTTGGGCGCGAAAGGCGGACAAGGCATTGGAACCAGCGAGAATAAGCATATGGTCTAGTCAAGAATAGAAAAAATGAGGCAAAAACCGGTAATTGATTATTATACCCTTGCCGTCAAAACAGCAACAGTGCGGCCATGAAAAAGGAAGTGCCGCGTGTTTTGATGCCGGAATTTTATTTTTTGGAAGGCGCGGAAGGAAACAGAACGGAAACGATCAATCCACCCTCTTTTCTGTTGTCGAGTGAAACACGACCACGATAGCGTTTGGCGATCCGCAAGACGATAGCCAGCCCCAGACCGGAACCGTTTGCCTGACCTCTTGCATCATCCATACGGGTAAACGGACGCAACATCCTCTCAAAACTACCTTCAGGCACACCCTGACCGTGATCGGCAATTTCAATCAGTACGCCTTCGCCCTGTCGCCTGCACACCACATCCACTGTGGCGATGCCGTCTTCCGAACGGCCATAACGGTCGATATTGGTCAGAATGTTATTGAACAGACGGCGAATGTCGATCTCGCTTGCAGCGATGTGAAGTCCTTCTTCAATATTCGCGTCTATGTTCATGTCGGGATGGCGCTGTGCATCTTCCACAAGAACCTGCATCAGCGAACCGAGATCAATGCTTTCCGTACTGACCGGATTATTCAGGCGTGCATAATCCAGAAATTGCCCCACAATCGCATCCATCTGCGTAATATCCGACTGCATGCCATCCTTGCTTTCTTCAGATAATGAAGAGAGTTCAAGCTCAAGCCGCATGCGGGAAAGCGGGGTCCTCAAATCGTGTGAAATACCTGCCAGGATTTCCGTCCTGTCCGAATCCACCCTTTCAAGATCTTTGACCATCTGGTTGAAACTGTGATTGGCTTCCCTGATTTCGGAAACCCCTTTTTCAGGAAGGGATTCGGGTGATTTGCCATTCGCCATCAGTCTGGCCGCGTAAGCCAGCCGCGCAAGCGGTTCATTTAAAAGACGTGAAATCAGGCCCGCCCCTATCAATGACAAAAGCAGAACAACACCACCCCAGCCGAGCCACCTCAAGCCCGAAATTCCCTTCAGGCGCCCGTTATCCAGCCGTAGCCAGTAAACATCGTCTTCCTCCAGCTGGAAGCTGATCCAGAAACCGGGCATATCGTTGACCTTCGGTGAAATGATCGTATCTTCGCCCATTTTTTGCTGAACGACGGGAAGCATGCTCTGCATCAAATCGTCACCATCCGTAATCGGGTCGATTTTGTCGGAAGGTTCAAGCGGATAAATCCGGATGCCCTCGTTACTTGCCAGATCGAACAGAAGTTCCCGTCTCAGTTCAGGTGCGGAATGTGCCAGCGCCGCCCGGGTAATCGTCACAAGGGAAACAATCTGATCTGCAACCTGCCTCGCCCTTGGGCCCCGCTGCTCGATACGAAAACTCGCGATCCAGGCTCCCATGCTGACCATGAGCAGGATACCGACCAGAAAAAAAGTGCGCCAGAAAAGACCGCTTTTCCACCAGGGTGTCGGCGACACCGGCAAAACGGAAGAGGCTTGCGTCTGTGAAAAATCGGTCATGGCAAAATGAAATTATTGGGAAGCGCCGTCCGGGATGAAAACGTAACCAAGCCCCCACACCGTCTGGATATACAGGGGATGTGAAGGGTCCGGCTCGATGAGCTTGCGCAATCGGGAAATCTGGACGTCAAGACTGCGGTCGAATACCTCGTACTCACGGCCTTTTGCGAGCCCCATCAACTTGTCACGGGACAAAGGCTGGCGCGCATGCCGGGCAAAAGCTTTCAAAACGGCGAATTCACCTGTCGTCAGCGATACATTTTCGCCATTTTTCTTCAGCGTGCGATTCCCCAGATCCAGTTCGAACTCGCCGAAATTGAAAACCTGCTGCATTTCAGAAGGCGATCCCGGGACTTCATCAGGGCGTTTCCGTCTCAGAACAGCACTGATGCGAGCCAGCAGTTCGCGGGGGTTGAAAGGTTTCGGAAGATAATCATCAGCACCCATTTCAAGTCCGACGATCCGGTCCGTATCCTCACCTTTAGCCGTCAGCATGATAATAGGCGTCTGGTCGCCACCACCGCGCAAACGTCTGCAAACAGACAGGCCATCTTCACCTGGCAACATCAAATCCAGCACCAGAAGGTCAAAACGTTCACGAACCCAGAACCGGTTCATGGTCTGTGCATTTTCAGCTGTTGTAACGGCGAAACCGTTTTCAGCCAGATAACGGCGAAGTAAATCTCTCAGGCGGACATCGTCATCGACAACCAGAATTTTTGTCTGACGTTCCTGTTTTTCCAATTTATCTTCTGTACTCATATTCGATAAGTCCACTTGAAAAGTCTCGGTATGTTCAGACTAGACCAAAAAGAAAAACAAGCTAAACGGCCTTACATTAAGTTACAAACTTTACTGTTTTTTCGTTACTGAAAAGATGCATACAGACTACACTTGTCAAAAATTGCGATCAGTAACTTTGAATTGCACAATTATATGACTGTAAAAGACATGAAAACCATTTCATCATTTCTTTTGGGAATCCTGATGCTCTTTTTCGGAGTGAATGTGGCGTTTGCCGCCACTGCCTGCGACAGGTCAAATACCTCGAAAGCCTGCAAAGCCGAGCATAAAAAAGCACAATCCCGAAATCATGCGGACAGGAACCAGCAACGTTCCCTCCGTCGCCAGCATACACGAGAAGCCTATGACAGACATGACATGAATAAAACGCATGGTATGGATGAAGATGCTCCACGCTTTCACAAAGGGAAAAAAATGACCCTGGACGAACGAAACCGCCTGAGACAGCAAATCGATGAAGCCGGGCAAGCTATTTATCATCAATAGTCTTTTCTGACGTTTATATGCAACGTCATTACCGAAGCATATATCCTTGAAAAGTCCGGCAAAACTGGCGCACGGAATCATTTTATGTCAAAATAGCGCGTTTAAAAGTTTCAGCTCATTTTGCAAACTTTTTTAAAACCAATTTGACTTAACCAGGCAAGTGGTTGGCAATCAGGTCACGAAGCAGGCATGACCAATGAAGTGCCGATTGGCTACCAATATATTAGAGGCAATAAATGAAAGAAGGCATTCACCCGGATTACCGTGAAGTCGTGTTCCAGGACGTTTCCTGCGACTTCAAATTCATCACCCGTTCCACCATTGCAACGCGTGAAACCATTATGTTCGAAGGTAAAGAATACCCTCTCGTAAAAGTTGAAGTTTCGGCTGAATCGCATCCGTTCTACACCGGTAAATACAAAATCGTCGATACCGCTGGCCGTGTTGAAAAATTCCGCCAGAAATTCGGAAATGTCGGTTCCAAAGTCGCCCGCTAATTTTTTCCGAGCGAAAAAAGCAGCTTCGGCTGCTTTTTTTTTCCAATAAACTTTTTGGCTGAATTAGTACCAGAACAAAACACATGTCCGATACGCCGCCCAGTCTGATTCCATCACCCAAACCGGTACGTCTGTCGGCGTCGGCAACGCTGGCATTGCCGCGCTGGGGCATCCTGTTACTGTGTCTGCTTTATATCCTGCCCGGGCTGATCGGGCGCGACCCATGGAAAAATGCCGACGCAGCCGACTTCGGCGTTATGTGGACAATGGCGCAACACGGATGGCAGGACTGGCTATGGCCCAATATATCCGGATTGCCTGTAGCCGGATCGGGTCCGTTGACCTTCTGGCTCGGCGCCATTTGCATCAAACTGTTCGGTGGTATTTTAGGCGCTCCCCTTGCCTCCCGTATCGCCCCATTCTGTTTCTTTCTGATCGGAGCCTATTCCGTCTGGCATACCACGTTCATATTGGGAAGACGTAATTCCGCCCAGCCGATGAGACTGGCATTCGGTGGACAACCCGAAGCGAACGCTTATGGCCGTATGCTGGCAGACGGTGCTTTGCTGATTTATCTGGGATGCCTCGGCCTTCTGATGCACAGCCATGAAACCAGTGTCGAGGCACTGTTCGTCGCCCTGATTGCATACAACCTTTACCGTTGTGCACGATACCTTGACACTCCTTCGATCAAAAATGCCTGTCTTTTGGGACTGGCACTTGGCGCATTAACCCTGACCAATGGCCTGGTCACGCCTTTCGGACTCTTCTTCTGCTTTTTCGTCGGTATCTTTTTT
Organism: Oxalobacter formigenes; assembly: GCA_019424645.1. Taxonomy (GTDB): domain Bacteria; phylum Pseudomonadota; class Gammaproteobacteria; order Burkholderiales; family Burkholderiaceae_D; genus Oxalobacter; species Oxalobacter formigenes_D. The sequence goes on from JAHYZB010000079.1 coordinate 44,727, forward strand.
TGCAAACCACCCCGACAGAAACACGTTGTCAATCTGG
>JAHYZB010000008.1:0-17908 GCA_019424645.1 Oxalobacter formigenes
GCGCTCACAAACACAATGAAAGGGAAGCGGCTGACTATCTGATCGCACGCCTGAAACGGGGAGAACGTATTGCGCTCGTTTCCGATGCCGGGACACCTGCCGTTTCCGATCCTGGAGCCAGAATTGTTGATGCAGTCAGGGAAGCCGGTCTCAATGTCGTCCCCATTCCGGGCTCTTCTGCCGCCATCACGGCACTTTCGGCTTCCGGATTGCTGGACGATCACTTTCTGTTTTACGGTTTTTTACCGACAAAAAATGCCCAGCGAAAAGACGTTCTGAAAACCCTGACAGAGACCCGCGCAACCCTTATTTTCTACGAAGCGCCACACCGGATTGAAGAAACCCTGAGTGCGCTGGCCGACATTTTCCAGCCCGCACGCAGGATCGTCATTGCACGCGAACTCACCAAGCTGTTCGAGGAAATCCACCGCTGTACGATGTCTGACGTCATAGACTGGTTCAAAAGCGATCCAAATCACAGAAAGGGAGAATTTGTATTATTGGTCGAAGGTGCCCAACCCGTATCCAGCGACCTGAATACGGAATCGCAACGCGTATTATCCATACTGATGCAAGAATTGCCTGTCAGTACGGCTGCCAGCCTTGCGGCAAAAATAACCGGCGACAAGAAAAACCGCCTTTATGAACTTGCCCTGCAACTGAAACAAGATGAATGAATTCCGGAACATTGCCTGTAAAATAAATTTATAAACGACACCGATTGTCATAAGTGACAGCCCGGATAGTCTTGAAAAACCTATTTTCGACAACCATTCACAAGGAGACGGTTATGCATTTCAGCAACGCGGAACTCATTTACTTCAGTGCAACGGGAACCACCCGAAAAGTTGTCGAAACCATAGGCAAAACCATTTCCAACATCAACAACAGACGTAACCTTCTCTTGCAGCCATATAAGGAAGAAACCATCATCCCGTCAGAAAACGTGACGGTTGTCGCCATGCCGGTTTATAACGGCAGACTGCCCATCATTTGCAGTGAGAGTCTGGCCCATCTGAAAGGCAAAAATACACCAGCCATCGCTGTTGTCGTTTACGGAAACCGGGAATATGACGATGCCTTGCTGGAACTGAAAAACCTGCTGGAAGCCAACGGTTTTTTTGTTGTCGGGGCAGGCGCATTCATCGGACGCCACTCCATCTTCCCTGAAGTGGCTACCGAACGCCCGGATGACAACGACCTGAAAGTCATCGAAGCATTCACAAAACGCTGTCTTGAAAAACTGGAAGCGCTGACTTCTCCTTCCGATCTGTCACCCCTCGATATCAAAGGCCATTTTCCATACAAGGAAGTCAAATCTGTCCCGATGAAACCTTCCTCCGGAGACAATTGCAGTGTTTGCGGAACCTGCGCTGACATTTGCCCGGTAGAGGCAATTACCCTGACCGATGTCTCGACTTCAACTGATGAGAGCCTGTGTATTTCCTGCGGCGCCTGTATCTCGGTCTGCCCGGATGAATCCAGACAATACCGTGGAGCGGATTATGAAAAATTCAGGGGCAAATTCATAGAGAGGTTCAGCCAGCGAAAAGAGCCTGAAGTGTTTGTATAAACACAATAAAAACGTACGAAACAGACAATGTGCCAGATTTGAAAACATCTGGCCCATCAGTCGGTAAAGTGACTTGCAGCTGTCCTGAAGTAATCCGGTGCATCCCTTTCACCGGATCAGGGATGAATGACCGTCGTCGTTTGCGTCATATATTGCATACTGGTTGCGTCCCTGCTTTTTTGCCTTGTACAAGGCAATATCGGCATGATGAAACAGTTTGTCATAAGCTGTTCCATCCGCTGGTGAAATAGCGATCCCTACACTCATTGTTGAATAGATCGTCTTGCCTTCGCCTGTTTCAAATGGCGTCTTGCTCCAGATTTCAGACAATCGTGCGATTTTATTGATGACCCCTGTTTCCCCGGAGCTTATCTTGCAGCAGATGGCGAATTCATCCCCTCCGATCCGCGACACAAGGTCATCCTGCCTGAAGTTTTCACGCAGACTGCCTGCCAGTGCCCTCAGTACCTTATCCCCTGTCAAATGCCCATACGTATCATTGACCAGTTTGAAGTGATCACAGTCGATAATGGCAAGCATAACGCCATGACCGTCCGTCAGGCTTCTCTGTATGGTTTCCATGGCGCGCATCTCGAATGCACCACGGTTCAGAAGCCCCGTCAAGCCGTCAGATTGTGCCTGTTTCGTAGCATCACCCAATCGTCTGTAGACCCAGACAGTCGCCAGCAGAGAACTGATAGCCTGAAGCGTTTCCACATCACTGCTTCCGAGGCGGGACAAGAACGGGGGCATTTCTTCCATGCGTCCGGTAATCAGGATGGCGACAACCTCATTTTCAATCACAACGGGAACGGAAATGAAGTAAGGCAGACCCAAAGTCTCGCGAAGAACAGAAAAATGCCCGGGATCGTCCGCTGCCGTAACGAGTACAGCCTTTTCCGGATCAAGAAGCTCTGTATCCATGACAATCGGCTGTCCCGCAAGTGCGTCTTTTTCATCCGGGCTATACCCCTGCAAGACATGTGAAACAAACTGTCCTTCCTTGTTCAACAGCAGAACCGCTGTTTTTTGCATATTCAGCGCTGCATTGATACGTTGCGTGGCCAGCATGAAAATGTCTTCCGTTGCTGTTCCCTGTCGCAGGGATACCGACAACTCTGCCAACAGACTGAACCCGCGGCGCTTGTGTTCCAGTTCATGGCGAATGGCAATGGAACGGGTATCCAGCTCCAGTATTTTGGCTGCATTTTGCTCACATAGCTTTAAAACAGCCTCAAGCGGAATTTCCTGTGACTTGTCTGACTTGACCGCATCCGTTTCCCAGCGTATTCCGCTCTCTTTCCCCAAAGCGCTTGCCTTGCCAGTCCTGTCTTTTGAAAACACACAAAAAACACCCGTCCAGTCCAGCCCGCGGGGACGGCCACCAATCGACGAAATTTCCGCCCCGGTATACAGGCCCAGAAGGGGAACCCGATCCTTTACAATTTCCTGGACAACATGGGCATCCTCAATGTCGATACCGCCATATCCTGCACAACGTCCGGCGCAATCTATATAAACGGCAAAAACAGGTTCACGTCCGTTCAGCCGTGAAAAAACACTCTCGATTCTCGGCCTCATGTAGTCCAGTTCCAGAGAGCGATACATAAGCCGGAACTCGGTTCCTTCCGTCATGTCCGGTTCAAACATGATAATGGCGCCCCGCTCTTTATCAATATCAAGGCAAAGCCGGCTGGCATAATGATCTTCACTATATTCGCCCCAACGTTCACCGTGGTTGAGCCCGAACAACAGGAAAAATGGATAGTTTTCAGGTGCCACGGCAGAGTTCAGCAGCTTATCCATAAACTGGAGCGCAGGCTTCCCGTTAATTTCAAGAATGGCTGACCCATCCGCCTTTGTGACGGTATAGTAGGGAGAGGCAGGACGACAGCCATGAACGATAATGCTGTCCATCCGGATATCATCGGAAAAAGCCATGGAAATGACGGCATGTTTGTCCAGTCCTCCCCCGGTATATTGCCGGGTTGCACTACAGGCATGATCGCCCTGAATACCGGCACCATTCACATCCGGAGAGAAACCAAGGCCCTGTTCCAGACCTTCTATCAGCCATGTCGCCATAAGCAAACGGACATCCCCATCCGAGCGGTTTACTGCATCATAGAAAAGCAACATTGGGGAAGAAGAAGTAACGCCAGCGTCTGAAAGACGTTTTCCAAGTCGTATGCCGGTCTGTTTTTCACCTTGATCCAGATCATTTTCCACCAATACCGTGCACGCACTATCTTCAAGCCAGAAGCAGACGACACCAACCTGATCGCCTGCATAACCGAACTTGTCATTGGTAATAACTCCAACGGCGCCTCCGCCATAAATGGGTTGGGATAGCCCAACAACCGATATGACGCCGTCCCGAAGACTTTGCTGGTCATGACGCGCGGTGCAAAAAAGCAAAACAAAATCGCATGGCTTGACCTGACCTGCTTTTGAAAGTGCTTCTGTAGCTGCCTGTTTCCCCGAAGCAAAACTATCCGGATTATCGCTGTAACCGATTCCTACCCGCATTTCTGGAATTCCTTTCCCTCATGCAACTTTTTTCGGTTATTTCACCATAAATCGGTTCTTTTGACTATGACGTCGCCCTGTTTTCATCAAGGACATTTCCACAGTGATCAAAATGAAGGTAAATACGGGCAAAGCAAACCACTTCGAATGGCTGATTCATTTGTGGCGAAATATATTTTTTCCGGGAATCGTTGAAAACCTTAGGCTTTTAAATCTCGACCCGCGCACCAAGTTCGATAACACGATTGGTCGGAATCTGGTAATAATCTGCTGCACTGCGTGCATTGCGTGAAATCCAGATAAACAGGTGTTCACGCCATTTGACCATGCCTGATTTGGGTGACGGGATCAGCGTCTGCCGTGAAACGAAGAAAGAGGTGGACATCATATCGAAACTGTAGCCGTGTTCCTGACACAGTTCGAGCACTTTCGGAATGTCCGGCTCGTTTTTGAAGCCGTAATGGACGTCAATCTGATAGCACTGGTGGCTCAGTTCCTTGATCTGTACACGTTCCCATCGGGGAACCCAGGGTACTTCTTCTATATGAATGGTCAGGAAAAAGACCCTTTCATGCAAAACCTTGTTATGGGACAAATTATGCAGTAATGCCTGCGGGACACCATCGTTCTCGCCGCGCAGGAAAACAGCCGTTCCCTTGACGCGCTGGGGCGGTGAAAAAAACAGCGACTGCAAAAAGGAATCCAGTGGAATAGCATGGCGTTTCTGGCTGTCGCCAACAAGTTTCCTTCCCCTTCGCCATGTCAGCATCAGGATGTAAAGCGCGACACCGAGTGCCAGCGGGAACCAGCCACCGCTCATGATTTTCAGGACATTGGACGAAAAGAGGAAAATGTCGACGAAGAAAAAACCCGCTGAAATCAACAGACAAGGTAAGAGTTTCCATTTCCAGTGATAATGCATCACGAAGAAAAGTAAAACGGTCGTAATCGTCATCGTTCCGGTCACAGCAATACCGTATGCCCCGGCCAGATTGTCGGAAGAACCGAAGCCGATAATCGCCAGGAGCACCGCAATCATCTGAAGCCAGTTTACAGTCGGCATATAAATCTGGCCGATTTCAGAAGCAGACGTGTGGACAATTTTCATTCTGGGAAAGAGACCCAGACCGATTGCCTGACGGGTAATGGAAAAAGCGCCGGAAATAGTCGCTTGCGATGCGACCACAACCGCAATGGTTGAAATGAAAACCAGCGGATAAATACTCCATGAACCGAGTTGCTGGAAAAACGGATTGGAAATGGCCGCAGGATTGGAAAGCAACAAACCGCCCTGACCGAGATAATTCAAAGAAAGGGCAGGAAAAATAAGCATAAACCACGCCCTGCGGATCGGACCGGCTCCAAAATGCCCCATATCGGCATATAGAGCCTCCGCTCCGGTAAAAGCCAGGACGATTGCCCCCAGCGCGACGAAAGCAACCGTTGCATTATTGTGGACAAATACCCATGCATTGACCGGATTCAAGGCAACCAGAATCTGTGGCGATTCGATAATATTGGCAATTCCCATCCCGGCGAGCCCAAGGAACCAGATAACCATGACTGGTCCGACAAATTTGCCGATACCGGCTGTCCCGGTCGATTGCACGGCATAAAGGACGACCAGAATGGCTATGGCAATAGGAACAATATAAGGTTTAAAGAAAGGTGTGGCAACTTCCAGGCCCTCTGTTGCCGAAAGCACGGAAATCGCAGGCGTAATAACGCTATCCCCATAAAAGAGAGCCGCCCCGAAAACCCCGAGCAACAACAGAGGTATATGCCATTTCGACCTGTCGGGAAGCGCCTTGTGTGCCAGAGCGAGAAGCGCCAGAATTCCACCTTCTCCCCTGTTGTCGGCACGCAGCATCATATAAACGTACTTGACACCGACAACAATGATCAATCCCCAGATAATCAGGGAAATAATGCCGATAATATTCTCCGGAATCAGGGCAAGACCGTGCTCTTCAATGAAAACTGCTTTCATTGTATAAAGGGGGCTGGTCCCGATATCGCCGTAAACGATCCCGATCGCGGCGATCGTCATTGCAGCCATACCATGTTTTTCCGGTTTTATCGCCAATTCCGTTCCTGTTCTTACTGTAACGTTCGCACGATAGGATAAAGTCGTGCGAAATGCAAATTAATGCACCTTATTTTTATTTAAATATACATGAATGTAGCCGATTTGCCGTAAAACAAGACTTCATTATTATGTTTGCGCAAGTGACTGGCACATGATATTTTTAAAGCTTTCCGGCTGAATGAAATTCAGTCGACATTATTATTTCACCCTTTTTATTCCATCATGGCTCAATACGTGTATACGATGAACCGTGTCGGCAAGATTGTGCCGCCGAAACGTCAGATTCTGAAAGATATTTCACTCTCTTTTTTTCCGGGTGCCAAAATCGGTGTGCTGGGATTGAATGGCTCAGGCAAATCGACCCTTCTGAAAATTATGGCCGGCCTTGACCAGGAAATTATTGGCGAAGCCGTTCCGATGGCTAGTCTTAAAATCGGTTATCTGCCGCAGGAACCCCTGCTCGATCCGGAGCAGACCGTCAGGGAAGCGGTTGAGGGTGGACTGGGGGAAATAATCGAGGCACAGCAGAAACTGGATGCCGTCTATGCCGCCTATGCCGAGCCCGATGCCGACTTCGACGCACTGGCCAGCGAACAGGCAAAACTGGAAGCGATTATCGCAGCCGCGGATGGAAGCAAAATCGAGCAACAAATGGAAATGGCGGCTGATGCATTACGCCTGCCTCCGTGGGATACAAAAATCAAAATTCTGTCCGGCGGTGAAAAACGCCGCGTCGCCCTTTGCCGGCTTCTCCTGTCACAACCGGACATGCTGCTGCTTGACGAACCCACCAACCATCTCGACGCCGAGTCCGTTGAATGGCTCGAACAATTCCTGCATCGTTTCCCCGGCACGGTCGTCGCCATCACTCATGACCGGTATTTCCTCGATAATGCCGCCGAATGGATTCTGGAACTCGACCGCGGACAGGGCATTCCATGGAAAGGCAACTACAGCTCATGGCTTGATCAGAAAAGCATCCGCCTGAAACAGGAAGAACAAAAAGAATCCGCACGCCAGAAAACAATTGCCAAGGAACTGGAATGGGTCAGGCAAAACCCTAAAGGACGGCAGGCAAAAAGCAAGGCCCGTCTTTCCCGCTTCAACGAACTCTCGGAATACGAATATCAGAAACGGAACGAAACGCAGGAAATTTTCATTCCCGTGGCTGAAAGACTGGGCAATGACGTGATTGAATTCAAAAACGTCAGCAAGAGCTTTGGAGACCGCCTGTTGATCGACAATCTGAGCTTCATTATCCCGGCAGGGGCCATTGTCGGCGTTATCGGTCCGAACGGGGCCGGTAAATCGACATTCTTCAAAATGATTACCGGAACCGAAAAACCGGATCAGGGAGAAATACTGATTGGCAAAACAGCGAAAATTTCCATGGTCGACCAGTCACGTGAAACGCTCGAAAACGAAAAAACCGTTTTTGATGACATCAGTAACGGTTCCGACCTGATTACAGTGGGACGTTTCGAAATGCCTGCACGCGCCTATCTTGGACGCTTCAATTTCAAGGGAAGTGACCAGCAAAAGAAAGTAGGGCATCTTTCCGGCGGTGAAAGAGGACGATTGCATCTGGCAAAGACACTCATGATGGGTGGAAATGTCCTGCTTCTGGACGAACCATCGAACGATCTGGATGTCGAAACATTGCGTGCGCTCGAAGACGCCTTGCTCGAGTTTGCCGGCAGTGTCATCGTGATTTCCCATGACCGCTGGTTCCTTGACCGTATTGCAACCCACATTATCGCTTTTGAAGGCGACTCCCAAGTCAAATTCTTCGAAGGCAACTATCAGGAATATGAAGAAGACAAGAAAAAACGTCTGGGTGAAGAGGGCGCAAAACCGAGACGCATTCGTTACAAACCGGTGACGCGTTAAATTTAAGCAACTGATAATAGTAAAACTTTGCTGCTTTTGCAGGCACTGGATTACAATATAGAATTATTTTTTGAAATCAGAACATACCGTGTCCAATATTGTCGAAATTCGCGATCTGGTTTTCGGTTACGGAGACCGCGAAATCCTCTCTGGCATCAACATGACTTTTCCTCGCGGGAAAGTCATTGCCATCATGGGTGGGTCCGGCTCGGGAAAAACGACTATTTTGCGCCTGATTGGTGGCCAGTTGCTCGCCAAAGCGGGACAGGTCATCGTCGATGGCGAAGAAGTCAATGGCCTTGATACGGCTGAACTGTACAAATTACGCCGTAAAATGGGAATGCTGTTTCAATACGGCGCACTCTTTACCGATTTGTCCGTTTTTGAAAATGTGGCTTTTCCATTGCGGGAACAGACCGACTTGCCCGAAGAACTGATCCGTGATCTGGTTCTGATGAAACTGAATGCGGTCGGCTTGCGCAATGCGGCCCAGCTGGAACCGGGAGAAATCTCCGGTGGCATGGCCCGGCGTGTCGCACTGGCACGCGCCATTGCACTCGACCCCCAGCTGATCCTTTATGATGAACCGTTTGCAGGCCTGGACCCTATTTCAATGGGCGTCACCGCAAACCTGATCCGCAAACTGAACGATGCATTGCATTCAACGTCCGTTCTGGTTTCGCACGACGTCAATGAATCGTTTTCCATTGCCGACTACGTTTATTTCATCTCTTCGGGAAAAATCGTTGCAGAAGGCACACCGGCTGAAATGATGCAATCGACTGATCCTTATGTACGCCAGTTCGTCCACGCTGAAACCGATGGTCCCGTTCCTTTCCATTACCCGGGCCCTTCATTTGCAGAGGATCTCGGGCTGGAGAAAACATCATGAGCAATTTCGTCAGCAGTCTGGGATACAAGACACGCAAACTGATCGACAACATCGGTTATGCCACTCGCATTTTTGCGACAATGTTCAAGGCGTTCCCCCAGATTCTGAAACGACCACGACTTATTACCGACCAGATTTTTTTCATCGGTAACAAATCGCTCCTTATTATCTGCGTATCCGGCCTGTTCGTCGGCTTTGTTCTCGGGCTTCAGGGCTATTACATCCTGATCCGTTACGGTTCCGAACAGGCTTTGGGGGTCATGGTTGCTCTTTCACTCACGCGTGAGCTGGGACCTGTCGTAACAGCCCTGCTTTATGCCGGACGGGCAGGAACATCGCTAACGGCCGAAATAGGATTGATGAAAGCCGGGGAACAACTGGCTGCCATGGACATGATGGCAGTCAATCCGGTAGATCGCATTCTGGCTCCGCGTTTCTGGGCAGGTATTATTTCAATGCCATTGCTGGCGACCCTGTTCAGTGCCGCCGGTGTGATCGGTGGCTATATTGTCGGCGTCGTATTGATCGGCGTGGACGATGGTGCCTTCTGGTCACAAATGCAGCAGGGTGTCGATATATGGAACGATATCGGCAATGGCGTAGTCAAAAGTCTTGTTTTCGGTTTTGCTGTTACCTTCATGGCTTTGTTTCAGGGTTACGAAGCTCGTCCGACACCTGAAGGTGTTTCAAGTGCGACAACAAGAACCGTTGTGTACTCGTCTTTACTTGTTTTGTGGCTGGATTTCATCATGACAGCCTTAATGTTCAACTAATTTTCAACCGGCGCTTACGAATAAAACACATTCAACCTATAATAAGTTTTATTGAAAGCGCGGAGCATCGATAGAGGGTTTTTCATGCAACGTAAACCATTGGATATCTGGGTCGGTTTTTTTGTTTTGCTGGGTGCGGCAGCCCTGATGTTTCTTGCCTTGAAGGCAGGTAACATGAGCTCGCTTTCCTTTGACAAAACGTACACTGTCTCTTCCAGATTTGACAATATCGGGGGATTAAAACCTCGCGCACCAGTCAAAAGCGCCGGTGTTGTAGTCGGCCGGGTCGGCGACATTTCGTTTGACGACCAGGACTACCGGGCACTCGTGACGCTTCAATTGCAGGAAAAATACAAATTTCCGAAAGACAGCAGTGCAAAAATTTTGACGTCAGGCCTGTTGGGTGAGCAATATATCGGCATTGAACCAGGTGGAGATGAAACATATCTTGCATCAGGCGATCAAATCCAGATGACGCAATCCGCTATCGTTCTTGAAAACCTGATCAGTCAGTTTATTTACAGTAAGGCTACAGAATAAGGGTAACCTAAATGAGTTATTTGAAACGACTTGCCAAGCCCGCAGTTGCCATTATGGCTTCTGTCGTCATCATGACGGGTTGTGCCACCAAAAACCCGAACGACCCGTTTGAAAACTACAACCGGGTCATGTTCAACGTCAATGAAGCCTTTGACCATACGGCCTTCAAGCCGCTGGCAATGCTCTACGATACTGTCATGCCCGACTTTGCCCAGACGATGGTGACCAACTTCTTCGGCAATATCAATGACGTCTGGTATGCATTCAACAATCTGCTGCAGGGTCAGGGTGAAAAAGGGATGACTGATGTCGCCCGTGTTATGGTTAACTCGCTGTTCGGGCTCGGTGGCGTTATCGATGTCGCTTCAAACCTGAATATGCCGAAACATCGCGCCGATTTCGGCCAGACTCTCGGTGTATGGGGTATGGAAGCGGGTCCCTACGTCGTCCTGCCGCTCATCGGACCATCCACTTTGCGTGACACGATCGCCCTTCCTGCCGAATGGTATGGTGACGCATGGAGCTATGTCGACAATGTCCGGCTTCGCAATGCCGGTCTTATCGTAAGAGCCGTCAATTACCGTGCTGCCCTGCTGGATGCCTCTTCCCTTGTCGATGACGCCGCTCTCGACAAATATGAATTCATGCGTGACGCCTATCTTCAGCGCCGTTACAAACAGGTTCATGGTGAGGCTGCCGATACCAGCGATGAATGGGTTGAGCTGACTTCCGCCGATCCGGCACTGAAATCCGGCACAGCCCCGGAACAAACGAAAGCGATTGTCAAACCGGCCATAACGGAAAACAAGACTGATTCTGCTATCGTCAAGCCAGTTCTGTCCGAGAATAAAGCCGAAGAGGTCATTGTCAAACCGGTCATCAGCAAAAACGAAACAGTTATCGATGTATCACAGAATGAATCCGGCAAAACGGATTCCATTATTTAAGTATCCATTATTATTTTTTTATACCCTAAAATGAAAATCTTGAAAAACTGGTTTGTCCTCCTGATGGCTGTCTGCGTGTTGGGCTTTTCTGCATCCGCCCATGCCATGGAAGCTCCTGACGCCCTGATCAAACGTATCAGCAAAGAAGTCCTGGATGCAGCCAAGACCAATAAGGAACTCAAAAAAGGCAATCAAAAACAGATTTACGCTTTCGTGGAAAAGAAAATTTTTCCTTACGTCGACTTTCAACGCATGACCTCTCTGGCAGCAGGCAGATACTGGCGTCAGGCAACTCCTGCCCAGAAAACCCAGCTGACCAGGGAATTCCGTGATCTGCTGGTTCATACCTATTCGAACGCCATTACCAAGGTCGACAATCAACGGGTTGAATTCAAGCCTGTGCGTATGGCACCTAACGCTACCGAAGTTGTCGTACAGACCCGTATCATCCAGCCTCGTGGCGGTGAACCTATTGAATTGAGCTATCGCCTGTCAAAAACGGCTAATGGCTGGAAAATTTATGACATCAACGTTCTGGGTGCATGGCTTGTCGAAACGTACAAAGGTACCTTTGCCAGTGAAATCAGCCGCAGCGGTATTGATGGCCTGATCCGTACCCTGGCCCAGAAAAACAAACAGCTTGCCGCTGGCAAAGCCACCAATTAATATCAACTTTGTCTGGTCGTCATTCATGTCTTTTACCGTTTCAACATTGAATTTCATCAATGCAAAACAGGTCCTTCAAGAGGGCCTGAATGCCATCGCGAACGGTGAACATGAATGCGACCTCGCAAATCTCGATCAGGTTGATTCCGCAAGCGTTGCGGTATTGCTGGCCTGGCAAAAAGCGGCAAGACAAAACAAGTTGCACCTTCGATTCAAAAATACTCCTGAAAGCCTGATCAGTCTGGCATCCCTTTACGGAGTAACCGAGCTGTTGGCCCTGTCATAATCCCGGTGTCATCCAAGACTGCCCTTCGGTCATTCCGAATTATGTTTTTCAGACAAACACGTTCTTTCTCCATTGATGTTTCCGTATGAGCGCTATCGATATCCGCCACATCAATAAAAGCTACCACTCCTTGCAGGCATTGAAGGACGTGACATTTTCCATTGAAGAAGGCGAGTTTTTTGGCCTGCTCGGACCAAACGGCGCCGGAAAAACAACCCTGATTTCCATCATGGCCGGTCTGGTGAAAGCCGATGCAGGAAATGTCACCATATTGGGGCACGACGTTGTTTCGGATTATCAGGCCGCGCGAAAAAGCCTTGGAGTCGTCCCGCAGGAGCTGGTTTTCGATCCTTTTTTTACCGTCAGGGAAACCCTGCGGCTGCAATCCGGTTATTTCGGCCTGAAAAACAATGACGACTGGATTGATGAAGTGATTTCGAATCTGGATTTGAGCGACAAGGCTGACACGAACATGAGAGCTTTGTCGGGAGGCATGAAACGCCGTGTTCTGGTTGCACAGGCGCTGGTCCATAAACCGCCGGTCATCGTTCTCGATGAACCGACAGCCGGTGTCGATGTCGAACTGCGCCAGACCCTTTGGCAATTCATAGGACGTTTGAATCGTGAAGGACATACCATTGTCCTGACGACGCATTATCTTGAAGAGGCCCAGACATGGTGTAACCGGATCGCGATGATGAAAAACGGAAAAGTGGTTGCTCTGGATACAACGGAAGCGCTCCTGCATCGTATTTCAGAATCAAAATTGATATTCAAGCTGGACGACCATGACTTGCCCGACAGCCTGAAACCATTCGTTTCACAATGCGATATATCGCCAACATCCAAAACATGGACGTTGCGTATCAATCACTATTCAGACATTGAAGAAATTCTGTCCGAACTCAGAAAACACGACATTGTCATTTCCGATCTGCAATTCAGGCAGGCCGATCTGGAAGACGTATTTTTGCAATTGATGGATACATCGGGAAACTGACGTGCTGGCTACCACTTTTCAAACCCTGTTTTATAAGGAAGTATGGCGCTTCTGGAAAGTCGCAACGCAGACTATCACTGCGCCCGTTCTGACTGCATTGCTGTATCTGCTGATTTTCGGACACGCACTTGAAGACTATGTGCAGGTTTATCCCGGTGTCGGTTATACGACTTTTCTGGTTCCCGGTCTTGTCATGATGAGTCTGCTCCAGAATTCCTTTGCCAATTCGTCGTCTTCCCTGATCCAGTCGAAAATAAACGGCAGTCTGGTTTTCATACTGCTTTCGCCGATTTCGCACTGGGAACTTTATCTTGCCTATATGCTGGCCTCTATCGTGAGAGGGCTTGTGGTCGGAATCGGTGTATTTATTGTGACCATCTGGTTTGCCCAACCATCCTTTTACTCTCCGCTCTGGATTATCCTTTTCGCCCTGTTGGGCTCGGCCATACTCGGAACGATGGGTATTATTGCCGGCATCTGGGCAGACAAGTATGAACAACTGGCCACTTTCCAGAATTTCCTGATTATGCCTGCAACGTTTCTTTCAGGTGTATTCTATTCCATTCACTCACTACCACCTGTCTGGCAAAGAATTTCAGAATTTAACCCGTTCTTTTATATGGTTGACGGTTTCAGATACGGCTTTTTTGGATATTCGGATATCAATCCACTGACAAGCCTGATCATTGTGAGTATATTTTTTGTATTTTTAGCGTTTTTAGCCGTGCATTTATTGCAAAAAGGATATAAATTGCGCTTTTAGCGTTTTTTTGAATCATATATCGGATGTGACCGGTGTTATTCCGTGCTGGAGTCGACATCGAAAATCAAGAATCATTTAAATGGACAAATTAATCATTAACGGCGGCTATCGCCTCGAAGGCGAGATCGCGATCTCGGGCGCAAAAAACGCAGCCTTGCCCATCCTCTGTACCTGTCTGCTTACCTCTGACGATATCGAGCTGACCAATGTCCCTGAACTGAAAGACGTTCAGACCATGCTGAATCTTCTCGAACAAATGGGCGTCAGAATCCGGAAAGAAGGCAACAAACTGATTCTGAATGGCAGTGCCGTCAATAATTTCTATGCGCCATACGAAATGGTCAAGACCATGAGGGCAGCCATTCTCGTTTTATGTCCGCTGGTTGCCCGCTTCGGCGAAGCCAAGGTTTCTCTCCCCGGCGGTTGCGCCATCGGCTCCCGGCCAGTTGAACAGCACATCAAGGGTTTGCGCGCTCTGGGTGCGGAAGTGGAAATCGAGGGCGGTTATATTCTGGCGAAGGCCAAAAAACTGAAGGGTACCCGTATCGTCACCGATATGATTACGGTCACCGGTACTGAAAATCTGCTGATGGCCGCGACATTGGCAGAAGGCGAAACCATCATCAAAAATGCCGCACGTGAACCCGAAGTGACCGATCTGGCTCTTTTGCTGATCAAAATGGGCGCAAAAATCGAAGGTATCGGCACGGATCGTCTTGTCATTCATGGCGTTGACCGCTTGCATGGTGCAAAACACGACGTCATTCCGGATCGGATTGAAACCGGAACCTTCCTTTGCGCTGTTGCGGCAACAGGTGGCGATGTCACATTGACGAAAACGCGCGATAATATACTCGAATCCGCTTTGAACAAGATCCGTGAAATGGGTGCCGAGATTGCATCCGGTACGGACTGGATACATATTAAAATGAACCAGCGTCCCAAAGGCGTCAATTTCAGAACGACTGAATACCCTGGATTCCCGACGGATATGCAGGCCCAGTTTATGGCTGTAAACTGTCTGGCAGAGGATGCAAGCCATGTCATTGAAACGATCTTCGAAAACCGTTTCATGCACGTTCAGGAATTGAACCGCCTTGGCGCGAGAATCAAGACGGAAGGCAATACCGCTTTCATCACCGGGGTGGGCAAGCTGATCGGAGCACCTGTCATGGCAACGGATTTAAGGGCATCTGCTTCACTTGTTATCGCCGGACTGGCAGCGCAGGGAGAAACGCACGTCAATCGTATCTATCATCTCGACCGTGGATACGATCAAATGGAAGTCAAGCTGACGGCTGTCGGCGCCAATATTAAAAGAGTCAAAGAATGAACCAGGCCGAAGTGAAACCGCAGGAATTGATTCTTGCACTTTCAAAGGGAAGAATTTTCGAGGAAACCATGCCGCTTCTGAAAGAAGCCGGCATCACCGTTCTGGAAGATCCCGAAACGTCCAGAAAACTGATCCTGCCGACGAACAAACCACAGGTGCGCGTGATCATCGTCCGTGCAACCGATGTTCCGACTTACGTCCAGTACGGTGCGGCTGACTTCGGCGTTGCAGGCAAAGACGTTTTACAGGAAAACGGTAATACGGGCCTTTATCAGCCAATCGATTTGCAGATCGCAAAATGCCGTCTGTCAGTTGCGGTCAGAAACGGCTTCGATTATGAAAACGCCATCCGCCAGGGTATGCGTTTAAGAGTCGCCAGCAAATATGTTCAGGCCGCGAGAGAACACTTTGCCAAAAAAGGCATTCACGTCGACATCATCAAGCTCTACGGTTCCATGGAACTGGCTCCACTGGTAGGCTTGTCCGACGTTATCGTCGATCTGGTCAGCACGGGCAATACCTTAAAGGCCAACAATCTGGTCGAAGTCGAGCAGATTCAGGAAATCACGTCCCGCCTGATCGTCAATCAGGCGTCCCTCAAATTGAAACGTCAGATGTTACAGCCTATACTGGATGCATTCAAGGCTGCCTCAGCCGAACCTGACTCTAACCAACAAACCGCGTGAGTGCACATCATGACCGTTCAAATTCGGAAGTTATCGACTGCTGAACCTGATTTCGTCAATCAGCTGTCCAGTATTTTGGCGTTTGAAGCCAAGGAAGACGAATCCATTAATACCGTTGTCGCCAACGTTTTGAATGACGTGAAAGAAAATGGCGACAAGGCTGTTCTGGAATATACAAAACGCTTTGACCGGCTCGCGCTGGGTTCTGGTGCCGAACTGGAAATTTCCAGAGAAGAATGTAAAGCGGCGCTGGCCTCCCTCTCTCCGGAACGTCGCAATGCACTGGAAGTGGCTGCGGAAAGAGTCCGAATCTATCACGAACACCAGAAACAATCCTGCGGCAGTGAAGGCTATTCTTTTACTGATGAAGACGGCACTTCTCTCGGACAAAAAGTTACGCCGCTGGACAGCGTCGGCATTTATGTCCCCGGCGGAAAAGCGGCTTATCCTTCATCTGTTCTCATGAATGCCATTCCGGCACAGGTTGCCGGTGTGAAAGAAATCGTCATGGTCGTTCCAACTCCTGATGGCGCCAAAAACGAACTCGTTCTGGCAGCAGCGGCCCTGTCCGGTGTCACCCGTGTTTTCACGATCGGTGGCGCTCAGGCTATCGGCGCACTGGCTTATGGAACCGAAACCGTTCCATCCGTCGACAAGATCGTCGGGCCCGGTAACGCTTACGTTGCCGCTGCCAAACGCCGTGTTTTCGGTACGGTCGGCATCGACATGATTGCCGGACCTTCCGAAATTCTGGTCATCTGCGATGGCAAAACGAATCCTGACTGGATAGCGATGGACCTGTTCTCACAGGCCGAGCACGATGAAATGGCACAATCCATACTCATTTGTCCGGATGCCGCTTATCTGGATCAGGTCAATGAAAGCATCCAGAAGCTCTTGCCGAACATGATCCGCAAGGACATCATCACCACGTCGCTGTCCAAACGCGCTGCGATGGTGCATGTCAAAGATATGGAACAAGCCTGTGAAATCGCCAACAGCATCGCGCCGGAACATCTGGAAATCTCTGCTGAAGATCCACAGAAGTGGGAAAAGCTGATCCGTCATGCCGGCTCCATCTTCCTGGGACGTTTCACATCCGAAGCTCTTGGCGACTATTGTGCCGGACCGAATCACGTCCTGCCGACTTCCCGTACGGCCCGTTTCTCGTCCCCGCTGGGCGTTTATGATTTCCAGAAACGTTCCAGCCTGATCTGTGTCAGTGAAAAAGGGGCGCAGACACTGGGCAAAATCGCTGTCGAGCTGGCAACCGGTGAAGGACTGGAAGCACATGCACGCAGTGCCGGATTCAGACTGAAAAATTAAAACCCATAAAGAAATTACAGAAAGCGAACGCTTTAATTATGTCTTTGATTGAAGAAATTATTCGTCCTGACGTCAGGGAGATGTCAGCCTATCCGGTACCGGATTCAACCGGCTTTTTGAAACTCGATGCAATGGAAAATCCTTTCCCGTTGCCGGACGATCTGAAAGCAAAATTGGGTGATGTACTGGCTGAAGTGGCATTGAACCGCTATCCTGTTCCGTCCTATCGGAATCTCAAGGCCAAAATACGCCAACATATGGGTATCCCGAAAGGATATGACGTTGTGCTCGGCAATGGTTCAGACGAACTGATTTCCATCATCGCGCTCGCGTGCGCGCGAAAAGACAAACCGGCGAAAATTCTGGCTCCAGTACCCAGTTTTGTCATGTATGCCTTGTCCGCCCAGTTCGCCGGAATGGAATTCGTTGGGGTTCCGCTGAAAGCCGATTTGACACTGGATCTGGACGCCATGCTTGCCGCCATCAGAAAAGAACGTCCGGCCGTCGTGTATCTTGCCAATCCGCACAATCCGACAGGCACCCTGTTTACGGATGGCGAAATCGTCAGCATCATCAGGGCAATGGAAAATATCGGTCTTGTCATCAGCGACGAAG
>JAHYZB010000008.1:17918-32645 GCA_019424645.1 Oxalobacter formigenes
CAGTTTCATGAACCGGTTGCCACAACTCCCCAATCTGCTCGTGATGAGAACGGTTTCCAAACTGGGGCTGGCCGGTATCCGTCTGGGTTATATGTCCGCACAGCCGGAGTTACTGGCTGAATTCGACAAGGTACGGCCACCGTACAACGTCAATGTATTGACCGAAGCTACGGCCGAATTCGCCATGGACCATATCGACGTATTCAACAAACAGGCCGAAGTCATCCGTTCGGAACGTGAAAAACTGGCTATTGCCCTGAAGAAGCTTCCGGGAGTCGAAGTATTCCCGTCCAGAGCCAACTTTTTAACGATTCGGCTGCAAAATGCGGATCAAGTCTTTGAAAAATTGGTCTCACATAAGGTATTAATCAAAAATATCGGTAAAATGCATACATTGCTTGCAAACTGTCTGCGCATTACCGTCAGTTCTCCTGACGAGAACAAATTATTTTTAGACAGGTTTAGTGCCTGTATCCAATAATCAACTGGGTCTCATTATGTCAGCATCCCGAACAGCAGAAATCGTCCGGAATACGAATGAAACGAAGATCAGGGTCGTTATCAATCTGGACGGCTCCGGCCAGCAAAAGCTCGCCACCGGTATTCCATTTCTCGATCACATGCTGGACCAGATCGCCAGACATGGACTGATCGACCTCGAAGTCGAGGCGGACGGCGATTTGCACATCGACGCCCATCACACGGTTGAAGATATCGGCATCGCCATCGGACAGGCTTTGGCACAGGCCATTGGCAACAAAAGCGGCATCCGCCGTTACGGCCACGCTTACGTCCCGCTGGATGAATCTCTCTCCAGAGTCGTGATCGATTTTTCGGGTCGTCCTTATCTTGAATTCCAGGTTCCATTCGTGCGCGCCACATCCGGCACGTTCGATCTGGATCTTGTTCGCGAATTTTTTCAGGGGCTCGTCAATCACGCAAAAATATCGCTGCACATTGACAATCTCCGCGGTGAAAACGCGCATCACCAGTGTGAAACCGTTTTCAAGGCATTCGGACGCGCGTTGCGCATGGCTGCAGAGCTCGACCCGAGAGCCGCCGGTACTATCCCTTCGACAAAAGGAACGCTGTAATCGAAGAGGAATGTTCCTTAAGCTTGTATTCTGATTATTTGTCCATATGAAAAAAATAGTTGTTGTCGATTACGGTATGGGTAATCTCCGTTCGGTGGCTCAGGCACTCCGTGCCGTTGCGCCCGAGGCCGAGGTTCTCATATCCGGCGAAATATCCGATCTGAAAAAGGCCGAACGTATCGTATTGCCAGGTCAGGGAGCGATGCCGGACTGCATGAAGTCGCTGGAAGAATCCGGCCTGAAAGAGGCGCTGATGGAAACGGCCCGAAGCAAACCGATATTCGGCGTCTGCGTCGGTGAACAAATGCTTTTCGACTGGAGCGAGGAAGGCGATACCAAAGGACTGGGCCTGTTGCCCGGCAAGGTCATTCGTTTTCAGCTTGACAGCCAGTGTCAGGAAGACGGATCGCGCTATAAAGTTCCCCAGATGGGCTGGAATCAGGTCCGGCAAAGTCAGCCACATCCTTTATGGAATGGTATTGCCGACAAGAGCTTTTTCTATTTTGTACACAGCTTTTACGCTGTTCCGGAACAGACCAGACATATGGTCGGTGAAACGGAATATGGCACGCCATTCTGTAGCGCTATCGCCTGCGACAATATTTTCGCAACGCAATTCCATCCGGAAAAAAGCGCTGATGTCGGTTTGCAACTGTATAAAAATTTCATACACTGGAATCCCTGAGAGTATTATTAACCCTAACCTGAATTGATTTTCGTTTAATCATGTTGCTTATTCCCGCTATTGATTTGAAAGATGGTTCCTGCGTCCGCCTGAAACAGGGCGATATGGAGCAGGCCACTGTATTTTCGGAAGATCCGGCTGAAATGGCATTGCACTGGCTTGAACAGGGCGCAAGACGCCTTCATCTGGTCGACCTGAATGGTGCTTTTGCAGGCAAGCCTGTCAATGAGTCTGCCGTCAAAAATATTCTTCAGGTAGTACAGGATTTTGCCGAAGACAACGATCTGGACGAAATCCCTGTTCAGCTGGGCGGCGGGATTCGCGATCTCGACACCATTGAACGTTATCTTGACCACGGCCTGTCTTACATCATCATCGGAACGGCTGCCGTCAAGAATCCGGGATTTCTGCAGGATGCCTGCAGCGCCTTTCCGGGAAAAATCATCGTTGGTCTTGATGCGAGGGATGGCAAGGTCGCTACGGACGGCTGGAGCAAACTCTCCAGACACGATGTGGTCGAACTGGCCAAAAAGTATGAAAGTTTTGGCGTTGAATCGATCATTTATACCGATATCGGACGTGACGGCATGATGGGTGGCGTTAATGTCGAGGCGACCGTCAAACTGGCACGAGCAGTAAAGGTGCCGGTCATCGCCTCGGGCGGGGTTCACAATATCAAGGATGTAGAGGCCCTGTGCGAAGTTCAGGGGGAAGGTATCGAAGGCGTGATATGCGGCCGTTCGATTTACGAGGGCACCCTGAATCTTGAAGAAGCGCAGGCCAGAGCGGACGAATTGTCCACAGACTAAATCGCCACTATCAGGATCACTGAATTTATGCTTACCAAAAGAATCATTCCCTGCCTTGACGTGACAGCCGGTCGGGTCGTCAAGGGTGTTAATTTCGTCGAACTGAAAGACGCAGGCGATCCCGTTGAAATAGCCCGTCGATACAATGATCAGGGAGCGGATGAACTGACCTTTCTGGACATCACCGCTTCAAGCGACCAGAGGGATCTGATTCTTAATATTATCGAAGACGTTTCCTCACAGGTTTTCATTCCCCTGACCGTTGGTGGTGGTGTTCGCACTGTTGAGGACGTCAGAAGATTGTTGAATGCCGGAGCGGACAAGGTCAGCATCAACACATCTGCCGTGACCAACCCTCAGTTAGTCGCCGATGCCTCTTCGCGGTACGGATCACAATGCATTGTCGTTGCCATCGACGCCAAACAGGTTTCGCCGGGACAATGGCAAGTTTTCACGCACGGCGGTCGCAACGCGACCGGTCTGGAAGTGATCGAATGGGCAAAGAAAATGGCGCAGCTCGGGGCAGGCGAAATCCTGCTGACCAGTATGGACAGGGATGGCACCAAGAGCGGATTCGATCTTGAATTGACACGCGCCGTATCGGACGCCGTCAATATCCCCGTTATCGCGTCCGGCGGTGTCGGCAATTTGCAGTATCTGGCAGACGGCGTTCAGCAAGGGCATGCCGATGCCGTATTGGCCGCCAGTATTTTCCATTATGGGGAATATACGGTTCAACAGGCCAAGAAATTCATGTCAGAACGAAATATTCCGGTACGCTTATGAAAAATACAGACTGGCTCGATACCATTGAATGGAACGAACAGGGACTGATTCCTGTGATCACTCAGGAAGCTTCCACGCGTGATGTGTTGACGCTTGCCTGGATCAACCGTGAGGCTCTGGCAAAAACCGTCGAATGCGGTGAAGCGGTTTATTGGAGCCGCTCGCGCCAGAAACTCTGGCACAAGGGCGAAGAATCCGGACACATCCAGAAAATCGTCGATATCCGTCTGGATTGCGACAACGATGCATTGATTTATCTGGTTGAACAAAAAGGGCTGGCCTGCCATACGGGACGGCATTCCTGCTTTTACCAGCAACTGCAAAGGTCCAAAGATATCGAATGGAAAGCTGTCGATCCTGTATTGAAAGACCCATCGGAAATTTATAAATGAACGATATACTTGAACGGCTGACCGCCGTCATCGAATCCCGCAAATTGTCGAATGGCGGCGATCCCGAGAAATCCTATGTCAGCAAGCTTTTTGCCAAAGGTGATGATGCCATTCTGAAAAAAGTCGGCGAGGAAGCAACCGAAACGGTCATGGCTGCCAAAGACGTCCGTAACAACATGCCTGCTTCAAAACTGGTATATGAATGTGCTGACCTCTGGTTTCACAGCATGGTGATGCTGGCCCAATACGGCCTGACTGCCGACGACGTACTGAATGAACTGGCAAGGCGTGAAGGCCTGTCCGGGATTGAAGAAAAAGCATCCCGCACGAAATCCTGATACTGAAAACGAAAAACTTTTGAGGGGAAAGTCATGGATGACTGTATTTTCTGCAAAATCGTCGCAAACGAAATACCATCGACCACTGTTTTTGAAAACGAGAGGATCAAGGTCTTCAAGGATATTCACCCTGCCGCTCCCGTCCATCTGCTCATCATCCCGAAAAAGCATATCCCGACTCTTTCGCATTGCGAGGACAGCGACGCCGCATTGCTCGGTGAAATGATGGCACTAATCCCGAAGCTGGCCAAAGAACAGGGAATTGCCGTCACAGGGGCAGAAGAAGGCTCTCCAGAGGGAGGGTTCCGGGTCATCGTCAATACCGGTCCGGACGGCAAGCAGGATGTCTATCATATGCACATCCATTTGATGGGCGGCTCCCGTCCCTGGAAAATTCCTCACTAGGCAATAAAAGAAAGGCATCTTCACGATGCCTTTCTTTTTTATTCATTCCTATTCATCTGTTTCCTGCCGTTTTTTCAGTGGTCGTTTTCCAACACCTACATTCACCTTGACTTCCTTGTTGTCCCGCAGAACGATCATGTCCGTCTGGGTTCCGGGTTGCAATTGAGCGATCAGGTTAAACATTTCTGCCATATTCGAAATCGGCTTTTCTGCAATCGAAATCAGGATATCGCCAGGACGGATACCCGACTTGTCAGCGGGGCCGTTTTTCAGGACTGCTGCGATTATCACACCATCCTTTTTGGGAAGCCCGAGATTGTCAGCCAGTTCAGGCGTAATATCCCTTGGTTCAACCCCGATCCATCCCCGGACGACCTGTCCCTTGCTGATGATCGAATCCATCACCATTTTCACCGTGGAAACAGGAATGGCAAATCCGATACCCAGTGAACCGCCGCTGCGGGAATAAATGGCGGAATTGATGCCCAGCAGATTGCCACTGGTATCGATCAATGCACCGCCTGAATTGCCAGGATTGATGGCGGCATCCGTCTGAATGAAATTCTCATAGATATTGATACCCAGCTGGCTTCTGCCAAGAGCTGAAATGATCCCCATCGTCACTGTCTGCCCGACACCGAAAGGATTGCCGATCGCCAGAACCACATCGCCGACCTTCGCCTTGTCGACTTCAGCGAAAGAGATGGCAGGCAGATTTGGCATATCGATCTTGATAACAGCCAGATCCGTATCCGGATCGGTACCCACGAGCTTGGCGGAAGCCTTTCTGCCGTCTTCAAACGCCACTTCGATCTGGTCTGCCGTTTCGACAACATGATTGTTGGTCATGATATAACCGTCATGGCTCACCACGACTCCGGAACCCAGGCTCATCTGTTTTTCAGTATCACCAAACCGCTCCCCGAAGAAACGCCTCAAAAACGGATCATCCAGAAGAGGGCTCTGGGGTTGTCTGACTTCCTTGGTCGTATAAATATTGACAACCGCAGGCATCGCACGCGTCACGGCCTCACGATAGGACGACTGCGCAGGAATGACTTCGCCGGAACCAACTGTGACATCGGGAGTCAACGCTTTACGGTTCAGATCAAGCCACCCGGGTTTCAATGTCGCCACAATAAACCAGAGGGCAAGACAAACTGTTATAGTTTGGGCAAACAACAGCCAAAGACGTCGCATAATGATGAATGAAAAAAAAGTTCAAAAAACGGTAGACAGAAACGAAGTCCTTAAATTTCTGGCCAATGAATTAAAAATTTCACTTATTCGTGATTATTGTCCAAATGGCCTGCAAGTGGAAGGCCAGCCCGGCATTTCTTCCATAGTCAGTGGCGTAACTGCAAGTTTGGCCCTGATTGAAGCGGCCATTGACCTGCATGCCGACACCCTTCTGGTCCATCACGGTTACTTCTGGCGAAACGAAAACGAATGTATAGTCGGCCCCAAGCAAAAGCGGATCAGGCTGCTTCTGGAAAACAATATCAATTTGATAGCCTACCACCTTCCGCTCGATTGCCACCCCGAATTGGGCAATAATGTTCAACTCGCAAAAGTTCTGGATTTGAGACCGTCCGGACAATTCGGAGAGAACGATATCGGCTGGCTCGGCCAAATGATGAATCCGGACATCACCACTGTTGGAGAGCTGGCGAACCTGATTGAAAAACGCCTGAACAGGACACCGCTTGTGGTCGGTGACAGGCAACAGAAACTGGAAACAATCGGATGGTGCACCGGCGCAGCACAGGATTTACTCCCGGATGCTGCCATGAATAATGCGAGCGTATTTTTGAGTGGGGAAGTGTCCGAGCGAACTGTACATGAGGCACGCGAATATGGAATTGCCTACCTTGCGTGTGGTCACCATGCTACGGAACGTTATGGCATCAATGCACTCGGAACCCTGCTGGCAGAACGTTTCGGCATTCACCATCAATTCGTCGATATCGACAATCCGGTCTGATCCGGCAGTCAAAAAAACACCAAGGCTTTAAATGCGTGTATCACTTCTTTATAATACGCAGTTATTAGTCATTTTTGCGCACTGCTGATTTAGCTTCTTTTCCCGATAACGTTTTCGTAACTGACGAATTCTTTATCATAAAAGGCTTCATTTGCATTTTTTGATGCATTCATTTTTACACGTTTTTTCTTCTGATTTTAAGGAACAACAACCATGATGGTTCTCTATTCAGGAACAACTTGTCCTTTCTCGCAACGCTGCCGGTTTGTCCTCTTCGAAAAGGGAATGGATTTTGAGATCAGGGATATCGACCTCTTCAACAAGCCAGAAGAAATATCGGCCATGAATCCATACGGACAAGTCCCCATTCTGGTTGAACGGGAACTCATCCTTTATGAATCCAACATCATCAATGAATACATTGATGAACGGTTTCCGCATCCACAATTGATGCCTGCCGATCCATTGATGCGCGCCAGAGCACGTCTGATGCTTTTCAACTGCGAAAAAGAACTGTTCGTTCACGTCAATACACTTGAAAACGACAAATCCGACAATGCGGCCGTCAATCATGAAAAAGCCCGCGTCCAGATCAGGGATTATCTGACAGCACTGTCTCCACTGTTCCAGAAAAGCAAATACGTTCTCGGCGATGAATTTTCGATGCTGGATGTCGCGCTGGCTCCTTTGCTGTGGCGTCTGGACTATTACGGAATCGAGCTGTCGAAAACCGCTGCTCCATTGATGAAATACGCTGAACGCGTTTTCTCGCGTCCGGCGTACATCGAAGCGCTGACTCCGCCTGAAAAAGTCATGCGCAGATAAACCTTGCCAGATAAAAAAGGGGGTATCGTGGCAGAAATTTCTACAAAACCTTATATGCTTCGCGCCATTCATGAATGGTGTATGGATAGTGGTTTCACTCCCTATATTGCGGTACAGGTTACTTCTTCGGTCAAGGTCCCGATGCAATTTGTTCGCGAAGGCCAGATTGTACTGAATGTCAGCTACGAAGCTACGAATGCCCTGAAAATGGATAATACCGCCGTCCAGTTCAGGGCGCGTTTCGGAGGAGTCCCTCAGGATATTTATATTCCTGTTGACAATGTCATTGCCATATACGCCAGTGAAAATGGTCAGGGAATGGCTTTTGAAATGACGCAAACGCAACCTGAATTCGAGACGGAACCGGAAACGGATAAAGAACCAACAAAAAAACCGAAACAAGCTACCTTAACCAGAATTAAATAATGTAGAATAATCGTTTTTCAAGTGCCGGCTTAGCTCATCTGGTAGAGCACATGATTTGTAATCATGGGGTGGCGGGTTCAAGTCCTGCAGCCGGCACCACTTTTCTGCAGTTTCAGGTGGTACTGAGTTGATATTGAAACGAGATATTGCTTGCGATCAGATCTGCTGTTCTTTTATATTTCCTGAGAAGTATCAGACTACTAGACCAATCATTTGAAGTTATAAGTGCCGTTTTATTTGTTGTGATAAAAAAATCATATTTCTATAGATTTTTTTATTGCGATATTATGTGTTTTTAAAATCCGGTGTTATACTTCGGCGATTTCAGCTTCTGGAGTTTTCACGTCGCTCATGCGATCAGGTTGCCAGAAGTTCAGATGCTCGCGTTTACCTGGATTGACTGTTATTGAATTAAGCAAAACCGACGACTTGAACTACGCCGGTTTTCAAATCGAGGCCACGCCCTGAAGAAGTATCAGGGGGTTTACAGAGTATTAATCTTATCTGAACAAAGTGCCATGAATACTGATGTTTTGCAAAAACGCATTCGTTTGCCTGAATTAAGAAAAAAGGTGACAAGCCCGGAAGCGGCTGCCGAATTCATTAAGGACGGCATGAAAGTGGGAATGAGCGGCTTTACACTGGCCGGTTCTGTAAAAAGCGTTCCTCATGCCATCGTCAAACGAGCTGCGACACATCCTCTAAAAATTTCTGTTGTCACTGGTGCATCACTGGGTAACGACGTTGACAGTGCCATGGCCAATGCCGGCATCATGTCCAAACGCGCACCGTTCCAGACGGACCGCACCTTGCGCAATGCCATCAACCGCGGCGAAGTCATGTATGTCGACAATCACCTGTCGGAAACTGGTGAGCAGCTGCGCAAGCGACAGGTTAAAAAAGTTGACGTTGCCATCCTTGAAGCCGTTTCGATTACCGAAAACGGCGAGATCATACCAACGGCCTCCGTCGGCAACAATGAAATCTTTGCGGAAACGGCTGACAAGGTCATTATCGA
Source organism: Oxalobacter formigenes (assembly GCA_019424645.1). Lineage (GTDB taxonomy): Bacteria > Pseudomonadota > Gammaproteobacteria > Burkholderiales > Burkholderiaceae_D > Oxalobacter > Oxalobacter formigenes_D. Next base: position 26,681 of record JAHYZB010000008.1, read on the forward strand.
GCTTAACCTCAGCTACCCGCTGGAAATGGAAGGTGCACACGACATTTACTGTGCCACCCATTTCCCCACTGCCGTACCCATCAATATCATGAAACCAAGTGATCGGGCAGGTACAATCGGCATTCGGATTCCACCTGAAAAAATTGCAGCCATCGTCATTACTGACGAGATGGATACACCATCCCAGAACTTGCCACCTGACGCCGAAACAGCGCAAATCGCAGGACATCTGATCGAATTTTTCAAGAGCGAAATAAAACAGGGTCGCCTGACGGAAAGCCTGCGTCCATTACAGGCTGGCATCGGCACTATCGCCAATGCCGTCATGTCCGGCTTGAAGACCGGTCCGTTTAAACACCTGACCATGTATTCAGAAGTCATGCAGGATTCGACTTTTGAGCTGATCGATTCAGGCATGATGGACTTTGCGGCAGCAACCGCGATTACCCTGTCCGACGAGAAAAGCCGGGAAGTATTCGGCAATTTCGCAAAATACAAAGACCGTATCCTGCTTCGCCCGCAACGGATTTCGAATCATCCTGAAGTCGTTCAGCGTCTGGGCCTGATTACGATCAATACCGCACTTGAAGTCGACATTTACGGCCACGTCAATTCGACCCATGTCATGGGAACGCATATGATGAATGGCATTGGTGGTTCCGGTGACTTTACCCACAACGCCCATACCGCTATTTTCGTCACCAAATCGGTCGCTAAAGATGGTCTTATATCCAGTATCGTACCGATGGTTCCGCATGTCGATCATACCGAACACGATGTGGATATTCTGGTTACCGAAGTGGGTCTTGCCGACTTGCGTGGACTGGCTCCACGTGAACGCGCTCAGGCCATTATCAATAATTGCGTACAGGGCGAGTACAAGACCATGCTGCAGGAATATGTAGCAGAAGCCAATCTGCGTGGCGGTCAAACACCCCACGTTCTGGAAAAAGCATTGTCATGGCATCAGCGTCTTTATGAAACCGGTTCCATGAAAGACGAAGTCAAGCTTACTCAAGTTGCCTAAAGAGGGTCCGGGGTCATTCGGTTTGAAGAATGGCCCCGTGGCTTTTTTCCTTTCGCCATATTCAGGCGTCCAACCCGTTTTGATATCCGCGTATTACTATCTTTCAGGCCTGGCAATTTTACCGGACATGAATGTCTTTTCGAACGTTTTAACATCAATTGGCCTTGAGTAGTAATACCCTTGACCGAAATTACAGTTGAACTCTTTCAACAGGAAATGCTGTTTTTCCGTTTCGATTCCTTCTGCCAGCGAAGCAACCGCATTCATTTCCCGGCAGATATTGATCGAATGTTTCAGTAAAATCCTCGATTTTTCGTTATTTTCAATTTCATCGATCAATTGCTTGTCGATTTTGATCATGTCGAAATCGATCAGCGTCAAAATGGCAAAATCCGAATACTGGGAACCGAAATCGTCAAGCGACAAGCTAAAACCAGCCGATTTGATGGATTTTGACAAGGAAATCAACGTAGATGACTCCATCTTACTGATACTTTCGGTCACTTCTACATCTATCAGCTCATGAGGGATATCGTATTTGTCACATATCGCTACCAGTTTTTCAACGATACCATCTTCCATCAATGTGATTCTTGAAAGATTGACGGAAACAGGTATGCGTTCATATCCCTTGTTTCTCCATTCCGAAAGGAGCCGACAAACACTTTCCAGGACAAACAAATCGATGTGCCGGATGATGCTTTCTTCTTCTAGCAACGGAATGAACCGGGAAGGCATGATCAGTTTTCCGGTCGTATCCTGCCGGCGAATCAATGCTTCCGCACCGTAAATTTCCATTGTTTCCAAATTGATTTTCGGTTGAAGGTGAATCAGGTATTCGCCTTCTTTTATGGCAGCAAGCAATTTGACCGTCATATCGGCACGATAAGACAGGTTTCCATGTTTGGTGGAACTGTAATACGATTGCTTGTTGATATACATGAGTCTGTCTGCATACGAAATCAGGTCGCCGACATCGAAATCATCCGACTTCCAGGTAGATCCGAAAGAAACATTGCAGCTTTCTTCTTCGTCAAACAACTGATGAAGTAACGCAATGTCCCTGTCAAAGGCATCCCTTGCGATATCGATACCGAATGCAATAAATTCATCGCCACCGATACGGAAAACATAATCGTCAAAAACGCCATTGAGGATATCGGCCGTTTTCACGATCAACTGGTCACCATAATCATGTCCATACTTGTCATTGGCTTCTTTCAGGCCATTGATATCGAGAAAAACGATGCCAACAGACGTCGGATGACCCTCTTCCATTTTATGGAGAAACTGAATGTATTTATTCCTGTTCCCAAGTCCCGTCAGTGCATCGGTATAACTGAGATGCTCGAGACGTTGCAAAATCTTTCTTTTCTTGACGTCGGTCTGAATGAAATAGGTAATGGATTCCAGCAATGAAAAATCGCTGGTATAGGCCTTCGGATTATCTATACCCAAAAACCCTATAATCTTTCCGTCATCGTACAAAGGGGTTGCCATCAGGCTGTCGATATTCTGTGCTGCAAGCACATCGTATTCAGGACCTCGCTGCTTGTTAAGGCCATCCAGAGACGATATGTAAAAGTGACCGGTCGATTTGAATTGCCTGATCCAGTGATCGATCAATTCGATAGGTACATTCTGGAGATTACCCTGTTGGGGCGTGACTGGAGCCGAACACCATTCATATGTATTGTTGATGATGGCATTGTTGTAATCGAATTCAAAAATGTAGGCTCTGTCAGCATCATGAAATTCACCGATAGTCTGCAAAAGCTGATTGACGGCAACCTCGATATTGGGTTCTGTCGATAAATCACGGATACATTGAAGCAGAATTTCTTCAATCTGCAATTTTCGTTCAATCGTTTTTGTTGCAAGCTGTTTATCTGTAATATCAGTACAAATTTCGATGCGCACAGTACGGCCATTCCACGAAAGCAGCTTGTCTTTCAGAAGATAGTACCGATCGACGACCGGATTCATGAATTCCCATGTATAAAAGGAATCCATGCTCAGGCGGCCATTCGTACAGAAAGGACAAGGATCGCTCCGGTTCTGGAGGGCTTCGTAACATTTCTTGTTCCTGAAATCGGTAATTCCGAACAGACGTGAACCCTTCTCGTTCATGTAGAGCAAATCATATGTATTGACATCGGCCACATAAATGAGATCCTCGATTTCATTCATGATCGTCAAGACCAATTCCTGGTTCAGCATAAGCTCCGACCTCTCGAATCCGGCAGCACATCCAATAGGACAAATGAAAAATACAATTATCTTGCCATTTTAGGCAGGTTTTATTGATTGCTTATTGGCAACTTTACAGATGATACATGAGTCAATTATTTTTTTCACATCCCGAATCCTTTTTAATCTGGTCTTCTTGATACTTTCTTGATCCGCTCTTCGTGAGTCTTTTCATTTTCTTGATCCATTCCTTCATAGCATATGAACTGAAATCATCGCTTCACATATTTTTTTTTACGTCGTAAAGGAAAGAAGAGGGATACATGAACGGATTGATTGTTCTTGCGGCTATTTTGGCCGTCCTGTTGTTCATTTACCTGATTGCCGTCCTGTTACGGCCGGAGGACTTCTCATGACATCTCAGGCATGGATGTTGATTGTATTTTTTACGCTTGCCCTGTTTGTTCTCGCCTGGCCAGTCGGCAAGGCGATCGATGTCGTTTTAAGCGGCCGGTTCAGACTGGGCAATGTCATTGAAAAACCGTTTTACAGACTGATGGGGATTAACCATCAAACGGAAACGGGCTGGGTTTCTTATTGTATCGGGCTGGTGATTTTCAACCTGCTCGGACTTTTCCTGGTATTCGTCATCCAGAAATTCCAGCTTTATCTGCCTTTCAACCCGCAGGAATTTTCCGGTGTTTCAACGGATTCATCGCTTAACACGGCAGTCAGTTTCGTTACCAATACCAACTGGCAGGGCTATAGCGGTGAATCGACGATGAGTTACTTCACCCAGATGATGGCGTTGACCGTTCAGAATTTTCTGTCAGCGGCTACTGGTATTGTTGTCGTGATCGTCATGATTCGCGGATTCGTCAGAAAATCTGTCAGAACAATCGGCAACGTCTGGGTTGACCTGACGAGAACGACACTCTGGATTCTGTTACCTCTCTCCATCATTTTTTCCGTTTTGTTTGCCGGACAGGGCGTCATACAAAACCTGTCACCCTACACGACTGTACAGACAGTAGAAACCCAAAACTGGCAGGAACCAGTCAAATCAGCGGATGGAGAAACAGTTCCGGATACAAACGGAGCCCCGAAACTGGAAACTGTTCATTCGCAAACACAGACTCTGCCTATGGGCCCGGCGGCATCGCAGCTTTCCATCAAATTGCTGGGAACCAACGGTGGCGGTTTTTTCAACGCCAATTCCGCACATCCATTCGAGAACCCGACCCCATTATCAAACTTTTTGCAAATGATCTGCATTTTCCTGATACCTGCTGCCTTATGCCTCACTTTCGGGCGAATGGCAGGTGACATGCGACAGGGAATTGCCATCATGGCGGCGATGTACCTGATCTTTATTGTATTCGCTATCGCCGCTATCTATTTCGAACAAATGGGCAATCCTGTTTTGTCGCGACTTGGAGTCGACCAGATATCGGGCATTGCACAGGCAGGTGGAAATATGGAAGGCAAGGAAATCCGGCTCGGCATTGTTGGAACAGGCCTTTTCACTGCGGTCACGACAGGCGCTTCGTGCGGCGCAATCAACGGCATGATGGATTCCCTGACTCCACTAGGTGGAGCCGTTCCCCTTATTCTCATGCAATTGGGTGAAGTGGTATTCGGAGGCGTTGGCACAGGCCTTTACAACATGCTTGTATTCGCCATTATGGCGGTTTTCATTGCCGGTCTCATGATCGGCAGAACACCGGAATATCTCGGCAAGAAAATCGAGTCATTCGATATGAAAATGGCCTGCATCGCCATTCTGGTAACGCCACTTGTCGTCCTGCTGGGAACAGCCGTAGCCGCCATGACAAGTGCCGGAATAGCGGGTGTCCTCAATCCGGGACCGCATGGATTCACTGAAATCCTCTACGCCTTTACTTCGGCAGCCAATAACAACGGCAGTGCATTTGCCGGTTTGTCTGCCAACACGCCTTTCTACAATTACATGCTGGCAGCCGCCATGTGGATGGGCCGGTTCGGTGGAATCATCCCTGTTCTGGCTATTGCAGGCTCAATGGCTGCCAAAAAGAAAGTGGCCGTCACCAGCGGTACGCTTCCGACACATGGCCCGTTGTTCATCACTTTGCTGATTATGACGGTACTGCTGATCGGTTTGTTGAATTACGTTCCATCGCTGGCACTGGGCCCGGTTGTCGAACACTTGATGTTATGGGCTCATTAAGGAGTGAAAATCATGACTCGCAAAACTTTGGCTTTATTTGATTCAGCTCTTTTATGGCCGGCAATTGCCGAGGCTTTCAAAAAACTGGATCCACGCGTCCAGTTACGCAACCCGGTTATGTTTGTCGTTTACATCGGCAGCATTTTCACTATCGTGCTGACTTGCCTTCAATTCAACTGTCTGACGCTGGGCATTTCCTTATGGCTGTGGTTTACCGTTCTTTTCGCCAATTTCGCCGAAGCGCTTGCAGAAGGCCGCAGCAAGGCACAGGCAGCCAGCCTGCGCAGCCTGAAAAAAACCATCTGGGCAAAACATATGCTGGGGATTTTTACTCCCGGCGCTCCCCTTAATGCAGTGCCATATCAGCTCGTTGAATCAGGCAATCTGAGAAAAAACGATCTGGTTCTTGTTCCGGCAGGCGATTTCATCCCTGCCGACGGTGAAATCGTGGATGGATCGGCCTCGGTCGATGAAAGCGCCATAACCGGCGAATCAGCTCCTGTCATTCGTGAATCGGGTGGCGACTTTTCAGCTGTCACAGG
>JAHYZB010000080.1 GCA_019424645.1 Oxalobacter formigenes
GGTCGTCGAGGCGTTCGGCGAGGCGATCCAAGCCGCGCCGACCGACGCGGCGGCCGAGAGCTGGGGCGTCACCCTGACCGACGGCAAGATCACGGCTGCGCCGTGACGATCGGAATAAGGAGCTGAAAATAAGAGCGGCCGCACCCCATTTCGGGATGCGGCCGCTCTGTTTTGCTTGTTTTCATCTGTAAAGTCGTATAGCTTTACGTTAACTTGAGAAACACGCTATGACGTAAAGCAACAACACTTTACATGCTTTCCGGCGCGTCGATCATGACTACGTTATGTCGACTGCACGCGTTGCCAGACAGCATGGGACACCGACCTTCGTTTTTACCTCGGCAATCGGCGCAAACGCCGGTTCCCGTTTTTTTTACAACCGGGTAAAAGGGGAAACGGAAAGGGATCTGGCCGAATCCGGTTTTACATCCCTGACATTTGTCCGTCCTGGCCTTATCGGTGGGAAACGGGATCAGGCAAGGCCACTTGAAACAGCACTGGGTATTGCCAAGGCTATCCTCGATCCTGTTTTGCCCAAACGGCTGAGAACCAATCCGGCGGATAAAATCGCAGACAAATTGCTTGAAGCGGCCATTTTGGCGAAGCCGGGGCATCATGTCGTATCGTCTGAAGAAATGATATGACCGTTTCAGCTACCGCCTGTTATTGTCTATCCTGTCCATGTTCTCCTGTTTGAGAGGAACTCCAGCCCGGAAAACTAGAAAAATGACCGAAAGAACACCATACGAAAACGACCTGACCACGTTCAGGCTCGCAACGAACGACGATTTTTCCCGTATATGGGAAATCATCCGGCAGGCCAAAGCGCAAATGGCGATGGAAAACAGGCAACAATGGAACGAATCTTATCCGGCACCAGACCATATTGCCGCCGACATCAGAAATGGTCACGCTTATGTGTTGTGCAGGGAATTGATACCCGTTGCTTACGGAGCCGTTTCTTTTGATGGAGAGCCGGTTTATCGGGATATTCAGGGAAAATGGTTAAGTGACGATCCTTTTGTCGTCGTTCACCGGCTGGCGGTTGCAGATGAAATGAAAGGCAAAGGCCTTGCCACTGTTTTCATGCAGGAAGTGGAAAAAATGAGCCGGAAAAAAGGGGTGACCAGTTTCAAGGTCGATACCAATTTCGATAATGTTTCAATGCAGAAAGTGCTGGAAAAATTGGGGTTCATGTATTGTGGAGAAATAATATTCCAGAGAGGTTCCCGATTGGCTTATGAAAAACGGCTTGCATAAAATGCCAGCTGGCAGGATCAGAATATTTCCGTTCCAGCCGGATTGCGAGTCCTTTTTTGACCAATAAACTGAAGACCAATCAGCCCGATAAAAGCGCCGAAAAGCGGTTAAACCTGGCAAAGACGCCCAGACCGGGTTTTCATGATGTTTTTCCTGATTGAACGGTTTTGTCTGTCCAATGTAATATGTCTTTAATTTTAAAAAAACTATAAAAACAAGTGAGTTAAAAACAATTGTTATAAATAACTTTAATTATCGGCATTGCTTTTCTGACCATGAAATTTGTACTGCATCCAGATCACGCCGTGAGACATTGCTTTGACAGAGAGCAATTCCAGCGCCTGTCCTTTTGCCGGGCGTTCCCCGTCAGTTCCTGCCCAGTCAAAGACTGTCGATGAACCAGCGAGTCCGTCTACTCCGGGGTATATCAAAAGACTCAGCTCGTCGATCAGCCCGGCTTTCAGAAACGTGCCATTAATGAAACCCCCGCCTTGTAGCACAATTTTCCGGATTCCCATCTCAAACAGACTGTTCATGGCTTTTTCGAGATCATTGCCGTTTGGTCCGGCAAAAAGATAGGAAATGCCCAGCTCGCGCAGATGGGCAAGGTAGGATTCCGACACGCTTTCTCCCAGAACCACGATGATGTTTTCCCCCATAATCGTGTTTTCCGAATAGCGGATTTTTCCTGTCGGGTCCATCACAATGCACATCCGTTTTGTATCACGTGTCCCGCTAAACGGGATCAGGTTTTGGGCGGGCGGTTCATTGCGGTGGTCAAAAGAAGCTTTGACCAGATCGGTTTGTACCGTTTTTCTGCCGAGCCATTCGGCATCAACACCAAAATCGTTGCTGATATCGTAGTAGCACTGGACGGTTGTATCGAAACCGGTGCCGTCATAAGCCGGGGTCCAGCGATCGCCGATAATGCGGCCGTCAACGGAACTCATCATGTGGCAGATAATGTAAGGGCGCATGATCCATTTCCTTAAATAGATTATGTTACTGATTGATTTTCAGTAAAAATATCGGTTTGTTAATCCTCTTTTTCTGTGCCGCTTGCGTTTGAAAAAGCAAACGGCACCGTGTTAAAACAGGCCTTTACAGACCAAGCGATTTCGAGAGAATAGCCGGATGCCGTTCACCTTCAATGCTTACTTTTGCGGTGGCTTCATCGATATGGTGCAGATCTTCTTTTGACAGTTTTACATTGATCGAGGCTATGTTTTCTTCCAGACGATGCTGCTTCGTCGTACCGGGAATCGGGACGATCCAGGGCTTTTGAGCCAGTAGCCAGGCCAGTGCGATTTGGGCAGGAGTGGCCTGTTTTTCTTTGGCAATTTCCCCCAGCATCTCAACCAGAGCCTGATTCGCTTTCATGGCTTCTTCGGCAAAGCGCGGGAAAAAGCTGCGATAGTCGTCATGGCCGAATTTTTTATCAGTTGTCAGTTTTCCCGTCAGAAAACCTTGTCCCAATGGACTGAATGGTACAAAACCGATACCCAGTTCTTCCAGCAGGGGAAGAATTTCCTTTTCCGGTTCCCGCCACCACAGGGAATATTCGCTTTGCAGGGCCGTGACCGGGCAAACGGCGTGAGCACGACGTATGGTTTTCGCACCCGCTTCGGACAAACCGAAATGTTTGACCTTGCCTTCCCTGATCAGATCGCCGACGGTACCTGCCACGTCCTCAATGGGAACATCCGGATCGACACGGTGCTGATAAAAAAGGTCGATAACGTCGGTCTTCAGACGTTTCAAAGACGCTTCAGCCACTTCCCGTATATGTTCCGGGCGGCTGTCGTTCGCCATCCATGCTCCGCCGTTTTCCGGATCGGGTCTGAAACCGAACTTGGTCGCGATCACGAGCTTGTCACGGATGGGTGACAGTGCCTTGCCAAGCAATTCTTCATTGGCAAACGGCCCGTAGACTTCGGCCGTATCGAAAAAATTGACGCCGAGATCAATGGCATGATGCATCAGTCTGACCATCTCGCCGATATCGGCCGCTGGCCCGTAACCGGAACTCATGCCCATACATCCCAGACCGAGCGCCGATACTTCAAGGCCGCTTTTTCCCAATTGACGTTTTTCCATTTTTTTCTCCTGAATATCCAATCCATTTGTACGCTAACAAAGAGAATTCATGTCCGGCCATGTCTCTCTGACTGGCATTCACTTTAAGGATTGCAGGCCATATTGAACAGACATGATCACGCTGATTTATTGCCTGTTACTCTCGCCCGATTAAAAACACATCCTTTACTTTTTTTGTCCGCCTGTGTCTTTGTCGCCATTTTCCGGAAGTCATTTTTTAAAAAAACGGCAGGATAAACACCAACAAAACGTCATTCTGGTTTTATTTCCAGACAGACAAACATTCAACATTTACAAATAAATGTTGAATGTTTACTATTCATGCTTTTCTTTTTTTGAGTGACTGGAGGAAATTAATTTGTTGATTCAGTTCAATATTTCATTCCTCATGTTACGTATGCTTAAACGTATCAAAAGCAATTGATAAACCAGAAATATGTCAGACCGCAAAAAATATCTTATTGCTGTTGCCGCATCCCTGTACGTCGGTACGGCCAGCGCTCAAACCATCACATTCAACGACGAGCAACCCGGTCATGTTTTGCAGAACACGACGGTCGATCGGGTCACTGTATCGAACTACGGTACCGAGGCGTCAATCGGAAATGTCACGGTCAATGGCACATTCGGGCTTGTTTCTGCAGGCAAAGCTGATCTTGATCAGGTAAACATCAATTGCAGTGGCTCCAGCTGTAGTGCCGGTATTCAAGTGTCCGGCGTTCAGGGATTATCACCGGGAGACAAGGGGATATTGACGGGCGATGGTGTACGAATCCAGAGCAGCAAGGACGGTATATCGAATTCGGCGGGATCAGCCGAGATCGATCTCAAAAACGTCACGATCACGGCTGGCAATGATGGCGTTTATACCAATGGCAGTGTGGTCAAGAATGGAGTCCTTACCACGTCAAGGCTTGAAGGCTTCGATATTACTGCCAATCGGTACGGCGTTTACGCATCAAGTGGCGGTCAGGTTTATCTGACGGATGGCCAAATTACGACCACAGGCAACAACGGTCACGGGATAAATCTTTTCGCGGCGCTCTATGATGGCACGACGGTAACACCATCGACCGTCTGGCTGGACAATGTGACGGTTCATACCAGTGGTACCAATGCCTATGGCATTTACAGTGTTCAGGGACAAAGCGGCTCAGGCAGTGTCGGTTACGTCAATCGTGGCGGCTATTCCTATCTGGATAATTCACATGTCATAACGGATGGGGCGGGCAGTCACGGGATCTATTTATCCTACAGTACCAACCAGACCGAACTCGGCAACGCTTCCAGTGTTCTGACAAAAGGGGATGGCGCATATGGCATTCTTGCCTTGAATGCCGTCGCAAAACTGGATAACAGCAGTGTGACAACCGAAGGCGCGAATTCGGTTGGTGTTTACAGTTATCTGGCAGGAAGCGTTTCTTTGAAAAACGGTTCTGCCATCGAGACGAAAGGGGATAGCGCCCACGGCATTTTCGAACGTTATGCCGGAAAGGTCGATCTGACGGACAGCCATGTGCATACGGCTGGCACGAATGCCAACGGGATCAATGTGTCGCTCGGGTCTGCCCAGATCAGTGGTGCAAACCATGATTCTTCCGTAAAGCTCGATCATTCCGGGGTGATATCCGACAATGGATATGCCATCGGTTTGCAGGGCGGGGCGGTCGATGTACAGGTACTGAATGGCAGTACGCTGACGGGCGCATCGGGTCTGATGAAGGTCGAGGATTATTCCGGAAGCGTGACGCCTTCCCATACACAGGGGGTGACGACAGCCAAACTGCTGGCCGATGGCGCCTCGCTCATGACGGGGCGAATTCAGACGGCGGCAACCGCCGTTTCGAACGTCACCTTGCAGGGCAATTCAGTTTGGGAAGTGAACGGTGATTCGAACGTAACGACGCTCGTCAACCGGAATTCCACGGTCCGTTTTTTACCGAATGCTTCTTCTGCAAACGGATTTACCACCCTGAAAATCGACGGGAATTATACGGGGGATAATGGCACAATTGCCTTCAATGCCGCTCTGGGCGACGATACTTCTTCGACGGACAAACTGCTTGTGACAGGAAATGTTTCCGGACAAACCTGGATTACCGTCGCAAACCGCGGCGGTTTGGGTCAGCAGACACAAAATGGCATCAAAATCATCGAGGTCGGTGGCCTGTCGTCCAATGACGCCTTCAGATTGCAAAGCGATTATATCGCTCCGAACGGCTTGCCTGCGGTAGTCGGCGGAGCTTATGCTTACTCGCTCTATCAGGGAAGTCAGTCGGACCCTACGGGACAGGACTGGTATCTGAGGTCGGAATATATTTCCGGATCAAATGAAAAACCGCTTTACCAGCCGGGAACGCCGCTTTATGAAAGTTATGCCAATGTGCTTCATGAACTGAATGGATTGCCGACACTTCGGGAACGTGTCGGCAACCGGGAATGGTCGACGCAGGACAAGGAAAGCAATGCTTCGCGTAACGGCGTCTGGGGCTGGACACAGGGACGGCACAGCCATAATGAGCCAAAGCATTCGACAACAGGGGCCGAACAGGATATCAACGTCTGGCGCATGCAGGTGGGTATTGATCGCCAGATTGCCGGGAATCAACAGGGAGAGCTTGTTGCCGGTGTCAATGCTTCATACGGCTATGCCAATAGCGATATCGATTCGGTTTTCGGACATGGGAAAATCGATTCCAGTGCCTATGGGCTTGGAGCAACGATGACCTGGTATGGGGCGAACGGTTTTTATGCCGATGCTCAAGTCAAACTCAACTGGTTCAGAAGTGATCTTAAGTCGAAAACACTGGATGTGACGGAAACTGACAACAATCATGGTTTCGGTTATGCGTTCAGCGCGGAAGCCGGTAAAAAAATCCCGCTGAACAATCAATGGGCATTGACGCCTCAGGCACAGATTTATTATTCACATGTCAAGTTTGACGATTTCATCGATGCCTATGACGCTGCCGTCAGTCAGCAAAATCGTGACAGGGTCACCGGGCGAATCGGGATGTCCATTGACTATACACAAGGAGAATCGAAGGGCAATCAGCTTACCGGTTACGGCATCGCCAATTTGTACCAGCAATTCAGTGGCGCTTCGCGTGTGAATGTCAACAATGTCACTTTTTCGCAGGAAAATGAACGGACGTGGCTGGGTGTCGGTGGCGGATTCCAGTACACATGGAACCAGGGGAAATATGCCGTGTTCGGACAGGCTGAGACCCAAAGCAGCGTTCAGCACTTTGGCAAAAGCTATGGCATTGCGGCACAGGCAGGCTTGCGCATCCTGTTTTAAACAAGAGAATGAACCAGCCTGTCTGTGACTGGCGGATACGCTTGGATTGGCCGGACCATTCTCCTGTCCATGTCCAAAAACAGACTGGAGAGCATTTGAGCTTTTATCTGTTCCATCAGGATGAGATATTCCATCTCATCCTGTTTTTTATCCTGAAATCGCAAAAAACTATTCCTGAATGACGATTTTGACTGGATAAACCATGCTTCAGTTCATGAAAAAAGTGTGAAATGACGATTTCAAGCCCTGCTAGTATGCTGTTTTGTTAAAAACAGCTGTATTTTGAAGGGATTTTGATCGTCTTACGGCTATAAACATGAAAAACCGGCAAAAAATGGCCGGTTTTTCATGTTACAGAAGACTTGTTTTGGTCAATCTGGCTTCAGATTACTTTGCGACGCTGTGGCTGACGTTCATCCAGCGCGGGAGCAGCCAGGTTTGAATGAAACGCAGACTGACATATCCGATCACGACAGTGGCGATAACGGCTTCGGCCACGGCCATCATACGCAACTGGTTGACGGCCTGTATGGCTTCAGGGTACTGGCTGATCAGATTTGCCATTTTGTACAGGGCAGTTGCGCCAATAGCCATCGGGAAAGTGAATGCAGCATAACCCGGAGAAAAGGGCAGGCGCATCAGGCGGAAAAGGGCAAAATAGATCACCAGCGTCATCAGCAGGGCGACGCCGAGCAATACCGCGCATAACAGCAGGGAAGGGTCTTTCACGACGGTCAGGTAACCGGCCAGAGACAGACTGGCAGGAGCGGCCATGATGGCAATCGTCGGTTTTGCACCATCCGGCACTTCACTACGAAATATCAGACGATAAATCATCATCGGCAGCATGACAAGGTAACTGAGCATACCGATAGCCAGCAAGATGAGTGACAGAGTGGTCATGCTTTCATTCGGACAGCATACGGCAGCCACGATAATGCCTACCGGAGGTACGAACCAGCTTGGCACCATGTCGTGCATTTTAAAGTCCTTTGCGCGATGATATATGAAGAGCGCCAGCGCGATCAGATGGGCAACAACCGCGCCCAGCCACAATGCTTCACCAGCTGCCGGCATGATATTGCCGAGCGCTTTGGAAATGACCATTGCCGTCATCGCAAATGTCGGAACAATGCTGCCGAGAACGGGATGTTTGATATCCTGATGCAGCGTATCAGGGTGGAACATAAAACGAATGGACAGTGCAATCAGCAGGACAGCGGCAATTAGCGCACCTGTATTTTGCCCGGCACCATGCAATGGAAAGACATTTTCAAGACACCAGCCGATGCTGGCGATGCCCAGTGCCAGACCGGCAACCGGTGTCGGCAATCCCCGAACTTTTTGATGTAATTGTTTAAACACGTCAGAACCCCGATTGATTTCATGTTTTTGATGGATGAAACTATACGGGCGGGTTATCATTTAGAAAATCGAATTATTTTTAACATTTGGTTTAGAAAAACTAAACGATGAATATCACCTTCCGGCAATTGTCCGTTTTTGTATCGATTACCCGTCATGGTAGCATGACACTGGCGGCGGATGCCCTGTTCATGACCAAGGGAGCGGTGTCGCAAACTCTGGCCGAACTGGAAAACCAGCTTGGCGTTCGACTGTTCGACAGACAGCATGCCCGGCTTTTTATCAATCATGAAGGCCGAAAACTCCTGCCTGTTGCCGATGAGTTGATGGCGAGGGTGCAGGGTGTCGAACGCCTGTTCGGGGAAGGAAGTGAAGATACCCTGCTCAGACTCGGCTGTACCCGTACGATTGGCAGTTATTTTCTGCCCGACATGTTTGCAAAATTCGAATGTGAAAACGGCTGGCTACCCCGGTCGGTCATTGCCAATACTCAGGAAATATGCGCCATGCTGAACCGTTTTGAAGTCGATGTTGCCTTGCTGGAAGGCCAGCCGACGGATTCCGGTCTGGTCAGTGAAACATGGATCGAAGATGAAATGATCGTTGTAGCCGGAAAAAATCATCCGCTGGCACAAGAAAAAAAGGTTTCCTTTGAAACGCTGGGCCGGGAACGCTGGCTCTTGCGTGAAGAAGGTTCCAGCAGCCGCGCTTTTTTCGACAACCAGCTGGCACAGTACCTCGACAATCCACAAGTCCGTCTCTCGCTTAATGCTTCCGACACGATCCTGTCCTGTGTGTATCACAATCTGGGGATTACATTCATTTCCAGCAGTGTGCTGTCCCAGCCACTTTATGCGGAGCATTTTGTCCGGCTTCATACCGAAGAGCGCTTTTTGCGCAAGTTCGTGCTGTGTTATCACCCTGACAAATTCATGTCACCCACTCTGGAAAAATGGAAACGCTTTTGCAGGGAATGGGAGAAAGGCATCGCCTGCCAGGCCTGATTTTATCGGCAAACAGGCCGTCCTGTCGTTTTTCCAAAACAGATTTTCCCTGGCAATCTGGTTCTTTCTTTCCGGAAAGAGTAAAGTGAAAAATTATCGGGAGAAACAGGATGAGCCGGCGGATTCCACTGGACGGCAAGGCGACCGTATTGATGCTGCTTTTATGTACTATCTGGGGGCTTCAGCAGATTGCCCTCAAGGCGGCTGCGCCCGATATGGCTCCCATCCTGCAAATAGGCTTGCGTTCCGCTGTCGCGGCCATACTGGTCGGACTGTTCCTTCGTTTCAAAGGCCTTTCCCTTTTGCCGGAAAGAGGCGCTTTGCCGGCAGGGATACTGGCCGGTGCGCTTTTTTCGCTCGAATACCTGCTGGCGGGGGAGGGGCTGCGCCATACCAGTGCCGCGCACATGTCCGTCATGCTCTATACTGCCCCTGTTTTTGCTGCGCTCGGACTTCATTTGCGGCTTCCTGAAGAACGCCTGAACCCGATCCAGTGGAGCGGCATCCTCATTGCCTTTGGTGGGGTCGTCATCATGTTCTACGATCCGGCTTCGGCAGGGCCTTCCGTCAATGACATCATCTGGGGCGACTTTCTCGGTTTGCTGGCTGCCATGTCGTGGGGAGCGACAACCGTTGTCATCCGTACCTCGAAGCTGGCAGACGTTCCTTCTGCCCAGACGGTCATGATCCAGCTGATTTGTGCCGTCGTCATTTTATTGACGGCATGTATCCTCTTCGGCAATACCTCATTCAACCCGACAGAAATACTCTGGATCAGCCTAAGCTATCAGACTGTGATCGTCTGCTTTTTCAGTTTTCTGGTCTGGTTCTGGCTGCTTAGGGTCTATCTTGCTTCAAGGCTGGGTGTTCTTTCGTTTCTGACGCCGGTTTTCGGGGTGATATTCGGTGTGTTGATCCTGAATGAATCGATTGATGTCCGTTTCATTGCCGGAGCATTGTGTACCCTGTCGGGTATCGTTCTGGTCAGTGCATGGGATATGGTGAAAGGTTTTTTCAATAAAACCCCTAATGTCGCTATCGATCAGGGAAACGAAATAAAAAGATGATTTGGCAAGGAGAAACATGCTTTATTATGGTTTTCCGTTTGAAAGAAAAAAGGCGCTTGTTAGCGCCTTTTTCAATCCATCTGTCCTTTGATTGTTTATTTCAGGTTCTGGCTGAAAAAAGACTCCAGCTTGTCGAAAGGAATGACATTGACCCGGTCGTAAAGGTCAACGTGTCCGGCTCCCTTGACGTAATAGAGTTCTTTCGGCTGCCCGGCACGTTTGTAGGCGTCTTCGGAAAATTCCTTTGAATGCGCCTGATCGCCGGTAATGAAAAGCATGGGACGTGGAGAAATCGGGTCCATGTCATTGAACGGGTAGAAGTTCATGAACTTGACGTTGGATGTCAGGGTAGGGTGCGTCGCCAGTTCTTTTGAAGAGCCTGCAGGGATGAATTCTCCTCTCGGTGTCCGGTAGAAATCATAGAATTCGCGCGCAATCGGGTCGGAATTTTCATTGATTTCATGGACGGTTCCACCGGTGTATCGGGTCGCTTTGCCTTCGAATTCAAGCTGGCGCTGTCCGGCTGCCTCGGCAATGATCGCTTTTCTCTGTTCCAGCGTCTGTGCATGGTTGAGGCCGTTGCGGCTGGCTTGTCCCATGTCGTACATGCTGATCGTCGCGATGGCTTTCAGGCGTGGGTCGATCTTGGCGGCACTGATGGCAAAGCTTCCGCTGCCGCAAATGCCGATGACACCGATCCCGTTTTTGTTGACGAACGGGCGCGTACCCAGATAATCGACGGCGGCGCTGAAAGCTTCTGCGTACATATCCGGCGATACGGCATTGCGTGGCTGGCCCTCGCTTTCACCCCAGAATGGCAGGTCAATCGACAGCGTGACAAAACCCCGTTCAGCCATTTTTGTAGCATACAGATTCGCTGCCTGTTCTTTTACGGCGCCCATGGGATGCCCGACGATAATGGCCGGATATCTGGAATTCGTGTCCATGTTTTTTGGAATATAAAGATTTCCCGCGACTTTCATTTTGTACTGGTTTTCAAAGGTCACTTTTTGCAGGGTGACTTTGTCGCTTTTATAAAAATTGTCGGCTCCACCGGACATGTCCTGTGCCGAGACGCTTGTGTTCATGATAAGCATTCCTCCCAAAATGGCGACCATTGCCTTGAACAGTCTGAATTTGTGCATGGTGGTGTTTCCTTTGATTTTTTATGGAATAAGTTATTGTCGATTCGTTCCTGTTGATGGGTTTTCCTGACATGAGTCATTTGATATTGAAAGAAACCTGAACATTAATCTTCCGGTTTTCCTGCCATTCAAGTATAGAAAATCAGGAAATGGATTCGTAGATACATTCTTTCCTTTTTATTGCCTGATTCTCTCGAAGAAAGTCTTTTTTCTCAAAATAAAGAAATAGAGTGCCGGAAGTGTCGTGGCAGATTTTTAGTGTAAGTGGCCGCTAAAAAATGAAAGACAAACCGATACTGAAAGGCATCACGGAAATATGCTGTTCTTATCAGTATGTTTTTTGACGACAGTCCTGATTGACCGATTCAACGTATTCAAAAAGATGAAAGAACATGCCAATATAGGTAAATTCAGTCAGGAAACAGGAAATTTTGGGGCAATGGATATGCACAGACAGAAAATCATGGATTACATATACGATGAATATGGTGCAGAGCCTGAACATCTCTGGGAGAAATTCCCTGATTGCGCCGTATTCCGTCACAAAGGCAACCGGAAATGGTTTGGCGTGATTGCAAAAGTGCCTAAAAAAACATTAGGGCTGGATGGAGACGGGAAGGTGAATATTCTCAATGTGAAATGTGCCACCGGGAATGTTTATTTGCTGAGACAGGATAAAGGTATTCTGCCCGCATGGCACATGAACAAGGAACACTGGATTTCACTCCTTGTTGAAACATTGCCTGAAAACATGATTGTGGATCTGGTTGACGCCAGTTTTAAATTGACAGCCTAATAAAGAAGCAGGGAATTTATTTTTTATTAAAAAA
>JAHYZB010000081.1 GCA_019424645.1 Oxalobacter formigenes
GCTTCAGTTGGCCCAAAACCAATTCCCAACATAATCACATCTCGTTCATCCCCCTGAACCGTTTCCAGATTTTTGACCACGACCGGTTCTTCCTGTTCTTGCTGGAAAAAAGTTTCTATTTCCGGATGTCGTTGTCGCTCACGGTCCAGTAAATCATTAACCAGTTTTTGTTGTTCGACATTAAGCGTTATGATTCCAATGGATTTACTTGAGTGTTTATCAAGCAAGCGTTTCACCGTTTCGGAAACCATAGATTCAGCTTCAATCTGATTGTGACGTCCCTTTCCTCTCGCATATATTCCTTTGACATTCCGCCATTCAACTGCACTGTTTTTCTTTTTTGCAGCCGGAAATGTAATGAGATTGCTATCATAATAACGCCGATTAGAAAAAGTAATCAGACTCTCATGACGGCTCCTGTAGTGCCAGTTCAAACTATGGTTATACATTCCCGCAGCAAGACATTCATCCAGAATACTTTCCATATCTTCTTCAGTATCGTCATCGACATCGCCAGCCCCACGATCAAAAAAACTGGTAGGCGGCATTTGACAGGGATCGCCCGCGACCACAACCTGTTTACCCCTTGCAATAACACCAATAGCGTCCCAGGGCGCAATTTGGGAAGCTTCATCGAAAATAACCAGATCAAAAAGAGCGAGTTCAGCGGGCAGGAACTGTGCGACAGACAGTGGGCTCATCAGCATACATGGAGCCAGTTTTGACATGGTATCACCCATTTCGTATACCATTTGACGCACCGGTTTATGGCGACGTGATTTTTGCAGTTCATGTTTGAGAAGTGCAAGTCCACCCTGTTTACTGATATCTTTTTTAGCCGGAATCATTTCACACAATCGCGCACGAATATATCTCACAGATAACGCTGACAATTTATCAATTTGTTGACGATATATCTCAATATCACTCATATGTTCTGCAGGAACAAAATTATGTAATACCGGTTCTGAATCGATTACCCAGGAAGCAAACCAGCGGCAATACGCAGTTTCAAAAATTTCAGCAATTATTAAGTCATCATTGCATTGCTGCGCCAGAATTTCCACTATCGGCTCAAGACCAAGTGCCATTGCTTCTTCACTTACTCGATACCAATCACACCATGCTTTCAAACTGGACTGATTATTTATAATTTCTTCGGCGCACTTATAAAGAGACTGTCTGGAAGACGGGCTCTTAGATTGCCCCAGCAATGTCAAAAACTCTTTTTCTAGTGTATTAAATGATAATAATGTCCGTTTCAGATTGTATGTCAGAGATCTAACAAGTCCCTGATCATTCAATAAATCATTGGCCTCAATGAGCAATGTCCTGACCGTTTTTCGAACTTCGGCAAGTTGCTGTGGGAACGACACGAAACGAAGCATCCGGTTTCGAATCTCTTTAGCTACTGTAATAGTTTTTTCCAGTTTTACCTTATCTGTTGATAAACCATTCCACCCCGGAAAACCCGTCAGTAATTCGGATAATTCCTTTAATTGTGAAGTCTTTTCCTGTAGCTTTTTAATAAGCGGTATATCAATATCCAAATTTGGAGTTTTAGCAAGCAAAGCCCGATGAACGACTGTATCAATAACTTTCTTTCGGGCAAAATCAGCAAAAAACCAGAATTTTTTCGCTGCGTCGGCCAATGCAATTTCGACTTCGCGAATATCGACTTGTTCCCAACTGTTTTCCGGATAAATCACGGAAAGCTTTTGCTCCAGTTCAACTATTTCTGCAAGCAATCCCAAAACTCGCGTTCCTGCTTCGATACGATCAACGACATTGCACTCAAACATAAAACTGAAATTTGAACCACTTGTGGTAGCAAGCAATTCACAGAATTCCACGACTTCCTGCAAATTTTGTGTATTATCAGAATCGCACGGAATTGGAACGACATCCAATAATGCTTTTGAAGCTTTATCTATCGAATCAATAGCTGGAAGAATCTGTCTTGCTGCTGAAAAAATAGCCAATTGCCAGCCATTGGTCCAATCCGATTGATTAATCAATGCAAAATAAAGTCCATGCTGGCTGACAATATCCTTGTTCAGTTCAAGGCGCCGCACAATATCGCGAAATTGTGCCATTTGCTCGGCACTATGTTTTATACCCGCTGACCATGTTAATTGTGGTGTTGCCTTGCCAGCTTCCTTGATAACACGTCCAATCGCCTGATATAACGTCAAACCATTAAGCCAACGTCGGTGAAGTAATTCAACGACCTCATTTAACTTATCACGTAAATGCTGTACTTTTAGCGTCTCTTCTTTCCATTCAGTTGCAGACATTGCATCGCGAGTATCCCAGGCTCTTTCAAGCTGTTTTAAAAAATCCAGCTTCGATGTTTTATTGGAGTGTAATTCCAGGCAGAATTCCCCAAGTCCTTTCGATTCCAACCGGCGGTATACCACATCCAACGCTGCTTTCTTTCCCGCAACAAACAATACACGACGTCCCAAAGCAAGATTATGCGAAATCATATTGGCAATCGTTTGAGATTTCCCTGTTCCAGGCGGCCCATCCAGCACAAAATCACGCCCTTTTGCAGATGCTACTATGGCAGCAATTTGTGAAGAATCTGCTGGTAACGGCAAGAATAAATCATTTACTTTGATATTTGAATCAAGCTCTTTTGTACCAATAAAGTTACCGTTAACCGGTAAATCGACATCCTTCTGTCCACGTTCAAGCAGATACTTGACCAACGGACTTTGCATTAACTGTTCAGAACGATCACTAAGATCTTTCCACATCAGATACTTGGCAAATGAAAATGTACCGATTGCCACATCACGTGTCACTTCAAAACCCGGCATATCTCGTACAGCCCGACGTACAATATCCCAGATTCCATTTACGTTAATTCCACTTTCATCGACAGGGAGTGCGCCATCCAATCCGTTGATAGTCAAGGCAAAATCGTTACGTAATAGTTCCAGTAATGTCAGATTAAAGCGCGGTTCCTCTTCGAGTAAACGCATGGTTATGCCTGTTACCACACTCTTTCTATCCAATTGAACCGGAAGTAAAATCAATGGGGCCGAATAAGTTTTTGGATCATCTGCTTTTTTCTTCCATTTCAGAAAACCTACTGCTAAAAAGAGAGTATTCGCCCCTCCTTCTTCGAGATCATTTTTTGATTTTCGATATAACTCAACCAATAGTGCATCAAGACGACTTTGTTCCGTCAGTGAAACAACTTCATTACGTTCAAGCGCTTGTCGTGAATATTCTTCATACAAATTTTCATGATTTTGCTGTTCATAAAGCAGTGCATCACGTCCATTACTTTCCAGATCAGGCAAAGGAACGATTCGAATACGCTTTCCTTCAGCCAGTTTATCTTCAAGTTTAGCCGGATCAGAACAAATCAAACGAATACTTTTTGAGCCGTTCGGCAAATGCAGTAATCTGTTTCGAGTAGTCAAATCGAGCAATTTGCGTCGCCAATGTTCAAGACGATTGACTTTATCATTTTCCGGAGCATCACTTACTTCAACATCAAATGAAGGTAAAAGAGGCGCTTCTTCAAAAGCATTCAACACGTTTTCTGATTCAGTTTCTTCAATCCCTGATTTACAAGGAAAACTTTTGCTTGCCAACGGTTTAATTTTTTGCATCCTGGCACGTTGTACGTCGATAGCCACAAGAAAATCTTCATCGGTCAAAGATCGAGATGCATTCTCAACAGCCTGACTGAATGAAACTGGCTGTGCACTAGTAGCAAGTGTTGTTTCAAATACAAGCATTTCATTGAGATCAATCCGCTTACGTATTGCGGATACATCTTCAGTCAAAAGTTGTGAGAATTCCTGTGGTTGCAACCATAGTCCGACAAATGCATGTCCTTTTGTCAGTATTAAAAGCGGATTCAAACGCAATTGTTCCAACGCTGAAGCGAATAGCAAACTGGTATCAAGGCAAGTGGCAACCAGACCATCAAAAATTGTTGTTGGAGTACGTACCTTTTGTCCTTCACTTTCAAAACTCGCTGGTGGAAGAGCATAACTGAGACGAAGATTACATACTGCCGTCCAGAGAGCAGAACATAATTCCCATGTACGAGTTCGAGATTGACTGGTATAACCATCTAATTGATCATTTTTGCCTGCCCGACGCAGCACATCTGATGTTGTTTTGATCAGTCGATCTACAGCAGGATCATTTGGCATAACAAACGCTGGCAACAACTCAACCATTGGAGAACCGCCCCATTCATTCCTGGCCAGAATTTCAAGAGGACAATGCGAGGAAAGTAATGTCTCGTTCCCTTGAGTAAGATGCAAAATAAGTTCTCCCTGCACACTTTCTGTCAAATTCGCTAACCACTCTGCATTCAACTTCAAATCCCGGTCCTGTTCATGAATATGAACAACCGATTCTGGTAATAGCCGGTCAATTTTCCAATTTTTGCTTTCTATAATTTCTGGCGACGCAGTTAGGGATAATGTTAAATCCTGATAAGTTTTATCAGATTCGTTATATAGAGAGAGTTCCCGTAACAATGGCACGGCATTTTGATGTGAAGCAAAACCAATTTTTGTGACAACACTTATTTTTGCCTTGATATCCATAAATACTCTCTTTGTTATATCGAAGTTCTTTATGCTGATATTTTCGATGTCTATCAATTCATCATAGCCAATTGATGCCATTGGAAAATTTTCTTTATAAGTAATTTTATCAATTATCACTATATGTTTATAGTTGAAAGATTTTGAATTAAAAAATCCCACGGAATAACTGGGCATTCTGTTGGATACTTTCTACGTATATTCATTACCCGACAAGGACAAAGTGTTTTTCATTTTTCCATATATAAATGTTTCTTTTATACAAATAGAAACAATCCGGAATCAGGTTATGAAACTTGTATGGCAGGTAAAAAAAACAGACTCTTCAAAAATCAGACCTTTCCTGCAGGAAATCCCATATCGGGTTAAACTGGTTGCTGACTCAGGTTAAAACCGCCTTTGCCAAACCATGCCAGCAATGGCATTCCTGCCTGTAACGCACCTGCGCGTTAAACAAGAAAAAGAAGAGGAAAGCAAAATGGAAAAAGTCGATGCCATCATCATCGGATTCGGAAAAGGCGGCAAAACGCTGGCCGCCGATCTCGCCAAACGGAACTGGAAAGTCGCCATGATCGAACGTTCCGACAAAATGTACGGCGGTACCTGCATCAACATCGGCTGCATTCCGACCAAGACCCTCGTCCATCAGGCCAATGAAACCCGATGCCTTACGCATGGCGACAAGGCGGCCGAAAAACAGCATTACACACAGGCAATCGACAAGAAAAACGTCCTGACTGGCATGCTGCGCAACAAGAACTACCACAATCTGGCGGACAACCCGAACATTACCGTCCATGACGGCGAAGCCAGCTTCATTTCCCGCAACGCCGTCACCGTAAAGCTGGCGGACAACGATTCCCTTGAACTCACGTCGGAACATATCTTCATCAATACCGGCGCGCGTTCCATCATTCCGGCCATCGACGGTGTCAAGGACAGCAAACACGTTTACACCAGCACGACCATCATGCAGCTGGAACAATTGCCGAAACGGCTTGCCGTCATCGGCGGCGGCTACATCGGGCTGGAATTCGCGTCCATGTACGCCGGGTTTGGTTCAGAGGTCACCATACTGGACAATCATGCCGACTTCATCCCGAAAGAAGACCGCGACGTGGCCGCTGCCGTCAAGGCCGTACTGGAAAAGAAAGGCGTCGAATTCCGCATGAACGCCAAAACCGAATCCATCAGGGATGTTGACGGTATCGTCAAACTGTCCTGCCACGACACTGAAGCCGGTTACAGCTACGAAATCGAGGCCGATGCCGTCCTGCTGGCAACCGGCCGACGTCCTGAAACGGCTGCGCTGAACCTCGGCGCAGCCGGGATCGAAACCGATTCCCGTGGTGCCATCGTCGTCGATTCGCACCTGAAAACGACCAACCCGCACGTCTGGGCTGTCGGTGATGTCAAGGGCGGCCCGCAATTCACGTACATTTCGCTGGACGACTATCGCATCATCCGGGACGACCTGTTCGGCGACCATCACCGCAATTCGGAAGACCGCGCACCGTTCGCGTATTCCGTTTTCATCGACCCTCCGCTGTCCCGCATCGGACTGGGTGAAGACGATGCAAAAAAACAGGGCATCGATGCCGGTGTCGTCCGTCTGCCCGCCGCTTCCGTTCCACGCGCCCATACGCTCGAACAAACCGACGGCCTTCTGAAAGCCGTCATCGACAAGAAAACGGGAAAAATACTCGGTGCGACCCTCTTCTGTGCCGATTCGTCCGAAGTCATCAACCTTGTGGCCATGGCGATGAAGACAGGACAACCCTACATGTTTTTGCGCGACTTCATCTTCACGCATCCTTCCATGAGCGAAGCCCTGAACGATTTGATGAGCCAGCCCATGGCCTGATACGATACGGCCGTTTTGTCCGGATGGGAATGGGGATTCACAGGATCTTCTTCCCCGTTTCCCTCCTGTTCGCGCCCCTATGACACGCAAGCGCCATGCAAATGACGCAAGACTCTCTTCTCATTCTCCTATTCTTTCTGTCCACCGCAAATAACAGTTTGTATCTGTAAGATTTTCCGCTTTCCAAAGCGAACATGTGTGGAAAAAGTCTCCCGAAAACCGGACTTTCCTGAAAGAAATATGCGAAAATTTCTTTTTATGGAGACAATCACACAGCTTGATGTGGGGGGACATGCGCCAGTGAATGCCAGAAAAGTAGTTCAAACCTGTTTGTTGGCCATGCTGGCCTCCTTGCTCATTGCCCAACCGGTTCAGGCCTCCTCACCCATTGACTTCGAAACACAGGAATACCGTAACAGCACGGGACTCTGGGTCATCAACGCAGCGCAAGCCTATGCCAAAGGGTACACAGGCAAGGGGATCACTCTTGGCGTTCTCGATACAGGCGTGAATAGCGGACATTTCGAATTTCAGGGCAAGGATATTGTCTGGGTTCCCTGTAAGGGATATATCTACGACTGGGTGACAAACGACCACGGCAGCCATGTGGCCGGTATCATGGCCGCCAACCGGGACGGTGCCGACATTTCCGGGAACATGCACGGCGTGGCCTTCGACGCCAACCTGCTCGCCATGGGAACCTTTCTGGATGGCGAACACGAATCCCCCATGGGAGAACTGATCAAGGCGGTACTCTCGCGGCCAGACGTCAAAATCGTCAATAACAGCTGGGGCGATTCCCTGTTTTTTCTGGATGCGCTCTTCAAGGCCAAAACCGATGAGGAAAAAACCAAAGTCCTGACCGGACTGCGCGACGTCATTTCGGGTTACAGGGCTGACTCCTTTCTGGAGAACCTTGCACAGCAGGACAAGCTGATGGTCTTCGCCGCCGGAAACGCGGGCCACCGTGGACCTTCGGCTCCGGCCTCGTTCCGCAGTTTCTTGCCGGATCTGGATAACTGGATCAGCGTCGTGGCGCTGGACTCCACTGACGGCCGCATCACCATGGCAAGCGATGGAAAAACCAAAGTGCTGACCGATTCTGCCATACCGACCTATTCGGAGCTGGCGATGGGTGCCGAAGAATACACTCTGGCGGCTCCGGGAACGTGGATCAATTCCGTGGAGGCTACCGGCGGCTACGTGGAACTCATAGGAACCTCGATGGCAGCCCCATACGTTTCAGGAACACTGGGACTGGTTCAGCAGGCTTTTCCATGGATGAGCGCCCGGCAGATGGCCGACACGGTGCTCTCCACCGCCGACCGGAGTTTCAATGCACCGCAAAGTATCATCTCGGTTGGAGAAGACAGAGTGACCGACTCCGGTACGGGCAAACCGGTCACGAAGATGGAGATACGTCTCCAGCTCGTGGATAAGGGAGCAGACTATCAGGACCGGAATCAGACCAGTGTAGCCATCCCTTCAGCAGGCACGCCGGAAAAAACCCGGCTCGAAAACTATCTCCGGCAGTATTATCAGGAAAACGAGACGCTTGTTCACGGGTATTACGGGATCAAGACTCCCGACGAGTTCATTGCCGCATTCTTCGCTACCGAAGAAAACCCCTATGAAATCACCCTCTCCGACGGCACCCTCTATGGCACGATCTACGGTTCCATCCAGAACGTCCCTTTCGACCAGATTTTCGGGCAGGGGATAGTCGATGCGGGCAAAGCCGTGGACGGCCCCTCGCAGCTCAACGCCAACCGCATGAGCCCGGCGGATTTGTCTTCTCAAAAAATCAGGGGCTACACCGGCAAAACGGAACTGCTCTATGGCGTGGATACGAAGGGTTACGTCTCGGCATGGAACAACGACATCTCGCAGGAACTCTGGCATGAAAACCGGCATGATTTCATCCTGCCAGAGTTTCTCGGGAAATATCCCGATTATGTCGATACCATGAAAAACCAGACTTCCGTCGGACTGTTGAAAAACGGCGAAGGTACCCTGTACCTGACCGGTACCAACAGCTATACGGGCTCCACAGTCATCAAGGGAGGCACCCTGTCGATTTCCCGTCGTCCGGATCACTCCGGCGGAGAACTGACCGCCAGTGACGTCCATGTGTTGCCGGAAGGGACTCTTCAGGGGAACGGTACCATCAGCCAGAGCGTCTCCAATTGGGGTACCGTCAACCCCGGCAACAGCATCGGTACACTGACAACCGGAAACTTCACCCAGCATTCAACCGGTACGCTGATGATGGAATTCGATGCGGCCGGACATACCGACCGGCTGGTAGTCAACGGTCAGGCCAATATCGACGGTTCACTGGCTCTGGTTCCGGTGGCCGGTTACTACAGCGCGCCGATCTCCTTTACCTTTGCAAACATCGTTTCTGCGGGAGCGCTTTCCGGTTCACTGCCCTCCTCAACCGATGCGCCGGAACTCGGTCTCCACTCGCCGACCCTTTCCATGAATGTCACCAACAACAGCGGCACCTACACCATAAGTCCCTACCGCACCTTTGACGCATACAGCCGCCATGCTTCTGACAACAGTGGTGCCTCTCTGGGACGCGTCCTCGCTGCCAATGCCGCTGACGCCAGAGGAGACGCCCAAAACCTCTTTGCCGCCCTTGATTTCTCCTCTCCCGATGGCAGTACCGTCCGCGACAGTCTTGTTTCCCTGTCTCCACGAGCCTATGGCCAGTCGGCGCTTGCTTCCCTCTCGCTGGAACGCCAGCTTTCGCAGGCTGTCCTGTCCCGCTCCGTTTCCAAAGGCACCGACAATCACGGCAACCGTGTTTTTGCGATGCCTCTCGGCGGCCATCTCGACGCCCACGACGGCCAACACGGGTATCGCAGCAACTATACCGGCATGATCGCCGGCGCGGAAATGACGAACAAGGGGATGACAGCCGGGGCACACGTAGCGGCACTCCATCAGTCCACCCGTTCAGGTAACGCAAAAACAGAGGGGGAAGGCCTCTGGGCAGGTATTCACGGTACAGCCGCTCCCGAAATATGGAACGGCTGGCAGCTTTCAGGACTGGCACGGCTTGGCGTCTTCAAGGCGGACATGAACCGCAGCATTCATGCGGGATCATACAACCGTTCCGCGGAATCGGACTGGACACAATTTTCCGGCACAGCGGTGGCGCACGTGGGATACAAATTGCCTTTCGGAGACAAGCGGTTCACGTTTTTGCCTTTTGCCGGAGCCGATTACGCTTTCCTGCACCAGCCATCCATTTCCGAAGACCAAGGGCAGGCCGCCCGCCTGAAAATGGATTCCCAGACTTACCAGTCTCTCCGGGCAGTTTTCGGTCTCAAAGCCGAAACCACAGAATACGATACCTCATCGGCAGACTATACATGGCGCGGCAATGCCACGCTGGCCTATAACCGTGAATTGCTCAGCCATGCCGGAAACACCGAAGCCCGTTTCATCGAACTGAATGGCGATTTCACGACCGATGTACGCTTCGCCACACGATCTTCGGTCTCCGCCTCGGCAGGCGTATCGCTGACGTCATCCAAAGGCACCACACTCGATTTCCAGCTCACGTCCGAATTCGCTCCCGGACACGGCACATCAGTCGGGGGCTTCGGACGAGTCAGCTGGCCGTTCCGGTAATAACCGGCCCGTTCTTTGCGGACAGCCCAAAACCGGAGGTAACAACATCGGCAGTGTGCATGCGCCACATTCATGCTGCCTCCGTTCGCCGGAACGTCAAGACGGATTGCCGAAAACAGTCATCGGCAAAGGAACGTCTTATCCCCTTCTGCAGTCTTCAATGCTGCGTCAAAGACAAGGAAAGCCGGGCAACCATACCCCTTCCCTTCACGTCTTCTTCATCTTCAGGTATCCTGTCACAAGCGACGCCCTGAACGATTTGATGAGCCAAGCCATGACCTGATCCGGCAAATCGCCTATCCGGGATCATTAGCCGAAAAAAAGCCCGTCTGCATCAGACAGACGGGCTATCAACAAACGCTTTGGGACAAACGTCTGGACTGCTCTTTTTTTCAGTCAGTTCAGAATTTATAATTGAACTGCGCCGTTCCGGCTACCCCTTCCCGCACGCCGGTATAGGCCTGCACGCCAAGGTCAAACGTGACATTATCATTCTTGACCGGTTTGAAACTGAACCCGAGTTCGAAGATTCCACTATCCCCTTCCAGAGTCGGCGCCGCCACGTCGAAACCATAGACCTGTGCATTGGATTCGCCATCGAATTCATGTTCCCACGCCGCTCCGATGTACGGCCTGACGGTCTCCGTCAGGTTCAGGTTGAGCCTGCCCCCTACTCTCGTTCTGTGCGAGTCGGTACTGTCGAAGTCGTATTTGTCTCCTCCTACCGTGGCGCTGTCGCTTCCCTGATGGCTCCAGTAGTATTTTCCGTACAGGTCGAGGTTGGCCTGGCTGGTCAGGTTCCACACGTAGCCCACTCCGGCATGCAGCCCGTAGTACATGTTGGATGTGTCGTTGCTGACTTTGCCATCGGCTCCAATCATGTCGCTTGTGTCCCAGTTGGTCTTGACACGGCCGACGTGCAAGGAACCTTCGAGATAAGTACCTTTCATCGCTGTGGAAGTCACGTCATAGCGCGCCATGACACCGGCTCCGTAGTATTTGCTGTCTCCGCTGCCTTTGACGCTGCCACTGTCGAAGTTATTGTGGGTATCGATGTCGCCATAACCGCCTTCAATGAAGACGCCAGCCATCAGGTCTCCGCTGGCCGTGTTGAAGTTTTTACCGATCCCCGCCATAAAGGCAAAACCGTCTACCTTTACGCTTGAACCGGTATGGTATGTAGACGAACCGCCTCCGATTGCTCCAAAGGCAGCGGCATTGCTGGTTCCACCCATCATGGCTCTGGCATTTCTCATCCCCTGATCGGCCGCAAGGTCTATTCCCTGATTGACGAGTGCCGCTCCCGCCAGTCTCGACTCCGATACGGCTTTGGTCTGGTTGGCTACTTTCGGTGCTTCTGTCAGGATGGCGTTCAGGTCGGTTGTCCCCGTTTTGTCCAGTTCGAACTTGTATTCGAGCGATACACCCTGCATGACCGTCACATCTGTCTGGGTGATCGAGCCCATGTTGTTCACACCACTGTCGTTATGCATCAGGGTAATGACATCGCCCTGTTTCAACAGGGGATTTCCGCCTGACATCATCGCCACGCCGACTTTCTGGTTTTGCATATCGGTCGCTGCTCCACCTGTTACCGTCAGAAGAACATCGCCTGCGTTGACACGATCAGTCGCGATGAATTCATATTTCTGAAATTCATCCACACGGCCAACCTTGTTTCCGATTCCTTCAACGATAAGGGTATTGTTGCGATTGTTGCCATAATTATGACCACCGCTTGCCTCTCCACTGACAATGGCTGCATTTTTGAGATAAAGGGTATTATTGCTGGCCTCCGTACCGACATTCATCATTGAAACATAAACACTCCCTACAGTCGAATTATCGATGGTAACCGTATTGTTCATCGAACTTGCACCCTGTGAATGACCGCCGACAACCATGCCACCTACTGTCGTGTTCTTGACGACAACGGTATTGTTGATCACATCGCCCGAGCCACTATATTCACCACCGACAACATGACCCGTTATGGGTTCATCCACATAAACCGTATTGTTACCGGCATTGCCGGTCAGAGCTGTCCCGCTATAGGAATTGGGGTTCGACTCATAATAGCCAGAAGCACCACCGTAATTGGCTGCGATACCAAACGACGCCGGAAACAGCGCCAGACACAACAGGGAAGGAACGAAAAGGCGGGAGAGGAAAGCGTTTGAACGACGCTTGACCTTCAGATTATTTTGATGGGGGGGGGGGGGGGGGGAAATAACTGCGTACTCATGGACTCTCCGGTTCAGTTGTTTTCTTGATCGGTTCAGGGCTTTTTTCTTTCATGCTTTCACCAGCTTTCGCCAGCAAGGATACCCTTCCCCTGTAAAAATACCGCACCCGCCAACAGGATCAAAGTATTTGAATTCATTTATTTTTTTATTAAACAGCACGTATATTTTAATGTTCCCATTTGGCAACAATTATCCGGGGTGTTTAAATATGGCATGAACCCGGTGACAGGACATGTTGACGAAAAGCGTGTTCGAAACTGTAAAAGACCGCTGCAAAACCCGTGAATCTCATCCGGCAATGTCGTGATATGAATTTCTGAGAGGAGCGAGGCCTCACTGTATGCTTTTTTTAACGTAATATCCCTGACTGACGGCTAATTTGTAAAACTATGTAACAGTTTGAAAAAACCGGCTTGAATGCCGGAAATAACTGGACATACAATGCTCTGGAACAAACATTCAACAAAGTCTTCCGGTTTTTGAAACAAATCGGATATTTGTGGCAGCTATTTGCAGACCGGCCACCCTTTTAGTGGAGATACATCGACCGCATAGAAGCTTTCCGTTTTACCGTTACAAACTTCCCTTAAAAGTCACGTCTGGTGCAAACATGCTTCGTCTTACACAAAAATCCCGCCGCCTTCTCATCATCGCCATAGCCGTCCTCGCTACCCTGCTCGTCATCTGGGGCATATACTGGGTTGTCGCCAAAAACAGGGGAGCACCGCAACGCGGTGGAGCCGTTGCCGTCGGGGTTTCGACTGTACAACAGGGGGACGCGCCCCTCCAGCTCAATGCACTCGGGACCGTCAATTCCACCTATACTGCCGTCGTCAGGAGCCGGGTGGACGGCCAGCTGATGAAAATACACTTTAAGGAAGGCCAGCTGGTGAAAGAAGGCCAGCTGCTTGCCGAACTCGACGCCCGTCCGTACAAGGCTGCCCTCTTGCAGGCTGAAGGCCAGCTGATGCGCGATCAGGCACTCCTTCAAAACGCCAAAATCGACTTGCAACGCTACCGCCAGCTTCTGGAACAGAATTCGATTGCCAAACAGCAGGTCGATACGCAAACCGCCCTCGTCAAACAGTATGAAGGTACCGTCCGGCTCGATCAGGGCGCAGTCGACAACGCAAAACTGCAACTGACCTACAGCCGCATTACCGCGCCGATTTCCGGACGTGTCGGTTTGAGACAGGTCGATCTGGGCAATATCGTCCATGCCACCGACACCAACGGCATCGTCACCATTACGCAGGAACAGCCGATCAACGTCGTTTTCGCCGTGCCTGAAATCGATCTCTCGCAAGTACTGAAAGCCCGTGCGACCAATCCGAACCTCACGGTCGAGGCATGGGACAGGGATAATAAAAACAAACTGTCCGAAGGCACGATTCTGGCCATCGATAACCAGCTGAGCACCGATACCGGCACCATCAGCCTGAAATCGAAATTCGACAATAAACAGCACGAACTCTTCCCGAACCAGTTCGTCAACGTCCGCCTGCATCTCGGCTCACAGGCCAATGCCATCACGATCCCGACCGTTGCCGTCCAGCTGGGCAAGCTCGGCCATTACGTCTATCGCGTCAATCAGGATGAAACCGTCTCGCTGACCAAGGTCAAAATCGGCGCCACATCCGGAGAAAACACCATTATCGAGGAAGGCCTTGAACCGGGACAGATCGTCGTGATCGACGGACTGGACAAACTGCGCGACCGCTCGAAAATCCGGATCGTCGACCGCAGTGCCGAAGCCGCCGCACTCGAAGCAGGCAAAAAACCTCCGGAACAAAAACCGGATGCACCAGCCGTCACCAAAACAGATGCAAAACCGGACACAGGTGACGCCGTAAAAACACCCGCCCCGTCCGCCAATACGGGCGAGGCGAAAAATGGAACTGCCGCTCCCCGTCAATAATCTGAACAGCCAGAGGCCGGCATGAATCCTTCCCGCCCGTTTATTCTCCGCCCTGTCGCAACCATTCTTTTCATGGTCGCGATCCTGCTCTCGGGTCTCGTCGCATGGCGCATGTTGCCGGTCGCCGCACTCCCCGAAGTCGATTACCCGACCATTCAGGTCGTCACCTATTATCCCGGCGCGAGCCCGGAAGTCGTCACCTCGACCATTACTGCCCCGCTGGAGCGGCAGTTCGGCCAGATGCCGGGGCTGGAACAGATGTCTTCCTCCAGTTCCAACGGCGTTTCCGTCGTCACACTGCAATTCGCGCTCTCCCTCACGCTCGACGTGGCGGAACAGGAAGTACAGGCAGCCATCAACGGGGCGACGAACCTGCTTCCGTCCGATTTGCCCAATCCGCCGATCTATAACAAGGTCAACCCGGCCGACACGCCGATCCTGACGATTGCCGTCACGTCGCCGACCTTGCCGATGACGAAACTCGAAGACCTTGCCGATACGCGAATGGCCCAAAAGCTCTCGCAGGTGCCCGGTGTCGGCCTTGTCTCCATCAGCGGTGGCCAGCGTCCCGCCGTGCGCATACAGGCCAATTCAAAAGCGCTTGCAGCCAAAGGCCTCACACTTGAAAACGTCCGCACCGCCGTCGTCGGTGCCAACGTCAATCAGGCCAAGGGCAGTTTTGACGGCCCCCTGCAAGCCTCGACTATCGACGGCAACGACCAGCTTAAAACCGCGTCGGAATTTGCCAATATCATCATCGCCTGGCGCGACGGTTCACCCGTTCGCCTCTCCGACGTGGCGACCGTTTTCGACGGTGCGGAAAACGCGCGGCTCGCCGCATGGGCCGGCAATACCCCATCCGTTATCCTGACCGTCCAGAGACAACCGGGAGCCAATGTCATTTCCGTTGCCGACCGGATCAAGGAAATCCTGCCTGCCCTGCAAAACAGCCTGCCTGCCTCCGTCGATGTCCAGATCCTTTCCGACAGGACGACGACCATCCGCGCCTCGGTTGAAGATGTCGAGTTCGAACTGGTGCTGGCTATCGCGCTCGTTGTCATGGTCGTGTTCGTTTTCCTGCGCAATGTCATGGCGACCATCATCCCGGCGGTTGCCGTGCCACTCTCGCTCATCGGCACATTCGGCGTCATGTACATGCTGGGGTTCTCGATCAACAACCTGACTTTGATGGCACTGACGATTGCCACCGGCTTCGTCGTGGATGACGCCATTGTCATGATCGAAAACATCGCCCGCTACATCGAGGAAGGCGACGACCCGATGGAAGCCGCCCTGAAAGGCTCGAAACAGATCGGCTTCACGATCATTTCCCTGACAGTATCCCTGATTGCCGTGCTGATCCCGCTGCTCTTTATGGGCGACGTGATCGGGCGGCTCTTCCGCGAATTCGCTGTCACGCTCGCCGTCTCGATCCTGATTTCCGCCGTCATCTCGCTGACGTTGACACCGATGATGAGCGCCCGGTTGCTGAAACACGTCCCCGAGGAAAACCAGAACAAATTCTTCAGGGCCAGCGGCCACTTCTTCGACAGGGTGATTGCCGAATACGCCAAATGGCTGAACTGGGTGCTCGACCGCCAGAAACTGACCTTAATCGTCGCCGTCGGCACCATCGTCGTCACCGCCCTCCTTTACATCGTCATCCCGAAAGGCTTCTTCCCGCTTCAGGATACCAGCGTCATACAAGGCGTTTCCGAAGCGACCCAGTCGATATCCTTCGACGCGATGACCCGCCGGCAGGAACAGGTCGCCGACCGTATCCTGCAAGACCCGGCCGTGCTGTCTCTCTCGTCCTTCATCGGCGTGGACGGCACCAATGCCGCACCGAACAACGGCAAAATGCTCATCAACCTGAAACCGAAGAGCGAGCGGGAAGATATCAATACCGTCATGAACCGCCTTCAGGATACCGTTGCCGACATTCCCGGCATGACGCTTTACCTGCAACCGGTTCAGGACATCAGTATCGACAGCCGTTCTTCACGTACCCAGTACCAGTTCACCCTTCAGGCGAACAGCCAGAAAGAATTGTCGGAATGGACACCGAAACTCGTCGAACAGCTGAGACAACAGGCCGAACTGACCGACGTCGCCAGTGATTTGCAGGAAAACGGCTTGCAGGCTTACGTCAACATCAACCGTGATACGGCATCCCGTCTCGGCGTCACGACAGCTGACATCACCAACGCCCTGTATAACGCCTTCGGCCAGCGGCTTGTTTCGACCATTTACACGCAGACGAACCAGTACCGTGTCGTGCTCGAAGTCCAGCCTGACGACCGGCTTGACCCGTCCGCCATCAGGGGCATTTACGTCAAGACCTCCAGCGGTACCCCGGTTCCACTGGACACGATGGTTACGATTGAACAGCGTCCTGCCACCCTCGCCATCAACCATCTGGGCCAGTTCCCGACTGCGACGGTTTCCTTCAACCTTGCCAAAGGCGCATCCCTTTCCGAAGCAGTGGACGCGATTGCGGAAACGGAAATGGAAATGGGCATGCCCGCCAGCATCCAGACCCAGTTTCAGGGCGCGGCGATGGCCTTCCAGTCTTCCCTTTCCTCGACGCTCTGGCTGATCCTCGCCGCCATCGTCACAATGTATATCGTGCTGGGTATCCTGTATGAAAGCTATATCCACCCGATTACCATTTTGTCCACCCTGCCGTCCGCCGGTATCGGCGCGCTGCTGGCATTGATGGTGTTTGGCAAGGATCTCTCCGTCATTGCCATCATCGGCATCATCCTCCTGATCGGCATCGTCAAGAAAAACGCCATCATGATGATCGATTTTGCGCTGGTTGCCGAGCGTGAACACGGCATGTCCCCGCGCGAAGCCATTTATCAGGCCTGCCTTTTGCGCTTCCGTCCGATCATGATGACGACGATGGCCGCCCTGCTGGGTGCCCTGCCGCTCATGTTCGCAATGGGTATCGGTTCCGAAATCCGCAACCCGCTCGGCATTACGATGGTGGGCGGCCTGCTGGTCTCGCAGGTGCTGACGCTCTTCACGACCCCGGTCATCTATCTGTACTTCGACCGTCTGGCAAGGCGTGTCGAGCACCACCGTGACGGCATCACCGGTGCCGGTGAAAACTGACGGGAGCCGAAGATGAAATTCTCTGAAATCTTCATCCGGCGACCCGTTGCAACGGTTCTGTTGACCATTGCAATCCTGCTGGCCGGGGCGGTAGCGTTCAAATACCTGCCCGTTTCCCCGCTGCCGCAAGTCGATTTCCCGACCATTCAGGTCAATGCCAGCCTGCCCGGTGCCAGCCCGGAAACGATGGCGGCCACCGTCGCGACCCCGCTGGAACGTTCTCTCGGCCGTATTGCAGGCATCACGGAAATCACCTCGACCAGTACGCTGGGCTCGACCAGCATCGCCCTCCAGTTCGATCTGGACCGCGACATCGATGGCGCAGCCCGGGATGTCCAGTCTGCGATCAATGCGGCCCGGGCGCTGTTGCCGACCGGCATGCCCTCGAACCCGACCTACCGCAAGGTCAACCCGGCCGACGCGCCGATCATGATCCTGTCGATGACTTCCGATTCCCTGACGCGGGGGCAGATGTACGACGCAGCTGACACCATCATCGGCCAGAAACTGATGCAGCTTGAAGGCGTCGGCAACGTAATTGTCGGCGGCGGTTCGCAACCGGCTGTGCGTGTCGAACTGCATCCGCAACAGCTCTCGAACTACGGCATCAGCCTTGAAGATGTCAGAAACGTCATCACGAACACCAATGTAAACCGGCCGAAGGGATTCCTGCAAAACGATGAACATGCATGGAAAGTCGAAGCCAACGATCAGGCCAGAAAAGCCGCCGACTACCAGCCATTGATCGTCAGCTACAAAAACGGGAAGGCCGTTCGCCTCTCGGACATTGCCGACGTCAACGATTCCGTGCGCGACCTGCGTAATGCAGGGATGGTCGGTGACCAGCCCTGCGTCATGCTGATCATTTTCCGCGAGCCGGGCGCCAACATCATCGAAACTGTCGGACGCATCAACGACATCATGCCGCAATTGCGTGCCTCGATTCCCGAAGCGATTAACCTGAACCTCGTCATGGACAGGACGCCGACCATCCGCAGTTCCCTGCGTGAGGTCGAAACCACGCTGGTTATTTCCATTGCGCTCGTCATTCTGGTCGTTTTCCTGTTCCTGCGGAACGGGCGGGCGACGGCCATTTCCGCCATTTCCGTCCCCGTCTCGCTTGTCGGGACATTCACGGTCATGTATCTGGCCGACTTTTCGCTGAACAACCTCTCGCTCATGGCACTCACCATTGCGACAGGCTTCGTGGTGGACGACACCATCGTCGTGCTGGAAAACATCATGCGCCATATAGAGGGGGGCATGAAACCCATTGACGCGGCCCTTCGGGGCGCAAGGGAAGTAGGCTTTACCGTCATGTCGATCAGTATTTCACTGATCGCCGTCTTCATCCCGATCCTGTTGATGGGCGGCATTATCGGGCGGCTCTTCCGTGAATTCGCCATCACCCTCTCGGCGACAATTCTCGTTTCGCTCGCCATTTCGCTCACCACCACGCCGATGCTCTGCGCGCTCTGGCTGAAATCGAAAGACAAGCGCAAGCCGGGACGGCTCTACAATGCCAGCGAACACCTGTTCACCAGCATGCAAATGGCTTACGGCCGTACCCTGAAATGGGCGATTGACCACCGGCGCACCATGTTGCTGATCCTGATCGCGACTGTCGCCTTCAACGTTTTCCTGTATATCGTCGTGCCCAAAGGCTTTTTCCCGCAGCAGGATACCGGGCGTCTCATGGGCATGATCCGCGCCGACCAGAGCATCTCTTTTGCTGCCATGCAGCAAAAAATGCAGATTTTCATCAAGAAAATCAGTGAAGACCCTGCCATCGATCAGGTCACAGGCTTTACCGGTGGCGGCCAGCGCAACAATGCCCGCATGTTCATCGCCTTGAAACCCCTTTCCGAGCGGGACGATACCGCCGATCAGGTCATCGCGCGCCTGCGAAAAAATCTCGCGTCCGAACCGGGCGCCACCCTGTTTTTGCAATCGATTCAGGACATCCGTATGGGTGGCCGCATGGCGAACGCCCAATACCAGTACACCCTTCAGGGCGACAACCTGAACGAACTGCGCGAATGGACACCGAAAGTTTTCGCGGCGCTATCCAGACTGCCAATGCTCACGGACCTGAATACCGATCAGGAAATCAGGGGGTTGCAAACCATGCTCGTCTTCGACCGGGACGCGATGGCACGGCTTGGCCTGACACAGAAAACCGTCGATGAAATCCTTTACGACGCTTTCGGCCAGCGTCAGGTTTCGACGATCTATAACGAGCTGAACCAGTACAAGGTCGTCATGGAAGTCGCGCCGCAATACTGGCAAAGCGCCGAAGCGCTGAAAAACATCTACATCCAGACACCGAATAGCGGTCCGAC
The DNA here is from genome assembly GCA_019424645.1 of Oxalobacter formigenes. Lineage (GTDB taxonomy): Bacteria > Pseudomonadota > Gammaproteobacteria > Burkholderiales > Burkholderiaceae_D > Oxalobacter > Oxalobacter formigenes_D. The sequence goes on from JAHYZB010000081.1 coordinate 19,719, forward strand.
CCCGCTGTCGGCCATCGCCCGCTGGGAACCGGTCAATGAATCGCTATCGGTGAACCATCAGGGACAGTTCGCCTCCACGACCCTGTCGTTCAACCTGCCACCCGGAAATTCTCTTTCCGATGCAACGATGGCAATCGAACAGTCCCTGTCCGACATCGGCCTGCCCTCTTCCATCGTCGGCAGCTTCCAGGGAACGGCCAAAACCTTTCAGGATTCCATGAGCAGCCAGCCCTGGCTGATCCTGTTCGCCCTGATCGCCGTCTACATCGTTCTGGGTATTCTCTATGAAAGCTTCATCCATCCAATCACCATTTTGTCCACCCTGCCGTCCGCCGGTGTCGGTGCACTGCTTGCCCTGATCCTTGCTGGCAGCGAGTTTTCCGTCATTGCCCTGATCGGTGTGCTGCTATTGATCGGTATCGTCAAGAAAAACGCGATCATGATGATCGACTTCGCCCTTGTCGCCGAGCGCGAGGAAGGGCTGTCACCGGAAAACGCGATCTTTCAGGCTTGCCTTCTGCGTTTCCGTCCGATTATGATGACCACGACCGCCGCCCTTTTCGGCGCACTGCCACTGGCGCTTGGGCGCGGTGACGGGGCTGAAATGCGTATCCCGCTGGGCATTTCAATCGTCGGCGGCCTGATCCTGTCGCAACTGCTGACCCTGTACACGACACCTATCGTGTATCTGTATCTGGACAAGGTACGCCAGCGCGCCGCCAAACGTCGCGCGCTGAAAAAAATGAATGCATCGAAAACCGTATGACCGGACGCAGCTTATGAAAACCGATTTGCCAGACTTAAACGCCATACCGAAGAACAGAATGACCATCAACAGACTGTTTGCCTATACCCGTATTCCCCGTATCCGGCCTGCCCTGACCATGGCTCTGTGTGCCGCTACCCTTGCCGGTTGTGCCGTCGGCCCCGACTATGTCACGCCGCCAATAGACGTACCCGCCACCTACAAGGAAGACAGCCTCTGGAAAACAGCCAAACCGGCCGATGAATACCCGCGCGGGGCATGGTGGAGCGTATTCAAAGACCCTGAACTCGACCGCCTGATGGTTCTTTTAAACAAACAGAACCTGACCATCGCGCAGGCCGAAGCCCAGTACCGCCAGGCACAGGCATTGCTGCGTCAGGCGCAATCCAGCCTCTTCCCGAGCCTGTCACTTGACGCATCCAGAACGCGGGGATTCCAGTCGAACACCAGCACCTCGGCTGCCACGCAAAACGCCTTCGTCGGCAACCTGTCATGGGAAGTGGACGTCTGGGGTGGCGTCCGCCGGAACGTCGAGGCGGGCGAAGCCGGAGCACAGGCCAGCGCTGCCCAGCTCGAAGCCATCAGACTGTCGTCGCAGGCACAGATGGCGACAGCCTATCTTCAGTTGATCATTACTGACCGGCAGGTCAAGCAGCTGGAAGAAAGCGAGGCTCTCCTTGCCGAATCGCTCAGGCTGACCCAAAACCAGTTTGCTGTCGGCATCGTCTCCGACGCCGATGTGGCTCAGGCCGAAAGCCAGTACAAAACGGCACAGGCCGCCACCGTCGACATGAAACTGGCACGCAGCCAGCTCGAACATGCCATCGCCGTTTCCATCGGACAAGCCCCATCCACCCTGACCATCGATATGGCGAAAGCCGATCCATACCTGCCGCAGATTCCGGCCGGACTGCCGTCGACCCTGCTCCAGCGCCGTCCGGACGTCGCCTCTGCCGAACGCAAGGTCGCGCAGGCCAACGCCCTGATCGGCGTCGCCAAATCGGCCTTCTTCCCGGCCCTGTCCATTTCGGCCTCTGGCGGGTTCCGCAATTCCTCGTTTGGCGACCTGTTCACCGTGCCCAACCGCATCTGGTCAATCGGCCCGCAAATCGCCCTGTCCATTTTCGATGCCGGCCTGCGCAGCGCCCAGACCGATCAGGCCATCGCCGTCTATGACGAAACCGTCGCCACCTACCGCCAGAAAGTCCTGACAGCCTTTCAGGAAGTCGAGGACAACCTTGCGGCACAGTCTATGCTCGGCGATGCGTCCGACATGCAAACGGCGGCCTTGAATGCGGCAAAACGGGCCGAAACCATCACCATGAACCAGTACAAGGCCGGCGTCGTCAGCTACATCAACGTCCTGATCGCCCAGAACACCCGCATCGCGGCTGAAAACACCCTGTACAACGTCAGAAAACGCCAGTTCACCAGCAGCGTAGCCCTGATCGCCGCTATCGGAGGACAATGGGAGACACCCGGGTCAAAAGCAGAAACAGCTACTCCGGCAACTTCTGCCGAACCGGCACAGGGACAAAAAAGGGAAGTGAAAAGCTGAAAGGTTCAGAAAAAACCTGTTGAATTCCACGGCGCGACATTGGAATACATCAAGACCGGTACGTTTGTTTCTGGCATATAGTCTCTTCACGGGTACTTCTATTCATACAAACGGGTTCGTGCCATTTCAATGAGGCTGCCTTGAGAAAAATATGCTTTTCATGTATTACCCTGATTCTCTTTTCTGCCCTTTGCCATGCAGAAAACCTGATACCGGTCATGACGGACGGCGAGCCCTACACGATGGAATATGATGCCGATTCCGTCACCAGATCGGACAGCATCATAAACCTGCAAACGAAAACAAGCGATTCCGTCAACGGAACGGTTTTTCGTTACGATATGGAAATCGACTGTCAAACACTGAACGCCAGAAATACCCGCGTCTCCCTGTACGATCCCGGATCGGATTCTCCCTATTTTGAAAACAGGATCGATCTTCCGATACCTGATATTCCTGGTTCTTTCATGGACAGGTTCATTCGCATGATGTGCCAATTTTCAGGCGATACGACTTCATCCGTCAATCCATAAAAAAATAGCACAAAACATATCCGTTGAGGATATTAAGACGCGAACATAAATGCAAAGAGCTTTTTCCCAAAAACACCGGACTCATTCCGAATGTCACAAATACCAAAACCGGCATTTCAGGAATGCCGGTTTTCTTCCAGGGTTTATAAGCGGAAATTCAATTCTCAAAAGCGATCACTTTCCCCGATCCAAGGGACTGGACAGCATCGTCGCCGAAACGTGATTTGAAATAACTGATGGCCTTGTCCCCGGTGCAATGACCGCCATAGAACCGGAAATCGGAAGAACGGATATCATCCGTAAAATCAGCTGCCTCTTTCAGTACGGCTTCACTCGCATTGCCCAGATGCAGGCCACCGATCACGGCCAGCAGCTTTTCATCCGGAAACTGTTTGTGAACGGCTTTCAGGATATTCGTATATCCGGCATGGGCACACCCCATGATCACGACCAGCCCTTTCTCCGTTTTGACGGCAAGACTGCCATCGTCGATCAGCGGCACTGGCCCTGTCCCGTCCTCATTGAAGAAATTGCCCTGTGTGGGCGCAAAACTGCCGGGCTCACGGGGAATGTCGGTAAAGAAATACAGATCCTCATCCAGTTGCTTTGTATTGTTCACTGGCACGAATACCGGCGAAATATACATGCGGGAAAGATAGGGAATGCCGGTAATTCTCAGCGGCTTGTCAGGACGCACCTGATAGGATTTGTGCCAGATGTAAGGATGGGCGTAAACCGGCGGTTTGCTTTTCAGGCGCGGGTAAAACATCAGTCCGCCTGTATGGTCTTCATGCCCGTGGGAAATGACAATGCCGGAAAGCTCGTCAAGGCTCTCCCCGAGCCGTTTTGCATTTTCCAGATAAACATCCGTCGTTCCTGTATCGAAAAGCCAGCGCTTCCCGTTTGGCAACCGGATGAGAATGGACAAGGCATGTTCACAGACAAATTCATCTGACGAAACCGTATCGTCAGCAAGAACGGACAAAACGGGATTTTGTACGACAGACATATGACCTCCTGAAAAACAGCACATCAAAAGTCGGGCATTGGAAAGAACGTAAAGTGGTTCAATTATCCGCCATCCGGATTTCCATGTGTCAATTTTCCCGATATCTGAAAAACAAATCTGGCAGCACCGTCACTTTTCTGCCTGTCGAACCCGTTTCATCTCCCAATTGTCGCCATGTCGGCAAACACGTTTTCAGAAAGCGGGGAGAAAACACGACTGTCAGGCATGGATGGCGACACCAAAAGCCCGTCAGTATTGAAGACCCCCAAAATGACTGGAAAGAACATCACCTCACCCTGACCGGCGCTTTCGTTTTTGCCCGGGAAACGTTTCCGGATCAGTTTTTGGCTGTTGTTTTGTTGAGCACTTTCTTTTTTACCTCCGCAGGACTGCGCTGTGCAAGTTCCTTTTTCGTGCAGGGAACAAGCTGGTCTTTCCTCTCTGCCGCTTCGCCGTGGTAACAATAACCCCGCTTCTCCAGCTCGTCGGCATCGTCATTCATCCTCGCCGAATAGAACGCGGCGGCTTTCAGCTTATTGTTTTTTTCCTCGAAAACACTATTGTCCAGACTGAACCAGTAATCCCGGACAATATCTTCCGTTTTGGCGTCTTTCGCCGATTCCAGCGGGACAAACAACAAATTGGCCGGACGGCAGTTTTTCCAGACAGTCACTGTCGTGTCCGGCTGGACGGCAATCTCTTCCGGACACCAGCCTTTGTGTTTCAGCTCGGCAGCGACCAGTACCTTATCGATACAGGGTAAAGGCTGTTTCCCGAACATACTGTTGAAAATACCGGCAATACCGCTGTTTTCGCTATCGCATTGCCTGCTGGCGGCATCCCACCTGCCAACCGGATCAGCAGGCAACATCTGGGGATTTTGTGCCAGACATGCCGTGGAGAAGACGGAGGCTAAAATCAGAATCAGCTTTTTCATCACAGAAAAGTGTATGTTTATGATTTTCCACTTTAAGCCAGTCAGGGAAAATCTTCAATTTCTTCAATGAAACAGATTGTAAGAAATGTTTCATTTTCATGCGGCCATACCCGTCACGCCATCTTATCCTCCATTACCTGACAGGACATCCCTTCAAGGAACCCTGTTTCTTTTACCTGTATCAAGTCCTGTTTTCCGGCAAATGCTATTTTTGATCATCACGCAATGAAAGCCTGTCTTCAGCATTTGAAAATATGTATTGGATATCTGTGCTGCCCATTTTGCATAACGAACCGTACACTCCATTTTTTCGGGGGACATCATGTCTCAAACCGTTGCACAAAACCTCGTGTCACTCATGATCGATGCAGGCGTCAAACGCATTTACGGCATCGTCGGCGACTCGGCCAACTCGCTGGTCGACGCCATCCATCACAGTGATGGAAAAACCCGGTTCAAAGATGTCACTATCCCCTTCCAAGGTCGGGGCAGCCAGGTCGAATCCACAGACCTGTGCACTGGATTGGCCGCCGAATTCATTTTCCCATTGCCGCTTCAGGGAACGGTCTTACGCTTCCCGTCAGGTCAGTATCTTTGCTTTTTCCTGTCCTTCCATATTTGCGTCACGGCGCCTGCTGCCCTCAGGGGCATGGCTTTGACAATTCCCGACAAGTGAAATCAGTCGCGTCATTTGAAAAAAGGAATAAAATTCAGGTCATCAGGTACTTGCACCAGACACACAGACCCTTACCGTTATTTCGAAGAAAACATGTCCAGAATCCGCCTTCCCGATGTCCGCTTCATGAGCGATGAACAAAAAGAACTGTACGACCTTTTCCCCTCCAATCTTGTCCGCGCCCTGCTGGCAACGACCTGTTCGACAAAAGGATACATTTCCCTTGGAGCCAGTTTCCCGGCAGGCAAACTCGCTGACAAAGACAGGGAAATGGTTATCCTGCGCGTTGGCGCACTCTCGAAAAGCCCCTACGAACGGATGCAGCATCTTCCGCTGGCATTAAAAGCGGGCTGGAGTGAAGATGAAATCGGAAAAATGGAAAACGGCACACCTGATGATGAAAGGGAAAAAGACATACTGGACTTTGTGGATGAATGCGTCAGAAACGTCAGGGTTTCCGACGAAACGTTCCATCGTGTGCGCCAGTACTACAACGACACGCAAATCGCGGAACTGACCCTGTTAATCGGCCATTACATGATGACCGCCCGTTTTCTGGAAACGCTCGAAGTCGATCTCGATGAAAGCGCGACACCCTGGGACGCGGTTTTGAACAGACAAGGAGCCGCCTGATATCCGTTTTTCGAACCGGTTCGTTTTCAAGCCCCATAAGAAAAGGGCTGGAAATCCCCGCCCTTTTTCATTATTCCATTATTGCGGCTTAATCAGCCGGTTATTGCTCCGTTTTCTTTCTGTCCGCTTCCGCTTTTGCCGCATCCTCTCTCGCTTTTTTGTCGCGTCTGGATTGCGTTTCGGCTTTCTTCTGTTCGACTATTTTCTGGCGTTCCTGTGAGGTTTCGATTTTTTCTTCATACTTCTGGACGTTTTCCGCCCGCTCCGCCGGGGTCATCAGGTTGCCGGAATGCTTTTGCCCCGGAGAGGAAGTTGTGCCTCTGGCGGCAGCAGCCCGTTCCGCTTCCCTTTTTTCAACCCGTCTGACCCGTTCTTCATGTGCCTTCACGTTTTCAGCCCGCTTCGGCGCATCGGCAATCTCGTCAGCCTTGCGTTTATCGAGAGCCAGATCACGCTGGCGAACGTCTTCACTGCGTTTGAAACGTTTGGCTTCCACCTCAAGCGCGTGCAATTCCTTCAAATCGACCCGTTTGGTTTCAAGTACCCTGTCGTAGCATTGATAGACAAGAAACTTCCTGTTGCAGTCCAGCTTGTCATTGAAAAGGCGTGCCTCGACGTTCTCTTTCTCGATACTGACGATTTCAAGAACCTTGTCGGCTTTATCGACTGAATCGATGGAACCTGCCGGAAAAACTTTCAGTATGGCGGCGACTTCCGGACTCGTTTTCACTTTTTCCAACATGCTGCCCTTCGCGACACTGGCCGCATCCGCCGCATAAAGCGGCGCCAGCCCAAGTGAAGGCCAGAGCAAAATGCCAAGGACAGCAACCGGCAGCACCACTTTCAGCATGCCTGGGAAGCCGCGACGTTTCGACTGTTCCGGTTGTTTGCCCAACCCGTTGAAAGAATCCAAAAGAAACCCCTCGAATACAAATGAGATGTGAAACCGTTCAAAAGAAGAATTTTACCATCAAAGGGAAATTCACCCGCCCGATTTTACCGACATTCTTCGATTCCATATGGGAATCGCCCATACAAGGATCAAGCTTTTGTCAGGACACGGCCAAAATACCGGCGACAAGCACAGCCATGATTTTCATGACCGATAAATTACCATTTATTCAAATACTTGCAATAGGCACAGACTTGTCAAACCAGGCACATCGTGCAATTTCAAAAGGCAAAATGTACTGAATAAACAACGTCTTCAAGAGGAAATATTTAAAAACACCACCCCTGCAAGCTTACATTTGCGCATGCTCAACAGTCCGTCAATACAAGCTTTCTACACTCATCTGCAGTACGTCGGTTCTGTTCCGTTCGGGAACGCCTTTTCCGGGACGATCCTTTTTTTAAACACCTGTCTTTTCAGGGACAGTCAAACTGCGAGGCTTTCGATGAAAAAACCCCTGCTTGCGTTACTGGTCGGCATGTTGTTCATACCTGTGACGTCCACACTGGCGGAAACGATTAATTATGACGGTTCCGATCCGGGATTGCTGCGGCCTGATCCGACCAGCTCCTCTGTAACCAACAGCCTTTACCCTTTCCCATCACTTTCCGGCAATATCGTCAACGTGACCGGAGGTTCTCCGGCTTCCGTTTACGGTGCCGTCACTACCGGCTCGTCTGACGTGACAGGCAATACCGTCAATTACAGCAACGTTTCGAACGCGGTCATTTACGGTGCCTACAGCCAATCCGGAAATGCCGTCAACAATACCGTCGTCTTTAAAAGTGGAAGTACCATCGAGGTTTATGGCGGAGCCACCGACACCGGAAACGCCATCGGCAACAGTGTGACGGTGGATGGCGGCTCTGTTCACCTGCGTGTATATGGTGGATATGTCGATTCTTTCGGAACTGCCACTGGCAACACCGTCAACATCGCCGACGCGACCATCGGTACCGAAGTTCATGGCGGCTCGGTTGAACTGGGCGATGCAACCGGCAATACCGTCAACGTGAACGGAGGCAATACCAGCGGCGCAAACATCATCGGCGGTTATACCGATAACGGCAATACGTCCGGCAACACCGTCAATTTCAATGCCGGCTCAGCCACCAACGTTTATGGCGGCAACAGTGACGCGAGCGGAAGCTCCAGCAACAATATCGTCAATGTCTCCGGTGGCACGATTACCGGTGACGCCTTCGGCGGCCTGTCCGGCACGGCCAATGCAAACGGCAATACCGTCAACGTGACAGGAGGAACATTAACCAACGTCAAAGGTGGCGTGAGTTCCGGTGCAGGCACCGCCACCGGCAATACGGTCAACCTTGCAGCCGGAACCATCACGGGAGCGGTTTGGGGCGGATCGTCCACATCGGGAGATGCCTTTACCGGCAATACCCTGAATGTGTCCAGCCGTTTTACCTTCACCGACCTGAAAAACTTCCAGAACCTCAATTTCAATTTGCCTGGCGACATCCAGACCAACGACCCGGTCATCACCGTCACCACGGCTGATCTTGGAGGTGCCAGCACAGTCGGCAGCATCAATATGGCTGCCGGTGGCGGCAGCTTTGCCAATGGCGACACCGTCACCCTGATCCGCTCGGGCTCTGCCATCGGCGGCAGCCTCGCCAGCAACAAGGCACAGGGAACCAAAGGCCTCGCCCTGCTGTATGACTGGGACTTGCAACTCAATAACGGAAACAATGACCTGACTGCCACCCTGGCCGGCACGTCGGCAAATCCTCAATCCCATGCAGTTCTGATGGGACGTTCCTCCGAGCTCGCCCTGTTGAAACAGGGGGGCGACCTGCTTTCCGGTCTCGCCCTGGAAAACATGATCGCGAGTGCCAAATCAGGCAACAAAGGCTTTATCGCCATGCAGGGCGGACACAACCGCTACAAGGCCGGATCGCATTTCGATCTAGACAGCTTTACCGGGCTTATCGGTGCGGCATGGGGCAATAAATTCAATGCCACGACCGACGTCAATGCAGGCGTATTTTTCGAAGCCGGTACCGGCAGCTATGACAGCCACAACAGCTTCAACAATCTGCCTTCAGTCAAAAGTGACGGCGATACGCATTACTACGGCGGCGGTGTCATGGCCGAGATCAACTTCAACAACGGCTTTTCCGCAGACGCCGCTCTCCGTGCCGGACGGGTCAAATCCGACCTGAAAACCGATATCTGGTCCGGTGGCCAGCGCGCATCCTATGACGACATATCAAGCACCTATTACGGTGCGCACATCACGGGCGCATACAAATGGGCCATCAACCAGCAGGATTCGCTGAATACTTATGCACGCTACAGCTGGACCCACGTCAACAGCAATAATGCCAGCGTACTGGGCGACAATTTCCAGTTCGACAGCGCTGATTCCCATCGCGTCAGGATCGGTACGAAATACGCCAGAACGTCCGGCGCATTCATGCCGTATGCGGGTCTGGCATATGAGTATGAGTTCGACGGCAAATCCAAAGGTTCCGTATATGGTTACAATATCAAGGACGCCGATCTGGGCGGCAGCACCTTTGTCGGCGAACTGGGTTTGTCATGGTTGCCGACAAACAGGGACAACCTCCGCCTGAACGTCGCTGTTGAAGGTTTCGCGGGAAAACGTGAAGGTGTCGTGGGTTCAGTCCGGATGGATTACCGGTTCTGACCCAATTGAAAGAAACAGAAAAGGATGCTTCGGCATCCTTTTTTATTGAACAGGACCGGATTGCAAAACCGGCAGAATCATATGCTCATTCTGCTTCCAGACAGGTCTTCAATCGCCTTCCTGACGGACGATCAGGCCATAAAAAAGACGCATCCCTTTTGGGGATGCGCCAGGAAAAAAACAATATTGCCTGTTACTGGAACTGATGTCCGACTGTCAGCATGGCACCTCGTGAACTGGAATCGCTGGATTTCTGGTATCCGACCCTCAGTCCAAGGCTGGTATTGCCTTTCTGGACGTCAAGTCCGAGCGTTCCTGCCCATGACGTGCTATCCATGATTTCGGTCACAAGAGTGTCGCCTGTTCCCACTCCCGGAACACTGACCCGTGTCGTCGCGTCCTTGTCTCCGGCTGTCGGGATGAAGCTGATGTCGAGTTTCGGCTTGACCGTCCATCCACTGGATGACAGGAAGTTTCTGGACAACGTCACCCCGATCGGGAATTGCCACAGGTTCATGGTATCGCTGTCTGTCCTGAAGACGATACCGGCATCGTTTCTGGTGTTGAATCCGTCGGTCTTGACGTTCAGGTACCGTACCCCTGCATGAGGCATGATATCGGCATAATCGGTATTGAACCGGTGTTCGCCCCTGACGCCGACTGTCCAGACGCTGGTGTCAATATCGGCTTTCAGATTGCCGCCCATATTGGCCGCCATGTTCTGCTTGAGCTCGTTGTCACCTTTCATGTAACCGATATCGGCCACAAGATTGGTGTTTTGGGTATTCCAGCCTCCATACAGGTTGATACCGTAGGTGTTGTAATCGTTTTTCGTGTAGTTGAAATCACCTTCCGATTTGCCTTCACCCTTGCCGAAACTCAAGGCTGCACCGGCACGGACCTGACTGTTTTCTCCCTGTTTCCAGGTATAGTCGCTTCCCACCATGAGGCCCCCGAAGTCGTTTTTGGTATTGGCATTGAAGGCGCCTGCATGGATGTCGCCGCTCTTGGTGTTTTTGTAAAGCAGGCTTGCCCAAAGGTCGGCTCCTTCCTTGTGCAAGGCTGGCGCGCCTGACTGGCTGACGTTGCTTGCCAGTGACAGGTGGTCATGCAGCGCCTGATTGATGCTGTCGCTGGCTCCGATGGTACTGTTTTGGACACCGGCTGCGATGGCGATCATGCTCGCCCCGTTGACAGTACGGGCGGCATCGCTGTGTGCAAGGTAGCCTTCGTCTGCCGCTCTGGACAAAAAGGCGATACCCGCGTTGGACGCATGGGTGTCATTGACGCCTATACCGTCACCATTGACGCTGGTTCCATCTGCCGCCCAGATGCGGTTCATCGTGTTGTAAGGCATGATTCCGGGGAAAGCGTCCTGTGCCAGATTGGCAGTTGCGTCGACAGTGACTTTGCCGTCAGTGTTTGTCATGGTCAGTTTCCCGATCATGGCGTCTGTCGAGGTCAGGTTTTCTCCGCTCCAGCCTCCTGTCGTTATGTCTGCTGTTCCGGAACCACCGGTAAAGCCGTCCAGAATGGTGGTTTCACTTCCGACTTTGGCGTTGGCGACATGCAGGGCAGCCTTGGCATCCACGGTCGCTGTGCCACCTTCACTTGTGATGGCGGCTTGGTCGCCCAGACGGGAAGCGTCAACGACAAGCATGGAGTTCGCGGCGAAAATGGCTTTGTTCGAGTCAACGGTTTTGTCGTTATCAACGGAGTCTCCAGTCAGGCTTCCGTCGACCTTGATGCCGCCTTTACTCGTATCCAGTGTCATCGGAGCCCTGACTGCCAGAGCTGCCGTAATGTCACCGGCTTCCCATTTTCTGCCGGTTTTTTCAAATTCGGATTTGGCCCAGCTGGCGTTGTCATCTCCCAGGACAAGAAGTGAATTCTGACCAACAACGAGTTTGCCGTCGACAGTGTTTTCAGTGGAGAATTTGAACGCCGCTTCAGAAGCTCCGTCTATTCCTTCTCCGTCCTTCCATGCCGGATCAAGGAAAAGGGTTGCCCCATTCAGTTGTGCCCTGGCCACAGTCAAAGTTCCTTTTGAGGTACTGTCCCCTACGGTGATGGTGTTGCCTGACGCTGCGGTCAGTTCGTTCACGCTGGCATTCCCTGCCACGGCCAGTTTGCCTGTATCGGAAAGACTGACGCTGTTCGCTTGCAAGCTCGCTCCGCCTGCAATGCTGACAGCTCCCGTATTTCCGGTAACTTCCAGTGATGTCGTGTTCAATGCGGCTCCCCCTGCCACATTGACGGCACCTGCCGTGCTGATGGCAGCCTTTTCAGTACCGTCTCCCTTGATGGTCTGGGTTCCTCCGGCAATATTGACGATAGTGCCTTCAGTTGCAACGATGGTTCCGGTCAGCTGACCATCTTTACCTGTTGTCGCACTACCCAGATTCAAGGCAGATCCTGCTTCGTTCAGCGACACGGCAACAGCCTGTTGTTTGCCTGTGCCGTCTGCGCTCTGGACAAGCTCGCCTCCGTCACCTGCCAATGTCAGGCTGGCTCCTTTCGTGACAGCAAGGTCTTTAGCTGTACCCATGTCCAGTGCACTCACACCCAGACTGCCTGCAACGCCTACTGTTTGATCACTGCTGCTGGTGGCATCACCCACGACAAGGGTCTTATTTGCGGTCTCTCCCCTGACTTCGGTGAGAACGACTCCGCCTGTCGCCTTGGCCAGCTCTCCAACATCGACTTTGCTGACTTTGTTGCCACTGATATCGACCAGAGTTCCTGTCATTTCGATATGGGTCACGGCTGGGCTCGCTGAATTATCCACCTGCGTCGGCAGCTGGATACTGTCTCTGACACTAGTGACATAGTCCAGATTGTATTTGCTGTCAGACAGGGAAAGGGTTCCACCTTTGTACCCTACAGTGATGTCGTCTCTTGTTCCGCCTGTCGCTTCGGTGGTCCCTGCTGCGTTCAGGCCCTCTTTCATGACCTGACTCGACGTGGTTTTCAATACGCCGGTGTCGGTCAGGTTAATGGTAGAACCGGCTGCGATGGTAGCGGTATCCAGGGTGCCCCCCGTCACATTGATGGCGCCGAAGCCTTTGTTGACGTTAGCCGCGTTTAACGCTCCTCCCTTGATATTGACAGTACCTGTGTCACCCGAAATACCGCCGTCGAGTGTGGTTACGCCCCCGGCGATATTGATCGTACCCAGGTTATGGATATCGTTCTTCGCGACTTTTTCTGGTGTTCCTGCAGTATTGCCGGAAAATGTGTTGACGCCAGACAGGGTAACAGTTGCGTTTTCCGAATTGTAAATCGCCCCGCCGTTTTCGCCCGCGCTGTTGTTCGTGAAGGACGTATCGGCAATCGCGACAGCAGCATAATTTCCTGCCTTGTCCATCAATCCGTCATTGTAAATCGCTCCCCCCTTCTGACCGGCAATATTGCCGTCAAACTGCGCGCGCCCGATATGTACGGCTGAAGGCGTGCCCATACTGCTATAGAAGCTGTTTCTGATAGCTCCGCCATTTTCTGCTGCCGTATTGGCCCGGAAAACGGAATCGCTTATGTCCAGCGCGGCCCCTGTGTTATTGGCTACGTCCCCTTTTCGGGTATCGATAGCTCCCCCTCCGGCCGTATTGGACTCGTTTCCGGTAAAGGTCGATTTCGCGATAACGGTTTTGCTTTCCGCGCCCAGGAACATGGCACCACCGCCATCGCCATCGCTATCGCCTTCAACCTTGTTACCGGTAAACGTCGAACCTGTGACATTGCCCCCTTCAAGATTGAATATCGCGCCGCCCGCCTTGGCTTCATTATCGGCAAATGCGGAGTTGGCTATATTGAGCTGTGAGCGATTGATATTGTCTTTTTTCTGCTGCTCGTTCCGCAACAGAACCGTAATGGCACCGCCAATGTCAGCCTTGTTCGCGGTGAAACTGGAATGGTCAATGTCAAGCGTTACAGCACTGACTGCAATCGCAGCGCCTGCTCCCCCGGCCCCTGTTACCCGGTTTCCGGAAAAAACCGAATCCCGTATGGAAGAAGCATCCACGTCACTGGACGTGTTTTTGATCATGATCGCGCCGCCCTGACCGGACACTTCGTTGGAAGTGAACTGTGAACCGCTTACCGATACCGGCGCATCCAGTGAATAGATAGCGCCACCGTTTCCACCAGCCTTGTTGCCATCGAAAACGCTCTTGTTGACGTCAAGCGCAATCATATACGGTTTTTCAGAGGTTTTCGGATCGCCCTTGACGTAAATGGCGCCACCCAGCGCTTTTGCCGTCTTGTCCGTTGCCGCTTCACTGACACCCGTGGCTTCATTATTTCTGAAAACCGAATTGGATACCGTCACTTTAAGATTTTCTTCGCCTCCCCATATTCCGCTACGCACATACAGTGCGCCGCCGTAAGAATAAGCATCCTTGTTTGCCACCGTCGTCTTGTTGCCTGCGAAAGTGGAATTGACAATGTCTCCCCCAACACCCCAAAGAGAAACCGCGCCGCCAAAAGAAGCTCCCGGACCACTCGGATCATTGCCGTCCACTTTGACATTTTCGCCTGCATTATTGGTAAACGCCGAATTGGAAACGGAAATCTGGCCATGTGAGTGATAAATTGCCGAACCTTCTGTCTGGCGTTCAGAAGTAGCCTTGTTTCCAGTGAAATCCGAACCGCCTACAGTCAGCCTGGATCCAGTGACACCAATTGCCGATCCATAAGCGCCATTTTGAACTCCCAAATCGGTCGTGGCATTGTTCGTGAAATGCGAATTGGCCACACTGACGTCAACCCCCATGGAAGCGATACCAATAGCGGTTGGCCCCCCTCCTGCATCAGTTTCTGTCAGGGTATTGTTCCGAAAGTCGGAATTCGTCACCGTCAGGGATGTCGTGTCCGATGTCGAGACACTCACCAAGGCGGCTATCGGGGCATTTTGCGGGACCGTTATCGTATTGTCCGCGAACGTTTCGCCGGTTACCGTTTTAGGGCTTGGATCAAGCTCTGGTTGTTCGGCAGCCATAGCGACGCTCCCCACCCCGGCCATGCCGAAAATCGCAGCCACTGCGGCCAGCATGACGGCATTTTTTACGCTTTTTGCCTTGCCATATGACATCTTGTTCTCGTCACATACCATATAGACACCGCGCACATCATTCCAGACCACCTTGAATACCCGATTCATATTGCCTCCACCAAAAAAATATAAATGATTGTTTTTCCGTCTGATTTTTTAAATCCGGCCGGCAAAACGGCGACAAAAAATTACTTGGAATCAATTTTTATTGGTAAATGTTAGT
>JAHYZB010000082.1:0-30711 GCA_019424645.1 Oxalobacter formigenes
CAACATGAATAATGAAACCACAAAAAGGGAAAATCGCTTCATAACTGTCTCCTGGGAAGTCCTGGGTTGAAAAATTCAGGAAGAATCAAAACCACCCAAAGGCTAACCCACACGGAAAGTCAGGAGGTGACGCATATCAGAAAGCGTCCATAAAATCGCCTGAAAAGAAGAAAATCAGCAAAGTGAACTGATTTTTCCATAAAAAATGAACCGGACATCATCAAACATGCCCGGTTCATCGACTCTACAATCAGGCGATCTTCGGTTGTCCGTCCGAAGCAGTGGCGCCACCATCGACCGGAATGCATGCCCCGTTAATGAAGCTGGCGTCATCGCTTGCCAGAAAAGCCATCACGGAAGCGACTTCTTCCGGCAGCGCAGGACGACCGAGAGGAATCCGCTCATTGAATTTTTCCTGCACGGCCGCATCGAACCCTTTCGTCATATTCGTTTTGACCAGACTCGGACAAACGGCATTGATACGAACGCCGGACAAACCGTGATCGAGCGCCATTGCACGCGTCAGATTGGCGACAGCCCCCTTGGAAGCACAATAAAAAGCCGCGCCCCAATCACCGCCCAGTCCGGAAACCGAAGCGGTATTGATCATGCAGCCTTTTGATTTGATGAGATGGGGAAGGGAGTATTTTGCACCGAAAATGACCCCGTCAATATTGATGCCCGAGATGCGTCGCCAGTCATCAATCGTCGTTTCCAGTATTGAGCCGATGACGTGAACGCCAGCATTGTTGATCATTACATCGAGCCCGCCAAATCTTTTGACCGTTTCAGCAATCATGTTTTCAACTGCTTTCGGGTCTGAAACATCCACGACTGCGGGAAATGTACGGCCAGAGGGAAGGGAGGCGGCCATTTTTTCCACGTCATCCCTGACATAATCGGCAGCAACGACGATGGCGCCCTCCGAAGAAAAACGTCTTGCCGCCGCGGCACCAATACCGTTACCGGCCCCTGTAATCACGACAAGCTTGTCCTTAAAGCGATCCATAACCGTCTCCATTGAAGTTTATTTATGAAAGACAGGCATAAAATACGAAAGTTGCAGAAATGACGGAATACCAGATTTTCCGAAAGAATGAAGGACAAAAAAAAGCCTCATTTTCATGAGGCTATCAAAGGTTTCCTTGTAAAAATACGATGCTCTATTAACGTCCCGATAATTTCAATCGGGACGATATTCGACCGCAAGGAAGGAAAATCCTCATTTAACGGCACCAGTTCAAACGACATCTGACCAGAAGTATCCAGACCTTTAGGGCGATATTTTCTGAAGATCAGTTCTTTCTTTTCGCCATATTTGGCTACCACAAAATCACCGGGTTCAGGAACAGCCATCGGATCAAGAATGATCCAGTCGCCTTCCTGAAAGACAGGCTGCATTGAATTGCCCGTTACCTCCAGCGCATAGGCACGCGAAGACAGTTGGGAATGGGTAAACAGCCAGCCCAGAGGATCTCCCAGTGCAGGTGCGGACGCCTTTGAACTGACCATCAATGCCTGATCCGGCCGAATCAGCGGAATCTGGTTGGTTTTGGAAAAAAGCTGTGTCGAATTGCAAAGCACATTCAGGGACATGGGGCCACTACCGGTTTCAAGCCACAAAGCGGAACATCCAATCACTTCCTGTGCCTTCAACATCCCCTGTTTCGAAATGCCTCTTTCCTGCCAGTTATGAATCGTTTGTGGAGAGGCGTTAATCGCCCTGGCCAGTTCAGACTGGCCATAAATGCGCTTTAAAACCTTCGCTGCCTCGTATAGACGTTTCATTTGTTCATGCATAGAAAACATTGTCTCGATTTTTCAAGTGAAGTGTTACACGTAATGTTTGACGACCTGATCAACAAAACGTTTAAACATAATGGATAGACGGGAGTATCCTGCGATGTCATGTTCGCGATTGCCGAAACTACAATCATCCCACTTTGGCAAACGCGATTTTCCCTTCAGAAGCTTATGAATAATGAAAACCATCTTCATAACAGATAAGCATGATTTTCATAAACTTAATAACGAAACCTGTAGTTTATAAAATAATATATTTACTGGGCAAGCGAACTGAACAGAAATTAATACAATATGATAAAGCTTGATGAACCATATCATGCGGCCTGAAGCGATTTTTTTGAAACAGGAAATTTTTTTATGACGGCGGGCGAAAAAACGAAATCGGAGAAGAAATTAAAAAAAGGCCCTGTTTTAACAGGGCCTTTTATAAAGATTCATGCAGAATCCGAAAACTGGTGCCCGGGACCGGAATCGAACCGGTACACCATTTCTGGCGAGAGATTTTAAGTCTCTTGTGTCTACCAGTTTCACCACCCGGGCAAGGACAGGAATTGTAACAGATAGGCTGTAAAAGCTGAACAGAATTAATGCAAATTACATTATGGCAACAAAAAACCATTCATCCGATATAATAGAAAAATAACGTGAAAAAATTCAGTAACCGCCAGGACATCTCATATTAATGCCTGATTCCAAAGCTTCCGATACCATTACCGTCACTGAAGTCACCTACCTTGAAACGGATGGGCAATCCGCCCGTGCACTGATTTACCGTCCCGAAGGAGAAGGGCCGTTTCCGGCCCTCGTCTGTGTTCATGGAGGAGCCTGGGTTTGTGGAGACCGTTTTGCCACGGCAGGATTTGCCGGGCTCATTGCCGAAAAAGGCATTGTCGTCATGGCAATCGACACCCGGCTGGCGCCGGCATTTCCATATCCCGCTTCGGTTGCCGACGTCAACTATGCGACACGCTGGATCAAACTCCATAGTGGCAAATACAACATCGATCCCGGGAAGGTAGGGGGACTGGGCATTTCCAGTGGCGGCCAATTACTGGCTCTTTCAGCCATGCGTTTTGACGATCCCCGATACAATGTGCCTGAGCTGAAAACTCCCGGCAAATCACCCGACGCAAAAATGGCTTTCATCATTACCTGTTCAGGCGTTCTCGATCCGCTGGGTCGTTACCGCATGGCAGAAGAATCCGGCAGCATGGCCATTTTGCTGTGTCATCGCGCCTATTTTGGTGATGAAAAAACGATGGAAGAATCCAGCCCCCTGTTGATCTTGAAGCGCGGTGAAAAAACCGCATTGCCCGATGCGCTCTTCTTCCAGGGAGAAGCCGATCCGCGATTGCCTGCCGATACAGCCCAAAACATGGCCATGGCATGGAATCGGGCTGGCGGCAAAGCGACTGCGATTGTCTATCCAGGTGCCGGCCATTCCATCGGAAGCTGGCGAAAACGCGATTTTTCCGACATGCTTGAACGAATTTCCTCACTTTGTCACTCGCCTGTCAACAAAGTGTAACCGAACCCCGTCATTGTTCACATTTCATAGCCAATACATACCAGCGCCATGAGCGACCAGAAACAGGAAATACAAACAGCCCTTGTGAATGCAATCAGGCAAATGGAACAATTCTGGCATGAAAGCGGTACGATAGCGCTTGTGCGCGACACTGCTCATCGAGTCCTTTACATCAACAATGAATTTGCCAGGCTTGTCAACACGGAACCTGACAAAATGATGGATCCTGCAACCGGTTCGGTATTTCCCGCCTTTCTCCACCAACTTTTAAGTGAACGGGAAAAATCGGTACAGTCAGATGGGAAACCGGTCGTTTTTGATGAAAAACTGGCATTCGAAAAAGCTGAAGTATCTTATTCAACCGTTTATTTTCCACTTAAAAATGCGGTTGGCGAAGTTATCGGGACAGGGCTTGTCGGAATTCCGGCAGAAAACGGAATGGCTTTTGATACTGCTGACGCGGCATCGCAGCAAGGCGATAATGCCGACATCGATTCCCTGACTGAAATACCGACCCATCAGGCAATGACCGGTGCCATCAAACATGAAATCAGCCAATCCGACAGATATGGCAAACCTCTTTCCATCGTCCTGATCAATGTCGATAATCTCGCCAGAATCAATGAAGAATCGGGAAGAAAAGCCGGTGACATCGTTCTGGTCGAATTCTGCGAACTGGTCAAAAATCATTTGCGTTCATCCGACCTGTTCGGAAGATGGGAAGCCACTGAATTCATCCTTGCGCTTCCCGATACTAATGTCGTGGCGGCAGGACAGATCGCTGAACGTATCCGTCACGCCATCGAAAATTATCAATTCCGGAAAGTGTCGTCTTTAACGGCCTGTTTCGGCGTTACGGTTCATGGCAGGGGTGAAAGCATTGAGGATTGTGTCAGCCGCGCTGATGCTGCCGTTTTCGTCGCAAAAATGAACGGGAAAAATCGCGTCGAGGTCGACAGGGCGGGAATGAACGATCTGGCTTTGCCTGACCTGAAAGCCAGCAATTTCCTGCGGCTGGTCTGGAAACGTGAATATGAATGTGGCAATACGATCATCGATTACCAGCACCGTCTCATGGTGACCGATGCAAACCATTTGCTGGCTGCCATGCTGGAAAACACCCCGAAAAAACAGATTACGCCCCTGATCAACAGACTGCTGGCGCATATTCAGCAGCATTTTGACGAAGAGGAAAGCATTCTCGAAAAAATGGGTTACCGGGAAACTGAAGAACACGCCATGATCCATCGGCAACTCATTGCCAAAGCCGTCCGGCTCTCGGTCCGATTTGAGGAAAACAAACTCGATTTCGGTGAGATTTTCAATTTCCTGGCTAACGATGTCGTCATCGAACATATGATAAAAACCGACAGGAAATACTTCCCGTTTCTTCCACAGGCACAGCATTGACCGATTTTCATCTGGACAGATGGCCTTTCTCCGGTTAACCTAAGAGTTACAAGATTATTAGTAATTGTTAACCGCATAAAAAATACACACGCAGTAGTATCAATTCCCGTTCATTAACCCTTGCCCGCAATCGATTTAATCAATGCCCTGTCCAGACAGGATGGAAAATCATTCTTTTTGTCCTGTCATGCAAACCAGTAGTTCCCGATGCCGCACTGAAAAGGAAGCCGCCGCTTCCGGGCAAATGTTTTTCCGGGATCTGCAAACCATATGCCGCCAGGGCGACAGGAATGAACCATTTGGCCATTTTTCATTTTTTCAGACATTACAGGACAATGAAAAGTGGCACTAACTCACGCAATGATTATTTGCACTGTGCAAACAAACCTGTCTTTCCTGTTTTCCAGTATCGACGGAACAGCAAATCATGCACATTTTTTCAAATGGTCCGCATATGAACAATCTGACACAACGAATCGGCAATACCATCATTGAATCAGCCTTGCAAACCGGGATATGTTTGCACGATACAAAAACCGTCGTCGTCATTCGCAATCGAACCGGAGAGATTGTTTATGCCAATACCGGATTCGACAAACCGTTTGATACCGATCGGAAAAATACCGTGCAAAATACCGGAAAATCGGCCGTTTGTATCGAAAAAATCTGTATTGACGATACAATCACGGCGTGCCTGACGATTTATTTTCCAGTTAAAAATGATGATGAAATTACGGGGATCGGCATGATCGGCATCCCGGTCGACAGCCCCGAGCATCTTGAAAATGCGCAAAAAAGTTTATTGCTGAAAGAAAAAGGGATGCCGGATACGAAAACCGGCATCTGGAATTCTTCATCCATGCTGGTCAATCTGCAAAAAGAAATTACCAAACCGGACCGAAACGGCGGCAGCACTACTGTCGTTTTGATGAACATCGATAATTTTGCAAAAATAAATGAAGAATGGGGACAGTTTTCCGGCAATACTGTTCTGGTGGAATTTTGCCAACTGATAATGAAACACTTGCGCTCATCCGATTTGTTCGGAAAATGGAGTGAAAGGGAATTCATCCTGCTTTTGCCCGATACCAATCTCACCACGGGCAAACAGATTGCCAAAAGGATCGGAATAGCCATAGAACACAAACAGTTCAGCCGGGTTGGGCAAATAACGGCCAGCCTTGGTGTGGCGACACATCGCAAGGGAGAAACCCTTGAAGACTTCATCCATCGTATTGACGCGGCTGTTTTTGCGGCAAAAACAAGCGGGAAAAAACGGGTTGAACTGAAAGCGCGCCATTTTCTGAAACTCGTCTGGAAACAGGAATACGAATGTGGACACCTGACGATTGACGAAGAGCACCGGCAGCTTTTTTCCTATTCCAACCAGCTCTTGCATGCCATCTACGACAACAAACCGAAAAAACAGATATCCCCGTTAATCCATCAATTGCTGACGCACATTCAAATGCATTTCGACAACGAAGAAAAAATCATGGCGTCCATCGGATACCCGAACACGGATAAACATGCCGTCATTCACTGGGAACTGGTCCATAAAGCGGTTCATCTGGCTGAACTTTTTGAAGAAAACAAACTGGATTTTGCCGAAATCTTCAGCTTTCTCGCCAATGATGTTGTCATCGAACACATGCAAAAAGAGGATCGGAAATTCTTTTCATTTCTTTCGGAATTTCATATTTAATTGCTTTTCATCTGGACAGGGCAGGCCTCACCGGTTAATCTTCAGGTAAAGGGGATATCGGTTGACGGGTTTGCCTGTTGAGGCTTGCACATCGGAATTTGATGATCACCGTCGCCCGGTCGTTTCAAGTAATGCCTTGCCTGTAGGGCGGAAATAAACATCTTTTGCCCTGTCCGAAAGAACACATATAAGGAAGGAGTTGCTATGCGAACCATGAAAGCGGCGGTTTTTGTCAAACCGGGTCAAATCGTTCTCGACGAAAAACCGGTTCCCGAGGTCGGGCCGGGTCAGGCACTGGTCAAAATCACGACCACGACGATCTGCGGGACAGACGTACACATTCTCAAAGGCGAATACCCCGTCAAGCCGGGATTGACCATCGGCCATGAACCAGTCGGCGTCATAGCCGAACTGGGCGTTGGCGTGACCGGTTATCAGGTCGGACAACGGGTCGTGGTTGGCGCCATTACCCCTTGCGGACAATGTTACGCCTGTCTGGACAATCATTCATCGCAATGTGGCGGTCATGGAACAGGGGGCTGGAAAGCGATTGGCGGCTGGAAATTCGGCAACACCATCGACGGGACACAGGCTGAATACGTGCTTGTGCCCGATGCGGTTGCCAACCTCGAACCGATTCCTGACGACCTGACCGATGAACAGGTGCTGATGTGTCCGGATATCATGAGCACAGGTTTTTCCGGTGCTGAAAATGGAAAAGTCAAAATCGGCGATACTGTCGTCATCTTCGCACAGGGTCCGATAGGCCTGTGTGCCACGGCAGGCGCAAAACTGCGCGGCGCGACGCGTATCATCGCCGTGGACGGTATCAACGAACGGCTTGCCATTTCGAAACGGATGGGGGCAGACGTCACGATCAACTTCCGTGAAAAAGACCCCATCGAGGAAATCATGAAAATAACCGATGGCAAAGGAGTGGACGTTGCCATCGAGGCACTCGGTACCCAGCAGACATTCGAGAGCTGCCTGCGCGTATTGAAACCGGGAGGGGTCTTGTCCAGTCTCGGGGTGTACTCCGGCAAGCTGACACTTCCTGCGGACACCATTGCGGCCGGACTGGCAGACCAGACGATCATTACAACCCTTTGCCCGGGTGGAAAGGAACGCATGCGACGCCTGCTTAACGTTGTCGCAAGTGGACGCGTCGATCTCAAACCGCTTGTCACACACCGCTTCAAACTGGACAATATTGAAGCGGCATATGATCTTTTCGCCAATCAGCGCGATGGAGTACTGAAAATTGCCATCACTCCCTGATTAAGCTCAACCACGATTTTCCGGCCGGATTGGAAAATACAATCCGGCCTTTTTTATTACAAGGCTGATTCTCCCTGAACAATCAGCACCTCCATTCACTGATAGAGGGCTGCCGGGGACAATTTTGTTTTTGGTAAGGCTTGTAAAAGCTGACACGACGTTTTTACCATTTGGAAGGATTTATCCCATGAACGACAGACCGCCCATTACCCTGACCAGTAGCGATTACGAACGCCTGACACAGATGCTCATGTCAAACAAGTATCGTAATCTGCCAGGTATGGAAGAACTACAGGACGAGCTTGACAGGGCCAACGTCGTTGAACCTGAGGAATTGCCGAACGACGTCATTACCGTCAATTCCACCGCCCGTTTTATCGATGAAGCATCGAATGAACAATTTGAAATCACCCTGGTTTATCCGGACAAGGCGGACGGGGCGACAAAAGTTTCCGTTCTGGCACCTGTCGGCAGTGCATTACTGGGTCTGTCAGTCGGCCAATCGATTCCCTGGCAGGTTCCCGGAAGGCAAAAACTGCTGCTTAAAGTTCTTGATGTAAAAAAACCCGATTATGAATAATATTTCAAATCAATATATTATCTGTTTTTATTAAAGTAATATATTAATTTTTATCGAGATAAAAAGACTTTAGACGATAAAAAAAGGAAGAAATCCATTCGGGATTGCTTCCTTTTTTATTGTGCACGGTTTCTGCTGCAAAAACAGATAGCGGCTCGTCTGTAACGTTTTAGCGGCGGTGTTTGCGCATGTAACCGCGTGAGTGCTGGAATTGCTGGACATCACGATGATAATCGCGGCTCAGGTTTTCTTCCTGCCGCCTGACATTATCCTATTGCCGTTGCATCCGCTGGTAATCGTTATAGGGGTCCTCATAACGGGGTGCAGGATTATGATGACGATACTGTGATTCCGAATTGTACTGGGAGTCAAAATAACCAAAAGGGATATCGGCATACGCGACCGATGTCAGCGAAACGGCACAGGATGCCAGTGCGCCAAGCAAAAAAGACCGTTTGATGCAATTCATGAAACTCCTCCAGTAACTGATAGGTGATGGGGACTTTTACAGGTTAATGCATAACCCGATCCTATCCAAATCCGGAAACCGTCTATTGATCCAATGCGGGTAAAAACAGCTTTTTTCGGCACCTCCTGTATCGAAAATGTTACATTTGGGAAATTTTCAATGATGAGACTTCCCTAAAATAATCCACACAGATCAAACTTTTTTATTGCCAGGCACGGTATCATCAAACCCGTTAGAGCAATAAACGCTCAATTGAACCGGGGTATCGTGTGAAATACAAACATGTCGTTTTCGATCTGGATTCCGTTCTTGATGAAAAAGAATCAGATCCGGTACGAGGCAAAAACCACTTTCCGGCGCCAGTCTGTTCCTGTTCAGGCATCCGTCCGCTCATACAGGGACTGAAAGCCATGTCATACACCCTGGGAGCCCTGTCATCTGAAGCAGGAAACCGGCTGGACGGTTTCAGACAATCGGCCATATTCTCTTACTTTACCTATAGTATGGATCTGTCCTGTACCAGTGGACACATTAACCCCATCCGGTTCTATCTCGACAAGACAGACGCACAGCCAGATGAAATGCTTTTCGTGACATCCCATGAAAAAGGCCTTCACTTCGCCAGAGACGCCGGTGTCGATTGCGCATTGACCCTCTGGAATATCTGCGACTGTTCATCCGAAAACGCGACATACCGTTTTTCCCACCCCCATGAACTGGCCGTCATGCTCGGCAAACAGGATAAACAGCCTGCCGTCGACCCCTTGCTTTCATGGGCCATCGAACTCCAGTTCATTGCACAGGCTGGCCAGACATACTCGAAAGACCCGTTCGATCTGGAACGTTTTGACCGCATCCGGGAAATCTCGGCCGAAATCATGGCAACAAAATCAGGACTTTCAATGGGTATCGTCAAGGAACTGTTCTGCAATGAATCGGGATTCCAGACCCCCAAACTCGATACACGGGCAGCCATATTCGAAAACGGCAGGATATTGATGGTCAGGGAAGGGGACAAATGGTCGCTCCCCGGTGGCTGGGTCGATGTTGACCAGTCTGTCGCCTCCAATACCGTCAAGGAAGTCCGTGAAGAAGCAGGGCTTGACGTCGAACCGGTCAGGCTGATCGCCGCTCTCGACGGGAATAAAAAACAGGACAGGCGATACGTTTATGGAATCTGCAAACTCTTCGTCCTGTGCCACTCGACAGGCGGCCAGTTTCATGAAAATTCCGAGACCTCGGAAAGCGGCTGGTTTTCCCTCGACAATCTGCCGCCCCTTTTTACCGATAAAAATACCGAAGAGCAGGTCAGAATGTGCTTTCTGGCGGCTGCCGACGAAAACTGGCAGGTTCTGTTTGACTGAACCTGAAAAAGCATTAAATCGCCCTTGACTGGTGTCCGGACGTCTATCTGTCACCGTCACTTTTCATCTGGTGTTCGTGATTGCGTTTCAAAACAGAATCGTTCATGGAAAAAGCGCATTTTTGCGGGACAGCCGTTTCACCACCTATTGGATCACGATCAAATGAGTGACAAACGGATTTGCGCCCTCTGGTCTCAATCTTTATACTACGAACACTTCGAAACACTTTTAATCGGGCATATGAAAAACTGGTTCACTATTTATCTGGATATATTTCGCGATTTCAGCAATTTTGACGGCCGTTCGACCCGGTTGGAAATGTGGAACTTCCTGATCAATAACATCGTCATCGGGACTATCCTGATTTTGCTTATCGGGCCCTTCGCCTGGATTTTCAATGTCGCCG
This sequence comes from Oxalobacter formigenes, assembly GCA_019424645.1. Classification (GTDB taxonomy): domain Bacteria; phylum Pseudomonadota; class Gammaproteobacteria; order Burkholderiales; family Burkholderiaceae_D; genus Oxalobacter; species Oxalobacter formigenes_D. Next base: position 10,547 of record JAHYZB010000082.1, read on the forward strand.
TCTTCATCGCGTCCTTCGGTCTGACTGTCCGCCGCTTTCACGATGTGGGGCTTAATGGCTGGTTTCTGATAGGACTGATCATTCCCATTCTCAATCTGCTCTTTTTCGCGATGCTCTATTTTTTCAAAAGCGACGCAGGAACCAACAAATACGGTCCCAATCCTTACGGAGCCTGATAAAAAAAGACTTTGCCGATCAATCAGTCAAAGTCTTTTTTCTTTTCAAATCAGTGAAAAACAGGCTAATCCGCCACCTTCCAGCGTTTCAGGGTAGGGAAGAAGCCTTTCATGATCTGGCGTGCCTCATCCCGGGTCATTCCCGTACTTGACGCCATATGTGGCGCGCAATGCTCGATCATCTCGTCCATCGTCATGTCCCACGTGAACTTGCCGTGGTTAAAGCAATAGCTGCAATAATCCTTGTTGTCCGTTCCGTTGGCGTTTTTTCCGTAAGTGGCATCCCGATCCGACATCGGCATTCCGCAAGACTGGCAATATATCTTTTCCATAGACACCTTTCCGAGAATCTTTATTGACAGTGGCATGGCCGTTCTTCGCCATCCGAACGTTCTTTTTAACACTTATACATATAAATTTGCCCATTGAAAAGTATTTTTTACATCAGGGCGATTATTCCATTTCATGCCTATAGAGTAACCGTCTTGATCCGACACATCAATAGAGATGAAATTCAGGAATTGATCGAGGGCAATCCAACACGACAAAATACCCGTCATATGGGCAGACAAACCACAGTATCCTTCAGGTTCCGGATGTATTTTCCGGATTTCCCGGACAGTTTCACTACAGGCGCCAGTCAGTCTGCATGCAAAACGATTTCGGTAATTTCCGCAGGACGACCCAGCCTGATGGGAAAACCGTTCCACAAGCCCGTTCCATTGCTGACGTAAAGCTTCATATCGCCAACGTCGTAAAGGCCGGAAACGAATCCTTCATTCAATAACTGCACAAGCCAGTGAGCGCCCATCATCTGGCCGCCATGGGTATGGCCGGACAATTGAAGACTGACTCCGGCCTCCGCATTTTTTGCAGCATCCCTTGGCTGATGTGCCAGCAAAATGACCGGCGCATCATCGGGAATGCCATTCAAGGCCGCTTTGATGTCCGGCTCGGGCAAACCGAAATTCGGCGCGACCCGATCCGTTGTGCCCGCAATCACCAATGGACGATCATTGACAATCACGACGGCATGCCAGTTTTTCAGCATATTCAGGCCGAGGCCGTCAAAAGCCTTCATCCATGCGACATAATCTGAATAATATTCATGGTTTCCCGGAATGGAAAAGACGCCGTATTTTGCACGGAAATCGCTAAAAGGCGCGACATCATTGACACGGTTTTCGACAGTACCATCAACGAGATCGCCCGTAATAAGGATCAGGTCGGGATTCAATGCATTGGTCTTCTCAACGACGGCACGGTTGTGCTCACCGGTCAACAGACGGCTGGCGTGCAAATCGCTTAACTGGACGACCTTGAGGCCATCCATTTCAGGCGGCAATCCTTTAATAGAAATATCCACCATTTTGACGTCAGGAACCCGGACAGCCTGCCAGACGCCAATAGCCGAGAAAACAAGTGCCGCAGTCAACAAAACCGCATTCACGCGGTTTGGTGAAAACGGTGGTCTCCGTGTTTTCCTGATCCTTCTCCAGAGGAGGGAAACGAAGGAAAACACGTCTTTTAACAGGAAAAAAATAGCCAGCAAAAAGAAAGAACCAAACAGCCAGCCCATGAAAATGAGCACCCCTGTGGGCAATTCGGGCGAAGCCATATTACCGAAAACCATTCTGCCGATGAAATGGTACTGGGAAAGCAGGACAATAAAAATCCCGGCAATCCATTTGACAGGTTTCTTCCATCGAAGAGGAGGAACCAGTCTTAATGCGACATAAATACCGATGATCGTTGCAAAGATATGGAACATGCTTTTCAGGCTTTCAGGAATAGGCTAATTGAACAGGCGACCTCCCTGCGGGAAAGTCGCCTGAAGCCGGTAGTTTACTTCATATTATCTATTGACGTTGCTGGCAAATTGCAAGGTTTCTTTTCGATAACGGCCGGACAAAAACGCATTCATCTTCCCGAATATTGCTCATCCGTTACCTTTTCCAGCCAGTCGACGTTTTTGCCGTTCACATCGCCTGTTATCGCAAGATGCGTCATGGCAGAATCAGGAGTGGCGCCATGCCAGTGCCTGACTCCCGCAGGACAGCGGATCACGTCACCGGGATGGATTTCAACGACCGGCTGTCCCCATTCCTGCGTGAGACCTGCACCGGAGATGACGATCAGGGTCTGACCAGCCGGGTGCGTGTGCCATGCCGAACGTGCACCGGCCTCAAAAATCACGAAAGCTCCGGAGGCAGGCAATTCCGCCGTGGGTGAAAACGACATATAGACGTCTACCTTGCCGGTGAAAAAAGATTCAGGCCCTCTGAACGAGCCCTCTGATCCGCTTTTCGACACCGTTTGTGTCTTTGATACCATTTTGTCATTGACGGTTCCTGCCTGCGCTGCCGCTGCGGCAAACAAAACCGGAACGAGAACCATAGTAAAAATCCGATTCATTTCCATACCTTACCCAATCAAAACAGTATTCAAAATTCCTGTGAAGTCGGCCGGATAACAATTTCATTAATGGCCGTATCATCCGGCTGTGAAATGGCATACGCCACGGCATTGGCAACGCTCGCAGCAGGAATGGCATATTTTGCATAACCGGCAATGACCGCATCACGTGTCTTCTCATCCGAACTGCCATACATCAGTTCGGATTCCACATAACCGGGATAAATGACCGTCGAACGGAATTTGCCTGCCGATTCCACCCGAATGCCTTCGGAGAGGGCACGCACGGCATATTTGGTTGCAGAATAAACCGTCCCGGTTCCTGCGGCGACCTTGATGCCCGCCACGGATGAGATATTGATGAAATGGCCTGACTGCTGTTTTTCGAAAACAGGCCATGCCGCCGCAACGCCATACAAAACGCCCTTGATATTGATGTCGATCATCCGGTCCCATTCATCCACTTTCAGCGACGAAAGAGGGGCCTGAGCCATCAATCCCGCGTTACCGACCAGTACGTCCACGCGTCCCAGCCTGGCAACGACATCATCGACCAACTCCCTGAGCTGTTTTTCAACCGTCACATCAACAGTGTAATACAAGGCTTTTCCGCCGGCTGCGTTGATTTCAGCGCTTATTTTTTCCAGCCGATCCTTTCTTCTCGCAGCCAATACAACGGCAGCGCCTAGCGAGGCAAGCTTGCGCACAATCGCCTCACCGATACCGCTGCTTGCACCTGTGACGATGACGACCTTATTCCCAATATTGTCCATTATATTTTCCCTGAAAATATTTATAATTCAATAATTTACGAATTGATCTTCGTGCGTTTTTTCAAAACCTCGCCAAACACTTTTCCGGCAAGCGCACTTTCATTTTTGCCCACATCACGATCCAGAACGGAAATGATTCCCGCAATCTGCGACTGGCTCAAACCTACGTTCATCGCCGCATTCAAATGATATTGAAGCTGTGCGTCCGTCCCGCCCAAAGCGGCGAGAGCGGCAACCGTGGCGACCTCACGGTCGGAAAACTCCAGCACCCCACGCCCGAATATGTCGGCAAAAAGATGTTCCTTCAAAAAGGTATCGATCCCCGGCGCAAAAAGCTGGTATCCGCTTTTTGGCGGCACCTCAGTCACTGCCGACAATCTCATGCGAACCGCTTCGCCATAAGCATCCCGATCCGTGCCGGGCGGAAGACCCCGCACTTGTGTACCGGGGGAATCGGCAATACCGGCCTTTTCCCGTTCATCCATAACCGTCATGAACGTCTGGATACCGTTCAGGCTTCTCGGGAAACCGGTATAAGCATACAACTGGATCAATACCTCCTTGATCTCATTGACCGTCAACCCGGCATCAAGACCATCGTTCAATGCCGTTTTCAGTTTCGGCAAATTGCCATTGGCCGTAAAAGCCGCAATCGTCACGATCTTTTCCTGTCTGGCGTCAAGCGCCGTTTTTGCTTTTGCCATTTCATCCGCCCTTGCCATATTGCCCAGACAGAGCAGGGCAAACATCACCCCAACCAGTCTGGAAAATGAGTTGGTTGCCATTTTCTGATCCTTCTTTAAAAGACCGGCTTTCCGCCAGTGCGGTTCCCGGCAATTCTGCCTAACGGTTGATCATCCTTGCGTATTTTTCCGGATACCTGTCCCCAACCAGACTGATTTTCGACGCGGCATAATCGATTTCCAGCAAATCTTCCGCCGACAGTTCGATTTTGACCGAACCGATGTTTTCTTCCAGCCGCGTCTGTTTCGTCGTTCCCGGAATCGGAACCATCCATGTTTTTTGCGCCAAAACCCATGCCAGTGCGATCTGCGCAGGTGTTGCCTGTTTCCGTTCAGCCATTTTTCCGACCAGATCGACCATCGTCTGATTCGCTTTCAAGGCTTCAGGAGTAAAGCGCGGCAGCGTATTCCGGAAATCGGACGCATCGAAAGTCGTTTTTTCATTCATTTTCCCCGTCAGAAAACCCTTCCCAAGCGGACTGAATGGCACAAAACCGATGCCGAGTTCTTCCAGAGTCGGGATAATTTCCTTTTCCGGTTCACGCCACCAGAGCGAATATTCGCTTTGGAGGGCTGCAACCGGACAAATGGCATGCGCACGCCGGATGACATCGGCACTGGCTTCGGACAGGCCGAAATACTTCACCTTGCCTTCGGAAATCAGGTCTTTCACCGTCCCCGCCACATCTTCAATCGGCACTCCCGGATCAACGCGATGCTGATAAAACAAATCGATCACATCTGTCTTCAGACGCTTCAAAGACGCTTCAGCCACTTCGCGGATATGCTCCGGACGGCTGTCCAGTTTCGTCCATTTACCGCCGTCATCGACATTGGCGGTAAAACCGAACTTGGTGGCAATCGTCACATCGTAACGGAAGGGCGCAAGTGCCTCGGCAACCAGTTTTTCATTCGTGAAGGGTCCATACACTTCAGCCGTATCGAAAAAAGTCACTCCCTGTTCAAATGCACTCCGGATAACACCGATCATGTCGTTTTTATCACCGGCAGGCCCATATCCGAAACTCATCCCCATACAGCCAAGCCCGAGAGCCGAGACTTCAAGGCCGCTGTTTCCCAATTTCCTTTTTTGCATAATTTTCGTTCCTATTTGTTTTCAGTTTCAAGCGTTCCCATATCGATGACAAAGCGATAATGCACGTCGGAACGCTCCATCCGCTCGAAAGCCGTATTGATTTCATCCATCCGGATAATTTCGCATTCAGGCAGGATGTTCTTCCTGGCACAAAAATCGAGCAATTCCTGTGTTTCGCGAATGCCTCCTATGGGTGAAGCCGCTATACGGCGGCGACCGAACAGAAGGGGTGCCGTATTCACTTCGGCGACCGGCCCGACCTGTCCAACGATAACGAGCGTGCCATCAATATCCAGCAAAGGGGTGTACGGGTTCAGATCGTGTTTGACGGGAACGGTATCGATAATCAGGTCAAAAGACGACTGAGCCTTGTCCATTGCGGATTTGTCACTCGAAATCAGGAACTTGTCAGCGCCCAGTTCCATGGCGTCAGCCCGTTTTCCTTCCGAACGGCTCAACACGGTCACATCGGCTCCCAGTCCGGCTGCCAGCTTGATCGCCATATGACCCAGACCACCCATGCCGATCACACCGACACGGCTGCCGGGGCCAACGTTCCATGTCCTGAGCGGCGAATACGTCGTGATACCGGCGCACAAAAGCGGAGCGGCACGGGAAAGGTCAAGTCCGTCCGGAACACGCAAAACGAATTCCTCACGGACAACGAGATGTTTTGAGTATCCTCCCTGAGTCACAGCATGGTCGATCCTGTCCAGACTGCTATAGGTCATCGTCATGCCTTCACGGCAAAGCTGTTCTTCCCCCTGATGGCACTGGTCGCATTCCATACAACTGTCGACCATGCAGCCGACGGCAACGGCATCCCCGATCTGGTATTTCGTAACCTTCGCCCCGACGGCAGTCACCCGCCCGATGATTTCATGACCCGGGACAACCGGATATATGGTCATGCCCCAGTCGTTATGGGACATGTGCATGTCGGAATGGCAAACGCCGCAATACAGGACTTCCATTGCAACGTCGTTATCGCGAAGCTCGCGCCGTTCGAAAGAGTAGGGAACCAGTGGGGAATCAGGGGAATGGGATGCATAAGCAATTGTTTTCATGACAAGCCTCTTGAATTTGTAAACGATGAATTTCTGTCACGGCAGAGACGATTTCCATCAGGAAAATCTGGTGGCCAACGTCCTGCAATGCCAGAAATATAAAGCTTCTGTAGCGACAGGACATAGATACGAAACTGCTTTCTTATTGCCTGTTTCTCTCAGACACCTACCAAAGTGAAAGACAATCTGGTAAAAAGACAATGTGTTTTCAATCGTTTATTGACGTAAAAGGGGATTTTCATCATGGGACAAGACAACCAGACCGGCTTTGAAAACAAAAATGACCCGATCAGGGAAAAACTCCTGAAATGGCTCCCTGAAAGCGGTGAATACCAGACACCGGTCAGCGGTTTCTTTCTTTTCCGGAAAAACGAAAGCGAATGCCCGGAAAACTGTTTCTATGAACCTGCCGTCGGCGTGATTCTGCAAGGACAGAAACATTCATACATCGGGAGCAGGGAATACCGATATGGGGCAGGCTGGTGCCTCGTCAACGGCATCGATTTGCCCGCCAAAAACTATATCCTCGACGCCACCCCTGAAAATCCGTTCCTCGGAATGGGCATGAGACTCGACAAATCGCTGACGACCCAGCTGGCTGCCGAAATCCCGCCACCGCCAAAGACAGGCATGGAACCCGACTGCGGTCTTTCCCTGACCCGGACCGATCCGGACATTCTGGATGCATTTACACGCTTGCTGGACCTTCTGGAAAAACCGGAACAGATACCGGTTATGGCTCCGATGATTGTCCGTGAAATCCATTACCGGCTATTGATCGGACCACAGGGTTCTTTTTTAAGAGCCGTCAATACCTTCGGTACACAGGGTAATCAGGTTGCACAAGCCATCTCATGGCTAAGAAACAACTATAAGGAACCCGTGCAAGTTGATGAATTAGCGAAAAAAGTCAATATGGCAACATCGACCTTTCACCGGCATTTCAAACAGCTGACATCGTTAAGTCCGCTCCAGTTCCAGAAACGTCTCAGGCTTTACGAAGCCCAGCGCCTGATGCTCGTTGAAAACGAATATGCCTCCAGTGCCTGCATGGCTGTTGGCTATGAAAGCCCCACCCAGTTCAACCGGGAATACAAACGGCTTTTCGGTGAACCCCCATCACGCAATATCAACAAGGTAAGGGAGCTTCGCCTGTGAAATGCTGCTTTCCAGGGCATTTCCCCATGAAAGAAAACCTTTTATACCTTTTATGTATAGCCTGGCATGCAGTTTGAATATAAACATGAACCTTCATATGTTGTTTATTTCATCAAGCCTTTGTAATTCATTGACTTTCTTTTTTTCTCCCCTAGAATCTTGTTATAGAAGCAATCTTTCCGTCACACAACAAATGGCGGATGTTTGCTTTTAAACAATTTTTTCGATTGCCGTCGGGTGAATCAGCATCGACAGACTGATATTGCCACGATCAGACAGTCACTTCGAGATGGAATGAAATATGACAGCTCAAACCAGGGATTCACTTATCTGGACAATGGCAGAAATGCTTGTTGAAAAACAGGTAGATACAGCCATTATCAATAAGTCTCTCGAATTGATTTGCAAGACGTTTTCTTTTGATGGCGCGCTTGTTTACGAGGCAGACCAGGCCCATGATTTCAACCTGATGGAGCGTCATCTGCCCAGTGACGTTCCCTTGTGCGAAACTTTCGCCATCAACTCGATCGATCCCGAATTCCGCAGTCATATGGCGAAATCGGTTGTTACCTCAATCGACAAAAACGAAGACAACACGGCAGGCGAAAGACAATTGCTCAATACCCTTTCTGCCACGCATGCAACCGTATTTTCTGTCGTGGACGAAAATGCGCGTATCTTTGGCCTGATTGTCTTTCTCAAAACCGGACAAAACAAGGCACCGCTGCCTGAAGATCACAAAAGAATCTCTGTTTTGCTTGCCATGCTCGGCAGGTATATCGGCGTCAGGGTGTACCAGAACAAGATTTCCTTTGCAAGAAATTCACTGGAAAGCATTCTGGACAATACAGGTATCGACATTTACGTCAATGATTTTCATACCCACAAGGTATTGTGGGTGAACAAATCCATGGCAGCGCCTTATGGTGGCCCATCGGCATTTCTTGGAAAACTGTGCTGGCAGGTGTTGTTTCCCGGCCAGACCGGGCCGTGCGAGTTCTGTCCCCAGAAAAACCTGCTTGACGAGGAAGGGAACCCCAGCAAAGTCTATGTCTGGGATTACCAGCGCCCATTCGATGGTTCGTGGTTCAGGGTGTTTTCCGCCGCTTTCCGGTGGGTTGACGGCCGTCTTGCCCATGTCGTCAGCAGTGCAGACATCACCGACAACAAACGCAATGAGGAACTGATCCAGTATCTCGCGAATTTCGATTCACTGACTGGCCTTCCCAACCGGAGGAAACTGATCGATGACTGTACCATCCTGATCGATCAAATCAAAAAACATGGAAGTGGCTATCTCCTGTTCTTTGACCTGGACGGGTTCAAGGCCATCAATGACAACTACGGTCACGATTCAGGCGATGAATTCCTTATCCAGCTGGGAAAATTCTTCCTGGGCATTCCGATGCTCAAAAACCGGATGTACCGGCACGGTGGCGATGAATTCGTTGCCCTGATCGACGGTTCTGTCGTTAAAGACAACATCCGGAGTCTGGTCAGTTTCATTCACGAACGCTTCAAAAAACCCTGGTCCCTGAAAAAAGGGGACGTATTCTGCAATACCAGTGTTGGCGTGGCATCTTATCCTGAAGACGGCAATACGTCAGAGGAGTTGATCCGCAAGGCAGACCATGCCATGTACGAAATCAAGAAAAAGGGGGGCGCCGGGATCTGCTTTTATGAAGAAATCGAAGCCGCTTCTGTCAGCGGTGACCCGTATCCCGCGCTTTCCCAAAACAGCTGAACGCAAAATCCCATGCGTGATACTTCCGTCATTGCCTTTTGATCATTCACGAAATCAGGGTTGAATCCTTTACTGATACATCAATACCGCTTTGACTGATTCACGATAGATTACCGGTAAAAAAGGATATCCGTCAGCCTGTACATGCAAAATGATCCCGATGGAAAACCTCATTGGAAAGAGACTCTTTCCAGCCTGATCATGCATGAGATTGTATGGATAATCATCTGAATCAATTGACAATAACCCGACATTCCGGTTTTGGACAACCTTAGAAAGCGTTTTTTACATGAAGCGATCTTTCCAGTATTTCCTTCTCACCGCACTGGCCGTTTTGACGGCAATCCCGTCCGCTTATGCCAGCGAAGCAGGGCAGACTGAAGACAAACTGATCAAAATTGTCGTATTGAGCCGCCACGGCGTCCGCTCACCCACACAAAACAGGACAACACTTGACCAGTGGTCCAACAAGACATGGCCCCGATGGCCAGTCAGGTATGGTTACCTGAGCGCACGTGGCCAGGAACTGGTCACCGCACAGTGGAAAGCCATCCGGCCTGTTTTGACGGAACATGGGCTCCTGCCTGAAAATGCCTGTCCCGCTCCGGCAAATTATTCCCTTATTGCCGACCGGGACCAGAGAACCCGTGAAACCGCAATCGCCATCTTCGACGGACTGGCTCCCGGTTGTGGCATCAAACCCCAATGGGGAGAACAATATGACGGACTTTTCCATCCCTCCAAAAACGCACTGGCGGCCCTGAACACTGAAAGAGTCCTGTCAGTATTGAAAGAGAGACTCGACAGGCTGAATGCCGACCCTGCTGCCATTGCCGCATTGAAGCGGATACAGGACATTACCGACTGCTGTGGGCCGGCACTTTGTACCAGAACAGCCCATGAAAACAGCTGTACCCTGACGGAATTGCCGAACCGGACCAGTCTTGACCGCCGCAAGAACAAACCGGAAATCGGTGGTAAATGGGCAATCGCCTCCAGCATTGCCGAAATCATGCTGCTGGAATATGGCCAGTGGCCCGACAGGAATGCCGGGTGGGGGCAGGTGGACGAAAACGTTTTGAGACAAATCGTCCCGCTTCACGACAAGGTTTTCGATGCCGTCAACAGAACGCCTGCACTGGCAAAAGCGGGCGGCAGGGAACTCCTGAAAGAAATAGAAAACGCCTTGCTGTCCGACACGTCGCCGAAGCTGAATTTCCTTGTCGGTCACGACACCAACATCGCCAACATTGGAGGACTGTTGAACATGGACTGGAACGTTTTCGAGCAGGTAAACAATCCGACGCCACCCGGCGGTTTCCTGAGCTTCGAGCTCTGGCAGAAAGCCGACGGCACCCGTGAAGTAAGAGTGAACTACAATGCACCGACGTTCGCTTCATTGCACACGCAACCTGCGCCTGTCGCCAAACCCTTACAGGTTCCCGTCAGTCCGGGCATCTTCACGCCTGAAGCCTTTTCACAGAAGGTACGCCAGCTGGTCCAGCCATGAAAAAAGCGCATCGTTCATGATGAAATGATGCGCCGGTTCAACCGGCGATCAGCAACGGAAACGGCTTACATCTTCTGGAACGTCCAGTCTTTCTGTTTGCCTGAGCCTTCATATTTCAGGAAATTCTCGCCCACGAAAAAGGAGCTTTGATCGCCGCGTATATCCAGAACAATCCGGTTGCCGGAGATGTCCCATGTATAAAGGCCGCTGACATTGATGCCATTGGCCAGAGTGACGGTATAACGGTTCCCGCTTTTGATTCTTATCTCGCGAATGTCATTGCCTGCGACCGGTTTGCCGACTTCATAGCGTCCCTCGACATCCAGCGCAATACGGGCATTGTGGCTGTCCGGTTTGACAGGACTGTTTTCCAGACTGTTTTCCGGAGGGTTTCCTGTTGACTGGCATGCTGCCAGGACGAAAACGCATGCCATACATAATAAAGTGGTTTTTTTCATGATCTCCCGATTCCATTGATGTCTTCAGACGTTTCATACGATTTTTCAAACGCAGCTGAATGACATGATACTCAAACCTGAGATAACGGACATGATGCACTACAAACAAAAAAACAGGACGCCGTCTCCGACATCCTGTTTTCCTGACAAACTGCCCGTCAGCCGTACCGAACCATCAGAACTTCATTTGCCACTGGATCTGTGCGCCATGATCACGGGACTCATTTCCGATCAGGCCATCGTATCCGACAGAAAGCTTCATGTTTTTCTGGATGGCAAATTCAGCACCAAGCCGGATCTGGGCAGCATTGCGGTCGATTTCCGTTCCGTTGACCGTGAACTGTCTTCCCCCTCCGGCAAACTGGAGGCCGGAGGACGTACTGACGCTTCCTGCTGCGTGTACCCACGATACATCGGCATACAGGGCACTGTTTGGTATTGTCCAGGCTCCATTTACCCTTGGCACCCACACTGAACAGGCCGTAATTGTCCGGGCCGGAATTGCCACGGAGCAGGCTGTCCGAACCCGGATCGCTTCCATGTTCAGTGAAACCGTTCGTCTTGACGTGCTGCCAGCTGAATCCGACATACGGCGTAACCGTCGCTCTTTCGTTAATGGCGAAATCGTGGCTTCCCGTTACGAAGGCATGATACAGATTGCCGTGATATGACGCCTTGTTCGTCGAAACGACACTGCCGACGCTGACATGACGCGTGGTATCCACATCGAGCCAGCTGTATCCGATGCCGCCCTTGATATTGACAGGGCCAACCGCCGTCCTGCCATAAACGAGAGCGTGGATGGCATTGACATCCGCATCCGAGTTCCGGTTGTCACGGGCTTTAAGGTCATTCTGCTCGTACCCGAGTGCCACACCGGCGCTGTCCCGGCCATTGTCATAGAGATCGGCCCCGGCAAGGAAACCCCAGCCTTTGTTATCGAGTTTGGCAGCATTGCTGTCAGCCTTGAGATGGCCGTCATGACCCCACGCATTGACCCACAGGTTCCGGCATGCTTCACCGGATTTGACGTTCCTGCCGTTCACGTCTTTCTGCTCGTCGTTGCAGGTGTTGGTGTCAAGATGCTGCAGAACGGCATTTCTGGCATATCGCGTATTCGTCAGCAATGCGCTCTTGACGCTGCCGTGAATTTCACCGGACAGGTTGTCGTAGGCATTTCTGGCGGAAACCGCATCCATACTGATGATCTGGGCATAAAGATCACTCGATCCACCCCAGCCTTCAATGGCGTTCGCAACCCCGCGCTCGTTCCGGGTATTGCCGACCGAGGCGAAGGTCACGCCATTACCAGACGGTTTTATATTGGCGGTTCATCTTGCGTCCTTCGGATTAGGATTTCAGATCAGGATGGTTTTTTCAGTGACTGCCTTAAACGTTCGACTTGATTGATAACCTGCTGCCCGGTAATCAGGCGGGTGCATTCGTATTGCCGGTCGGTGCTTTTGTGTCTCGGGCACCAGAAAAAATCCTTGTGGTCGAAATTGATATTCACGTCATCCCAGCATCCGAAACAGCCATGCGTGTTGATGACGCGATATGGGGTGTAAAACTCGCAATTGGGCAAGGAAACCCCGCTGATCAATACAACCGGGATATTGCAGGCCCAGGCCAGCCATGACAGGCCGCTGCCAAGACCGATGAAAAAGTCGGCGTGTTCCAGAAGAGCGATGCGTTCCTGCAGGGGAAGGGCGCCGGTACAGTCTTCCGCGCCATAGGGGATATGGTTCCAGACGAACCCCTGCCCATAGGTCGCTTCCCGGTCAATGCACAGGACGCGGTATCCGGCTTTTTTCAGATGGTCGATCACCTGATCCCAGCCGTAACCGTTGTTCCAGTATTTCGCCTGACAGGAAGACTGGGTCGCTATGCAGACATATGGCTCTTCAATCTGCCTTTTCGATCCCAGTTTCAGGCGTGGCTTTTCTTCGGTCGGATCGACCCCAAGGATATAACCGGCCGTCCGGTGCAAGCCGACCTGCCGGAAATCCATCGGCTGGTGATCCAGGTCGCCACCAAAAAAAAGACCGACTCGATAAGTGGCGTACGGCTTTTTGGTCTTGACGGCTTCCGGAGTGGAAAAAATAATGTCCGGATACTGTTCCTTGAACAGATCGATAATCAGCTGCCCCATCGTACATTCCAGCTTGCATCCATGCAGTTGCTGGAAACGTTCTGCATAGGGGAACCATCCAATGAGATCACCCAGCGTCCCGACAGGAAAACTGATAATGACGTGCTGGTTTTTCAGATCCAGATTGTGCTCGAAAAGAGGGTCTTTTTGACCCCGTTTCCAGACCTTGAAACCGAAATTGACGAAATACTTTTTGGTACTGCTTATCCAGCCACCATCTGAATCGCAGGAAAAAAGGATATTGCCGGTATCGGCATCGATAATTTGTGCATGCCACTCTCCCGGAGGAAGAAAAAGGCGGGCACCGTCGTTGAAGTCGTACAAAAGTCCCGCCGGACCTTTTTGTGTCGGCATATCGGGAGGCATAACAGAATAACCGCTGCTCTGGTTACTGGAAGAGTTTACGGGAGACGGCGCTTCGCTGACTTCGTCGACTCTCGAATCGTCACGGATGGCTATGATGTTCATGATGGCTTCAATGGATCTGGAAATGGACAGAAAAACTGGCAGGAACCATTCTGGTTGGCGATCATGAAAAAACAGGTTTTTTCTTCCGGCTGCATTGCCGGAGATGAACAAAAGAAGAAAGAGAAACCGGCTGTCAGGGTGCTCGAATTCATGAGTGATTCCAATAAAAAATGGTGAAACTCATCACAATTTAAAATCGCGCCTGCAAAAGACTTTGTTTAATTGCAAAAATTGATCAGATTCCGAAAAAACCGGTTTGTACAAATCAAATCCGTCATGATTTTTACAACACTCCAGGTTTGGGAAAGGGAGAAAAAACGGTGAAATCCGGAATGCAAAACAGGATGCTTTTCGGCATCCTGTTTCAATGAATACCGGGTTGAATTACAAATTTTAAAATTGTACTTTTATATTTATTATCATTAGATTAAAAATTATTTCTCAAGTTATTTCGCACTAATCATATCGCCGCTCATCACAAAAGTGCCACCGCCGAGGTGGTGGATGGTGTGCAGGTTGATATTGCCCCTGTTGAAATCCCATAAACCATCCCTGAACACCCGTTCATCGGCTGCGGCCGAGATGACTTCACCAAAACAGGTATCATACCTGTCTTGTGGGCCCGGTTCCGGAAGGAGACGGCATTCCAGCCAGGCGACACAGCCCTTTTCGATGACTGGAATGTCCAGTTCAGGGCTTGCAACGGTTTCAATACCGAAACCTGAGAATTTGTCTTCCACCTTGCCGGTTGTGCTTCCGACACCGTAAACCGTATCGATGAAGTGCGCGGCAGGGACGCAAACCGCAAAAACACCGCTTTCTTCAAGCAGTTCCCGTGTATAGGAATCCTTGTTGATCACAACAACAAGACGGGGAGGGTCGAACTCGACGAGCGTTGACCATGCCGCCGTCATAATATTCCGTTTCTCTCCATCCTTGCTGCGGCTGCTGACCATAATGGTTGGTCCGTGGTTGATCAGACGGGTGGCAAATTCAAGCGGAACAGGACGGAAGTGGCTCATTTCTTATTCCTTTCAGGAAATCATATAAGGCAGTAATAGGATGACCCGTTAAAACATGGGTTCGCTGGTATGGGGCACATGATATCATCGCCTTGGAATTCGCGTATTTGTCAAAAGCAACATTCATGAGAATAGCGCCATGAATTGACCGGTTTATGACACGATTTGCGTTTTGAAACAACAGATCCGTATCTGTACACCCATTTCGGATCATTCTTGCAGCAAAAGGAGTCATCATGAAAATCCTGATTATTTTTAACAGGGAACCCTACGATATGACCGACGTGACCTGGAACGGTTTGAGGCTCGCGCAGACACTTCAGAAAAATGGACACACCATCCGGATTTTTCTCATGAATGATTCAGTTGATATGGCACGGGACATTTGCAAGCCACCGGAAGGATACGATCAGGATCTCTCGCAAATGCTCAAGGGGCTGATAGCAGATGGTGCCCGCGTCAGGGTTTGCGGAACCTGCATGGCACGTTGCGGCATATACAAAAACCATCCTTATTTCGAGGGCGCCGAAAAATCGACCATGCAGGCTTTATCCGAATGGGTCATAGACAGTGACAGGGTCATGACGTTCTGAATATCCCTGAAAACCGGTGTCAAATGCCAGAATGGCTCTATTGAAGAGCCGTTTAATTTTTAGTGGCCTGTTTATCGGAAAAAACAATCAGATTTTGTTTCTCTTTGATAAAAAATCGGCATAAAATAGCGAAAAATCGGCTTATTAATTGATAAGGAAATAGAAAAAATGGCACTCTTGCAGCGCGGAAAAACAAAAGACGTATACAGCCATGGTGATTACACTCTGGAACTGAAATTTACCGATCGTGTTACCAAAAACGATAAAGGTGAAGTCGATCCGGGTGGAAATAACATTTCTGATTCCCTTCTGGACGGTCAGGGCTTTGCGTGCCTGTCCATGACCTCGACCATTTTCAAATATCTGGCAGACAACGGTATCCCTACCCATATGGTTTCTTCTGATCTGGACAACATGTCCATGGTCGTCCGTAAAGCCGTTACGTTCAAACCGGGTCTGGAATGGGTTTGCCGCTGGAGAGGCACCGGCAGCTTCATCCGCCGTTACAAAACCGTTCCGGGTGCCGTTGATGGCATGGTATTCGATACGCCTGTTTTCGAAATCACCATCAAGGACGATGAAGGCGGCGATCCATTGATCGTTGGCGATTCCATCGTTGCACTGGGCATGATGTCTGCCGACATGTTCAAAGAACTGGTCGCATTGAACGCCAAAGCCATGAACCTGATTCATGACCTGTTCAGGCAGAAAGGCCTTGACCTCTGGGATATCAAGATCGAATGGGGCAAAGACGCTGAAACCGGCAAACTGATGCTGATCGACGAAGTCAGCGCAAACGGTTGCCGCGCATTCGACATGAGCGGCAAGAACAAGGTTGCCGGCTCCGCATTGTCCGACTGCTTCCGCGCCTGATCGAAACCCGCGTTTTTATCCAGTCCTTGCCGGACAGGCAAGGACACATAAAAAACCGGCAAAATGATGACTATTTTGCCGGTTTTTTGTTAGCTGTTTTCTGAACAGGCCAACCCGATCCATAAAAGGGGTATCTTCAAATAACGTCCAACATCTGATGTTATTTCAAAAAAAATATTTACTGATCATTGAAAACATCAGGAAAATAAAAATGCGATGACCCACCGGGTGAAAACATCCACCCGGCTCGAAGGAGGTGTCATCGCAATCCTGTCAGGACCATACTTCCGTCATTAATTGGCTGCTGCCGCTTCAGCACGGATGTCCACTATCTTGTTGATTGTCGTATCGATCGTCTCGCGCGTCCTGACCGCTTCATCGAGTGTGTAAAGCTCGCTGTCCAAAGACATGACAGGATAGGGAGCTTCCACGCCGACAGGCAGGATTTCAGTCAGCGTGTACGTCTGCCGGTGGCCATGAGATTCGGTCTGGGTGAATTTGGCATATCCAAGCACTTCCGAAGCCATATCACCGAACGCGATGAAAAATTCAGGCATGCATGCCTCATGACTGAGTCTTACCTGCGTCAGAAAACCGAGATCGGTTTTGGGAGCACGATAAAACTGCATGCGGTACTTGGAAATAGACTGACGGCATTTGCGTACGAGCATCTGCTCAAGCTGCGCCCGTGTCTGGTCAGCATCCATACGCTTTTTACGCAAAACGTATAACTGCATGACGATCATACCGCCAAAAATGAAAACGCTTAATGTTAAGAAAATGAGCATGGTTTCCAATTTAATTACTCCTTATAAAAAAATTGGGTTCACAACGAAATACTTCTGTTTTTCTTACAACATCGTTCCGTTATTATTACTATACAATTTTCAAAAGCTGTGAAGCAGTGATCTTGGACAACTTTTTACAAATTTGCGAGAAAGCAACACTAAATTTTGCATATTTATCAATAAAAAAAGTCTATCGTTCGTACCCCTCTGTTTTTATTGAAAAAACCGCCCGAAAATCATTAAAAAATCGAAGCAATCTCTGAAAAACATTCTTTTGAAATTCATCAGAAGTCCTGTCCCCACGTGTTTTTTAAAACCATAAACGACATTTCCAACGGGTAACAGACATTGAAATGAAAATGCATTCACGGACATGAACCCGAATTGAGTTAGTCAGGAAATAATCCGGCAAGTTTTCTGCAGGGAGAACTTGTTTTCAATAAAACATATGAAAATAATTGACCATGAGGGTACGGGTGTCTGGATCGCCAGCGGGTTTTGAGACCGTTTCAGCATAAGAAAAGTTGACCCCGTCTTCTGGAGCGAACATCCACTGGCCACCAATACCGGCCTGCCAGACGTCGCCACCGTGACCGGATCGAAAACCGTCGATTTCGGTTTTACCTTCACGCGTATAAAACATATCGGCCGACAGCCAGAAAGCCGGTGTGAAATTACGGCTCAAATGAAATTCAAGACCCAGTTTCGGATCTTCCTTGAAAGAGTGATGTCCGGAATAATGGTCGTTGTCGGTAAAAAACTTCGCCCAGGCATTCACTTCAATCCAGTTTTTACCGAAAGGATGGCCGAACGCAAGCAGTGGCTTAAAGCCCCAGCGGTTTTCACCTGTATTCAAAACCGAATTTCCATCGTAACGGCCAGTTGGAGCCGTGACCCAGAAAGCGGTAGTCAGAAAAGTTTCAGGTTGCCAGCGGGCGAACTGTTCAGGCGTCAATGCAGGGCCGCCGAAAACGTTGACCGCCAGCCCGATATCCGTATCGCCGTTCCCGTTTCGGACTGCTCCGGGTGCATTCCCGTGAAAAGAGGCTTCTACATGACTGAAAGGCTGAAGAACCTGCAAACTGCCGATTTTGCCATTTCCCAGATCAAAAGCATACGAAAAACGCAAGAGGGCAGTATCGAGAGAGACACTTGAATCTTTCGTTTTCGCTTCCGTATTCAGGTAATACGTAAAAAACAAAGGGGTATCTATCGGGATGGCTTGCCAGTCGCGTGCGTTATCCGCATGAGCTCCCCCGCCAAAAGCATAAACAAATGCCAGAAAAAACGTACAAGTAGTCTCAAGAGAAACCGTCAGGGTGTTTCGTATCGATGAAATGAATCGGTTCATACGTGAGAACCCGGTATATAGACAGAAAACGTTTCAAATAGCGACTTGTCCACAATCAACAGTGCCTGCCAGAATCACGCGACAATAATTCTGTTTTCATTCTGACAAGAAACCATTCTCTTTTCAAATGATAGAAACCTGTAACGCCAGAAAATGTTGCCATTTTGCAATTTTCAACACTATCTGGCTGATTCTTCAAAAAATTGCCTGACCTGATGGTGGAAATCATGACGCAAAATCCTTCCCACGAACAAATGCAAACCTCCAGCGTTTGACCTCTGAAAAGATCGTCAATTTATTTCCTTGTGGAAACTTTTAAAGGTATAATCGATACTGTCAAACAAGACGATTTTCTTTCGGATTGTGAATACACCATCTCACAGAAAAACCAGTGAAATCCTGCGAGGAAAAAATGGGTCATTGACGCAACAGCATATATGACCTTCGAGACAAATGCGGACATTTGCACAAGTCCCCCATCAAACCGTTCGTGCCGTCCTTTGCCCGGGAGGGTTCTATCATGATTCATCAAAAAAAGCGACTCGATAAGCTGATAGAAAGCAGCTATTCTGACCAGAGAAAAACACGCACAAAAAACCTGTTCCGGACATTGGCTGAAATCGGCCTGTTTGCCGCGGCAAGCGTGGGAAGCGCCAACGCTGAAGCTGTCTATTATTACACTGGAAATTCCGGGACAGGTGCCGCCGCTGACGAGGAGAAGTGGCTGGGTACTGGCGGAAAGCCTGTAACGGGCATCATTGTCAAAACTGAGGGAAATGCAAACGAATATCGTTTCCTGTCCGGTATTTACGACGGTAAACAAACGTCGGGCGAAGTATGGCTGATTGGCGACAATAAAGATGTCCATATCATCTCCGGGGGTCCTGTCACCTTTCAGAACTGGGGTATGGGCGGACTCGTCCCCAATCAGGGAGTCATAACAGCCACTAACGGAAAAATAATCTTCGGCAATGACGTATCGATTCTCGATAACTATTCCTCCGGCTTTAACACCAAAGGTGGTGGCGCACTCTATTCCAGCAAAGGCATCGTTTTCGGTGACAATGCAAAGGTGGTTCACAACCAGACAGCACTTCCCATCGGCGGTCCTTATTTCGGGGGAGGGGCCATTTTTCTGGATGGATCTCCTGACAACGAAGTCATCTTCGGAAAAAATGCGCTTGTTGAAAGAAATGAGGCAAATTATGGCGGCGCGATATACGCACTCGGTTCGGTAACGTTCGGCGAAGGCGCCATCATCCGTGAAAACCGCTCAGCCTCGCAGGGAGGCGCCATTCACATTAAAGGGACGTTGACCCTGAAATCAGGTTCCCTTGTCGAGTCAAACAAAGCCAATGGCACATCTTCGACCACTTATGGCGGAGCTTTTTTCATTGACGGCGGCACAGCCGATATCAGCGGAACAAGGATCAGAAGCAACGAAACTGCCGCTACGGGATGGGGTGGCGCAATCTATGTCCAGAACGGCTCTTTACGCCTTTCGGATGGCACACTTGCAGAAGGCAACAAGTCCAACATTGGAGGTGCGATTTCGGCCAACAAGACGGATATCACCATAAGCGATACTACGCTGAAAAAAAATACTGCCTCAAATGGTGGCGCCGTGTTCCTTGCGAGCAGCTCTCTCACGATACCGGAACAGAATGACGGACAAAACGGAACCCTGTTCGAGGGCAATACGGCTGTCGCTTCCGGCGGAGGGATTTATGCCCAGTCATCATCGACCATCTCGCTGGGAAAGGGAACACGGTTCGAAG
>JAHYZB010000082.1:30721-43094 GCA_019424645.1 Oxalobacter formigenes
GCAGGCAAGGGTGGAGCGATTTATGCCTTGCAAGGCACCCTGAATATGACGGATACCCTGTTCAGGAATAATTCATCCACTCAAAAGGGAGGAGCGATCTTTCTTCAGGGTGGAAGTCTCAACTTCAATGTCACAAGAACATCTTCCACACCTGCCATATCGGGAAACACGTCTTCAGCAGGCGGCTTTTTGCATTTGACGAGCAACTCATCTGCCGTATTCAACATCGATCAGGGCCAGCAACTGCAAATAGGGGACGCCAATTATTCGGAGCCAGACACGCATATGGATTCCCTCTTCATTGATGCCTCATCTTCATTGAAGAAAACAGGAGAAGGGGAACTCAAAATAAATTCCTCAATGGAAGAAATGGCGGGAACCGTCAGTGTTGAAAAGGGCACGTTAAGCATTTCACAGCACTGGAATATCAGAAACTCTGTCACGGTTAAAGGCGGAACCCTGAATGCTTCCTCGTTTTCTTTCGTGGGAGATAATGCCAGCCTGACGATCAACGGTGGCACCTTGTTGACGGATACGGGCCATATTTTCGAGACGGCACTGGAACCGGAAGGTAAAAACGGGGATGCAGGCAAGCTGAAAGAACATATCGACTTCTCGTCGGGTCTCATCTCTTTTAACGATGCGAAGTATAACCTCAAGTATGCCAGTTCCGCCGCTGATATACTGGGTGTCAATAAATCCAGTGGCAAGGAAATGATCTTTACAGGCGTTCTCCATGACAACTCGGGAAATGTTTCTTCCAGTGTTTCACTCAACGATTTGAACTCAAACGGCCTCAGTAATATGGTTCTCGGCGGATCGACCCTTATCACGGGAACCTATTCAAAGGGCAACAATCTGGTCGTCGGTGCACAGAGCGGTTCCTACGGCAGTGCAGACACCATTGACGGCAGCATCGGCGGAAGCAACCTGAATCTGGGAACTGACGGTTCCGCCGTAACCATTACAGGTGGACAATACCTGACCCTTCTGGGCGGTGAAACCAACACATCACTGATCGAAGCGGGAAGTGACGGTAAAAAAGCCGTTGATGTATCCGTTGGCGTTGCAGGTGGCGGGGCAGCAACTGCAGGCACACTCAATCTTGGCACGGCAGGCCTTGCTTCCAGCAGTACCCTTACCGGAAACGTCCAGATATCGGATTCAAGTATCCTTAACGTGCGTGCTGGCGCACACAGCATTACCGGTGAATCTGACAGCATGGCAGGGCAACCCGTTGCAGGCATTCATAACAACGGCGGAACACTCAATATCGATGCACAGGCAAGCCTGCAAACCTCGGTGAAACAGACAACAGGTGAAACCAATGTGGTCGGGAAACTTGCCTCTTCGTCCGTGGAACTCGAAGGTGGCAGTTTCACGGTATCCGGAACGGCAGAAATCGGGCAACTGACGCAACACGCCGGGAACACTGTCATATCAGGAAGCGTTGAAGGTAATTCTCTTGAAGTGGCTGGTGGCACGATGAGTGTCACCGGTACATTGAACGCCGACAATCTTGTCGCCACTTCGGGTGTAAACATTACTGTTGGTGACAAGGATGCCGCTGGCAAGCTGTCCAGTTCATCTGTATCGCTTGATGGAGGAGGGATTTTTCTGGACCCTGCCTGGCTCGGGAACGACACAGTGGAAACAGCCTCGCACGGTGCCCTGATCTTCAACAACCAGACCGTGGATGGAGAACTCACTGTCGGACAAAATTCGCTGCTTGTACTTGGAGACACATCAGTTGGGCGCAGTATCAGCATGTTCAACACCTCGGGACTGAAATGGGGTAAAGACAATATCAGTGCAGCGTTGTCCATCTCGGCGCCCCAACATCTCAGCCCGACTCAGGGAGCCATCGTGGTTGACGGCTCTAAAACGTCTGCCCCCACATCCGCCCTGACACCCAATACCGCTACCTTCGCCAACGGATCGCTGCTGATAGTGGATGCATCCAGCCTCAACGGCAATGCGGCACTCACCTCCGAAGGGGGAGCCTTGACCGTGGATCAGAATGCATCCCTTCTTGTCGGCAATGCCACAACAGGAAAATATGTCATCACAACCGGCTTTACAGACAATGCAAACGTCAAGGGATGGGAAGGTGATTACCTTTCATCAACGGACCAGCTTATCGGGTTGACGATTGACAAGAGCGAAGCCGGAACCATCAAGGTGGAAGCCAGGGCACTGGATGTCGCCAGCACACTTCCTGATGTCGTCATGCCGGGTATCATCAGTGAAATATGGTTCGGTGGCCGTAATGATACCGACAGTCCCAATGCCGGGATTGCTTTCCTTTCAAGAACCATGGACAGCCGGTATCTTGCCCCCAACGATACTGTACGCACCATCAATGGCGCCGCCCAGATAGCCATTGCCGCAGGCGTGCAGGCCTCTGCCATTCAGGCATCTGACTCCGTCAACCGCGCCTTGCAGGATCATCTGTCACTAAGCAACAGCATCAATCAGCATGGTGCGCCTTCGCTGCATCGTGAAGGCCCCGATTTGTGGGCAAGCATGCTTTATCGTGACAGTGACAGCAGTGGTATCCGGGCAGGGCGTTTCAATGCTGACTACAAGAACAATTTCGGCGGCATTCTGGCCGGTGCCGATTACACCTGGAAAGATACCGGCAAAGGCAGTTTACGTGCCGGAGGTGCCGTGAATATCGGCAAGGGCGAGGGCAAATCCCGCGGAGATTTCAACGATACCCGAAACGATTACGACACTTATGGGCTTAGCGCATACAGTAGCTGGTCTCGTGAAAACGCCAGACTCATGGTCGATATCGGCTATTTGAAGGGAAAAAACGAACTGAAACAAACCGTTTCTTCCACGTTGGGCGGTACATTGAAGGCAGACGTAGATACACAAGTCTGGACTATCGGCGCACAAGGTGAATATCGTTTGAAAACAACGGCTTTCGATATAACACCTCATATCGGTGTGCGTTGGCTCCGCCTGAAAACAGATGCATTCAAAACACACAACAGTCAGGGAACGGTATTCCAGACCGACAGCGATACCCGGAATATCTGGCAGATACCGGCAGGCATGACGATCAGCCGCGATTATGTCGCCAAAAATGGCTGGACGGTAAAACCGAAACTGGACATTTCCTTTATTCCGGCAACCGGCGACAGGAATGCCTCGACCCGCATTCATGTTCCCGGCGTCGCATCGAGCGACATCACCCGAACGGAAATCATGGACAGTACCTCCTGGAACGGTTCGCTGGGACTGGATATGCAAAAAGACCGCTTGAGTATCGGCTTTAGCGCGGCTTACCAGAAATCGGGCAATGAAAAATCGCGTGGTTTCATGCTGAAAATAAACCGCCAGTTTGATTAATCGCATTGGAAAAAGCACAATGAGCCGTTTGCATTTAAACAGCTCATTTTTTATTTTCTTTCAACTAATTGAAAGCAATTTTAAAAGTAAATTATCAAAAAAAGGCGACACAAAAAGGCCGGCTTAGCTACGATAACGCATCGTCTCTACAAATGCTGCAAACGCAGGAGATGCATGTCGCCTGTTGGGATAATACAGATGAAATCCGGAGAAATAAGGACTCCAGTCAGCCAGCACTTCTTTAAGCCTTCCATCAGTCAGATAAGGCGCGACCATAAAATCGGGAGCATAGGCAAGCCCTATACCGTCAAGTGCGCCGTTCAGGACATGAATCATGCTGTTTGAGATCAGTTGCCCATTGACACGAATAGTCTGCGCTTGTCCGTTTTTTTCAAACTCCCAGACATACACCCCTCCGTCAATCGAATGCCGGATATTGATGCAGGCATGTTCAGTCAGCTCCCGGGGCGTTGAAGGCACACCATGTTGCTCGAAATAGGCCGGAGTGCCTACCACAGCCAGACGCCAGTCGGGTCCAAGACGAACCGCGATCATATCCCTGCTGATGGCTTCACCCAGACGAATACCCGCATCAAAACGTTCCCGGACGATATTGGTGAATCCATAATCAATCGTAATCTCGACATTGATATCAGGGAATTCAGCCAGAAAAGCCGCCAGTTTTGGCCGAATGACCATCTCGGCCGCATCGTCTGAACAGGTGATACGGATAGTCCCGGCCGGTTTTTCCCTCAGTTCGGAAAGGCTATCCAGTTCTGAACTGATTTGCCCGATGAGCGGGCCAATGGATTGGATCAGCCGTTCACCGGCTTCTGTCGTGGAGACATTCCGGGTCGTTCTGGCCAGCAGCCTGATGCCCAGCTTTTCTTCCAGCCCCCTCATGGCATGACTCAGCGCAGAGGGAGAAACCCCGAGTTTTGCCGCTGCTTTCGTAAAACTCTGCTCTCTTGCCACTATCAGAAAAGATTGCAGGTCATCCAGGTTTTTCATATCAATTAATGAATTTTATTCATAAGTTCATGCATTTTATGCCATCTTATCATTCCAATCAAACACTTTTATCATGGTTTCACTCTCCTTAAAATACCTTTTGAAAGGAAAAGCCATGAACAGGAAAAAAGTACTGATTGTCTATTATTCACGGTCCGGAAGCACCCGGCACATCGCCAAGATGCTGGCTGAAAAACTGGATGCAGACCTGTTCGAACTTGAGACAATACACACGTACCCGATTTCTCAAAACGACATCGATGCAGCAGTCAACCGTGAACTGGAAAAGGGCGAGCTTCCTGCATTGAAAGCACTGCCAGACAATCTCTCCGGATACGACCTCATCGTCTCGGGAGGACCTGTCTGGATGTACACCGTCGCCACACCAGTGATGCAATTCCTGTCAAAAACTGACTTTGGAGGCCTTCCTGTAGCGCCTTTTTGTACTCATCTGGGTGGATCGGGACGCTACTTCGCCCATTTCACGAAACAGGCCGGAAATGCCCGGGTACTGGAAGGCACTGATTTTTACGATCCCCTGAAAAACGAAGGTACCACCCTTGAAAAACTGGATATGTGGATCAATAAACTGTCTGCCGCCTGACTATTGCGATCCGAAAGAAAACCATGAAAAAAAAGAATGCTTCACTCGTATTGATACTGGCCATCGGTGTATTCGGCATTTTGAATACCGAGATAGGGATCATTGGCATTTTGCCTCTTGTCACCAGACTGTTTGACGTACCGGTCACGCAGGCGGCGTTGCTGGTCAGTGGTTTTGCGCTGGTGATCGCATTTTCTGCTCCAGTCTTGCCATTGCTGTTTTCGAGCTTCAACAAGAAAAAGCTCATGATCGTTTCACTGGCGGTTTTCGTCGTCAGCAACATCATTTGCATTTTCGTAACTGACTTCAATATCCTTCTGATTGCCAGACTGATTCCCGCTGCGTTCCAGCCCGTCTATGTGTCTCTGGCATTCACGGTTGCAGCCGAATCGGTCGAAAAACCAGACGCACCCAAAGCGATTGCCCGCATCTTCATGGGTGTTTCAGCCGGACTCGTGCTGGGCGTCCCTCTCACCAGCCTGATTGCGACAGAATTGTCTTTCGCTATGGCAATGGCTTTCTTTGCGGCCATCAACATGGCTGTACTGGTGGCAACCCTTATCTGGATGCCGTCCATGCCGGTCCGGGAGAGACAATACTACGGCACCCAGCTCAAGGTATTGGAAAAACCGGCCCTCTGGATCGCCATTGTGGTATCCATTCTCCTGAATGGTTCTATTTTCGGCTTTTTCAGCTACATGGCCGATTTCCTGAACGTCGTAACAGAGCTGAATACCCGGACAATCAGTCTGATGCTGCTGATTTATGGATTGGCCAACATACTCGGCAATATCATCGCGGGAAGAACATTAAGTACCCATCCGGACCGAACCATTGTCATGGTTCCATTCGCACTGTTCGTTTTATTCCTGTTGATGTTCACTCTCGGGAACCAGAGTCTGGCGGCAACTGCCATCATCCTGTCACTGGGCATCATTGCCGGTATAGTGGCCAATTCCAATCAATACCTGATTAGCGAAACGGCAACCGAAGCGCCCATGTTTGCCAATGGCCTGTATCTGACGGCACAAAATCTGGGCATTACAGCCGGAGCGGCTTTTTGTGGTCTCTTCATCAAGCTTTGGGATACCCGATTCACCTTGATAGGTTCCATTCTGATGCTATTGCTGGCAATGGCTTTCATTTTCATCAGGCCCTTGTTCAACAGAAAACCCTGTGATGTATCCCTTTTGTGCAGGACAAAACAGGCAATCCGAAACTGACTGACAGACACGAAGAGAGATAAAAGAAGGAGGGGACTTCATGAATGAGATTATCCAATCATTGCTGGCACATCGTTCGATCCGGTCCTATTCAGACAGGCCAGTCGAAGAAAACAAGCTGGAACAGATCATCAGTGCGGTTCAGGCCGCACCGAACTGGGTCAATCTCCAGCTGACATCCATCATTGCTGTAAAAGATCCGAAACGGCGCCAAATACTTTCCCGGTTATGCGGCGACCAGCCTTACGTTGCACAAGCGCCTGTTTTTCTGGTTTTTTGTGCAGATTACTATCGTGTCCATCTGGCATGTCAAAAAATGAACCAGAGCATGGAAAACATTCTGAAAGACATCGATACATTGATTGTCGGCGCGCATGAAACTGGCATAGCCATCGCAACGGCAGTCATTGCAGCTGAAGGATTGGGGCTGGGAACAGTCGTTATCGGAGATATCCGGAAAAACCCCAAAGAAGTCATTGAAAAATTGAATCTGCCGCCGTTTGTCATGCCCATGCTGGGACTGTGCATCGGTTATCCTGCCCATGATCCTGGCATCAAGCCGCGTCTGCCTCGCGAAGCGGTTTATTTCGAAGAACAGTATCAACACGATCTGGGAGCTCTTCTGGATGAATATGACCAGACCTATGCAAGGTATCTGAAAAAACGTCCATGGAATGAACGGATAGGAAACTGGACAACACTGGCAAGCGATTTCTACCAAAAACCGTATCACTACAAAGAGGTTGCAAACGCACTGAGGCAACAGAAATTTTTTGAAGGAATGAAAGAATCAGAAACCGCCTGACCAGAGATAAAATCAGGTATAACCGTCAGAAAAAAGGAAAACAGACTTGTCCTTCATCGACATAGTCCTTAATCATTACAATAATATTTCGCATAATTTATATTATGTAAAATAGAAATTATATGAATGAAGATGTTTCTTCGCCTGCCACGAAAAACTGAACGACCTGAATAGCGAGCCACTCTTGGAGTTAAAAAAGACATGAAAGAAGCCGAGCGATGGAACGACATGGCCAAAAGATTCAATGACGATATTTAAAACAAGAAAATATCCGTAAACATTCCGGCTATTTTTATTCTCGGAACATAGCTGACAGACGTTTTAAAAACAGGTATAAATAAAGAGTCGGGCAAGTTGCGCCCATTTTTCGGGTCTTTCCGTTGGAAAGGCCTTTTTTATACCTGAAGCCTTCCATTTGGAAGGCTTTTTTTCATTACAAGCTCTCTGCCATTCATCACATGAAGCGGAGGGGTTTTTTATACAAAGGAGTGATGATGAGTGGAATCGATGACTACTTTGGGGCAGCCGGAGACATGTTCTCCGGCAGTCAGGACCCGGATGAACAAAACCGGGCACTGGAACGGGAAGCCGAGAGACGGCGGCGCGAACAGGAACGGGAACAGGCCAGAATATTGAGGGAACAACAGGCACAACAGGCCGAACTGGAAAAATCCCTTCAGCAAGCTCCGCCCCAACCTGTTGTCATCGATAACCATCCTCCGGCACCCGTTCCGAAACCCGACCCCGACGATCCCCTTGATGGGATACCGGATGAGAAACGAACAGACATCCTGCTACACAAATACGATAATCGCCATCCGAACGATTATTCGGGTCAACGACTCTCATCGGATCGAAGTAAAGAGTATGTCGAAGGGTGGAAAAAAGATGTCAGGGGATATTCCGATGTGGTCAGGGACGTCACGCTGCAAATGAATATGAACCGGCATCCGGACATCAAAGAAGAAGTCGAGAAAGCCAAAAGGCAGTTTCAGGAATGGCTTCCTCTACCGGAGGCACAAACCCTTGAACTCCGGCTGGATGACAAAAATCCTCAGACAACCGGCTATCGCACTCTTGAATATGTTCCGGAACGCGATGGAGCACCGACAGCCCGGAACGCCTTTCAATATGGCAATCCCCCCGTTTCCATGATCAGGGCCGACAACAGGCTGCTTTCGCAAGCGGCGAGTGTGAATGTTCCGCAGGATTTGAGTACGACGCAGCTCTATCGAGAGTTGTTCAACATCTACGGTAGCGTATTTGGTCCGGATAAACCGGTGACAGGAAATGGCCGCTCTAATCCCACTCATCTGGATGAGAGTTATGGTTCCTTTGTCGATGTTGGAAAGAAATTTCTGAATCCGAATACTGCCCTTGGACCGAAAAGTCCTGTTCATGGAAAAGATGGCACTCGCCCTGTCGGGGAAGCCGATCAGTCAACCGGCAAGCTGGTTCCTGCCATTTTCCGGAATATGAATCACGATGCTATCGCAAAGGCGCAGGAAGATATCGGTGTGTCCCAGGGTTTCCGCTATGACCCCAAACACGGCAGTCGTGAAGCCTTCTCTTTTGAAAAAGGGATTGATAAGGCCATACTCGAAGGCAAGACATCGTTTTATTCGTTCGCCTCTTTAACAGGTGAGCTGGTCTATAACGTGACCGGTGGCGATCCCAAGGCTTTGAGAGCGGTTCAGGATTCTCTCAAGATATACCGCAAACAGATGGATGAGTTGCAGCCGATGAAGCTGGATCAGGTTTATGTCGAGGGGGACCCGGAAAGGACGATGCAAAATGTGACGGATTATTTTTACCAGACTCTGGGAGATCAGATGGTGAAGGTTCCCATGTCCGTTTTAATGGGTAAGGCAGATTCGATTGCGGCGATTACGGGGATGTCTTCGGCGGCAGTGGCGTCCAATATTCATGCCGAGCTGCTGGACAAGACAGGGGAAGCTCATGCTGCGGAGTCGGTGATGTATGGGGTTCCTCTGGGAATGCTTTCTCTTTTGAATGTCCCGTTTCAGCCCCCTGCTTCCATCAGGTCCCCGGCTGATCTAATGGGCTGGGTCCAGTCGGTGGTGACGGATTATGGGGTTGGGAAGGCTCAGGTGAAGGGAGTCGATTTCGTCGTTGATCAATACGATAATACTTACAAAAAAGATTTGCCACCTCTTTAATATAACCTTGACGTTTAGCTAAGGGGCTATTCATAATGAGTACGCTTTCCTAGCCTTCATATATAAAATCAGATAATGAAACATTTCTTTAAATCGATTTTTATTTTTCTTCTTATAGCAACCTCATCTTTAGCGATAGCGGATGGGTTTGAAAAAGGAAAAAAATTGTATGAGACCGGCAAATATCATGAAGCCATGATTTACCTCAAAAAAATCGATACCGCTAAAAATCCCAAAGCAATGACCCTGATTGGATATATGTACAATCACGGTTTGGGTGTTCAGAAAAATTCTGAAGAAGCGTTTGAATGGTATCGCGCTGCCGCGCAGGCAAATTTACCTGTTGCACAGTTTAATTTGGGATTAATGTATGAACAGGGTGATGGTACTTCTAAAAATATAATTGAAGCCGTTAAATGGTTTCGTGAAGCAGCAGAGCAAAAATATCCCTATGCTGAAATGAAAATGGGTTATTTGTCTGTAACAGGAACCGGAATCAATAAAGATTACAAGGAAGCCATGCATTGGTATCAGCGCGCTGCTGAACATGGGGACAGTGCAGCTTATGCACAGATTGGACTTTTCTATACTTTGGGCAATGGTGTCAAAAAAGACGTCAACCGTGCTGTCCAGTATTACATTATGGGCGCTCAAAAGGGTGATGCCAGAGCACAGGCCTTTTTGGGAAAAGCATATGCTTTGGGCAGAGGTATCCAACCGGATAGTGAAAAAGCCCTCTACTGGTACAAGACCGCCGCCAAAAATGGCAATATCAATGCCATGAAAGAACTCGGTTCCATCTATGCAAAAGGCCGTCTCGGTGTCAAGCCAGACCAGCAAGAAGCAAAACGATGGAACGACATGGCGATAAAAGCTGAACAGAAAAATTAATTTACCTGATTTTCAAACAAATAAGCCGGAAAATTTTTCCGGCTTATTTGTTTCTTTAATTATCAAGCTTGAAAAATCTTATGATCGACGAACAATACATATCAAAAACAGTAAGCCTGCTTTATCTATGCAGCACACTTTTATCTCAAAAATCAAATTTCAACGAAGCCGCCAGGAATGAGTTTATAAAAGATTATAACGAATCCGTTGATTTTCTTGGTCAGTTGGTGAAGATCCTTCCTGTATATCATGAGATTACTGCCATAGGCCAACTCTTTGCACAGACAGGAAAAACCCGGCCATTCAAAAATGAAGACGACACGACCGCATTATTACGCTGGCTGAATGCACAGACCAATGTAATGAAGGAGTCTGAAACAATTCATTGATCTACATACTCTACAAAAATCGATAATAAAACCCCATCCAGAACTTTCAGAAATTTTAGCCATGATCTGATTCTGATATTAAAACGCCTTCACCGGTTTTTCCCCTCATCCCTTATAAAAGGTAGCGGAAACCGATAAAATAGCTTTTCGGCAATTTTTTATCCCGCACCATGCTCTTGCAATCCAACTGTCTATATCCGGACTTTCCCTTAAAATACCCTGAATCAGACCGTCCGGCCTGCTGTAGCAATATTCCGTTGGGTTTTACAGGATTGCGAAATGAAATCCTGTTGTACAGGCGGCATTCATGAATAGTCGCAAAGCCGAATTGCTGATGGCCAGTGTTGCGCTGGCATGGGGGTCGTCTTATCTGTTGATGAAACTCGGGCTGGATGGGATTGGCCCGTACAATCTGATTGCCATGCGCTTCGGCATTGCCTTTTTCGTCATGTCGGTTCTTTTTTTCCCGAGTTATCGCCTGTTGACGGTTTCCACACTGGCCAAAGGCATTGTGATGGGAATCATCCTGTTCCTGATTTTTTACGGCATGGTCAATGGCGTGAATCACACCACAGCATCGACAGCAGGTTTTCTGACCAGTACAACGGTCGTGATCGTACCGGTTCTGGAATGCCTGCTCAAAAGGACGCTTCCATCGAAAACCATTGTGATCGGCACGCTGGTTGCTGTTGCCGGACTGTTTCTGCTGACAGCAAAAGATGGCATTTCCCTTGACCTTGGCGCCATCTATTGCCTCATCGGAGCGCTTTTCTACGCCATTTATATTATCGTCATCGACAAGGTTGCCAAGGGTCCTGATGCCTTCCTGATCAGTATCCTCCAGCTGGGCATTGCTTCCTTGCTGGGGGTCTTGTTCATGTGCCTTCTTGAAACGCCCTCATTGCCCCGGACACCTGTGCAATGGGGAGCCATTCTTGGTCTCGGTCTGATTTGCAGCGCATACGGCTTTGTCGTCCAGCCCATTGCCCAACGCTATACCTCACCAGAGAAAATCGGCCTGATTTTCTCGCTGGAACCCGTATTCTCCGCCCTTTTATCCTATATTTTCCTTCATGAAATTCTGGGCATACAAGGCTATATCGGGGCAGCCCTGATTTTTGCAGCCGTGATTTTCACTGAATTATCCAGGAAACCCGCCGTAAAAGACGTCATACAGACACCGTAAATATCAGCTTGGCCACCTGTGAGTTACAATAAGATTTTTATTTGTTACTATTGATTTTATTGACCAATTAATAATAATTAGATAAAAATGAGAGTGGAAACATATAATTATATAGATCGTTTTTTTCAGAGCAGTCGTGAATTGACTGATTCAAGTAAGTCTGAAGAACGTGATATCAACACACTATTTAGCTTTTTAGATAATTTACATTCATTTCAAGATAGAATAAAAAAAGATTTTCAATCAAGCATTGCAGACTATCCAGAATTTAAATTACTAAGAATACTGCGAAACTATTACCATCACGTAGGAGATCTGAATGAAAGCAGTGTTTTCGTTATTCCTGACAATAGATTCGAAATCAGTCATGTAAAGCTGATTATAATACCTACGTCCATCATAGCAAAAGCTATATTATCCTTTAAAGAAAACAATAAAAAAATCAAAAATTTATTGATAATGAAATCAAAAATTTATCAGGATTTATTGATGAATTTTATCTTATTGCAGAAAAGGCTGATTTTTTTTCAAAAGATCCGCTTCTAAACAATTATAGTGCAGGTTTTGACATTTTTAAATGTGTTTATAACATCACAAACATTATAGCTGATCTTTGCCGATCAATTCCAGAAATTGCTCAAAAAGATTGTGTCATATCACTTGATGAAAGTTATAATAAAATGAATAATATTAATAAATTTAATATGATGGTTCATGCTAGTGA
>JAHYZB010000083.1:0-5025 GCA_019424645.1 Oxalobacter formigenes
AATAACGTGTCGGTTTCGCAAGTGGAGTTGCGTTCCCAGATCCAGTTTTATGACGGGATACGGACGTCGGATATTCATGAAACCATGATCAAATCAGCCGCTGACCTGATTTCCGCTGAAACTCCGGATTATCAGTATCTGGCGGCACATCTGGCGATTTTTCATCTTCGCAAAAAAGCGTATGGCCAGTTCGAGCCGCCTGCCTTGTATGATCACGTCGTCAGGCTCGTTGAGATGGGCAAATATGATTCCCATTTGCTGGAAGACTACTCTCCAGATGAATTCGCGGAAATGGATGGGTTCATCGATCACTGGCGTGACATGAATTTTTCCTATGCTGCGGTGAAACAGCTGGAAGGAAAATATCTTGTCCAGAACCGGGTTACCGGTGAAATTTATGAGAGTGCCCAGTTCCTCTACATTCTGGTTGCGGCCTGCCTGTTTTCACGATATCCGAAGCAAAAGCGTCTGGATTACATCAGACGCTTTTATGAGGCGGTTTCCACCTTCAGGATTTCACTGCCGACACCGATTATGGCGGGAGTGCGCACGCCAACCCGTCAGTTCAGTTCATGCGTTCTGATTGAATGTGGCGACAGTCTTGATTCCATCAATGTGACGGCCAGTGCGATAGTGAAATACGTTTCCCAACGGGCAGGCATCGGTGTAAACGCAGGCCGTATCCGGGCACTCGGCAGTCCGATCCGTGGCGGCGAAGCGTTCCACACCGGCTGCATACCTTTTTACAAACATTTCCAGACAGCAGTGAAATCCTGCTCGCAGGGCGGCGTCCGGGGCGGGGCGGCGACAGTGTATTACCCGTTGTGGCATCTGGAAGTCGAAAGTCTGCTTGTTTTGAAAAACAATCGTGGTGTGGACGACAATCGTGTCCGCCATCTGGATTACGGTGTGCAACTCAACCGTCTGATGTATCAGCGCCTGATTCAGGGACGCGATATCACCCTGTTCAGTCCATCTGATGTACCTGGACTTTATGACGCTTTCTTTGCCGATCAGGACGAGTTCGAACGCCTGTACTCGCTCTATGAAACAGACGACAGCATCCGTAAAAAGACAGTTAAAGCGGTCGACTTGTTTTCTCTGGTG
This sequence comes from Oxalobacter formigenes, assembly GCA_019424645.1. Taxonomy (GTDB): domain Bacteria; phylum Pseudomonadota; class Gammaproteobacteria; order Burkholderiales; family Burkholderiaceae_D; genus Oxalobacter; species Oxalobacter formigenes_D. Next base: position 1,108 of record JAHYZB010000083.1, read on the forward strand.
ATGCAGGAACGTGCCTCTACTGGCCGCATTTACATCCAGAATGTCGACCATTGCAATACACATAGCCCGTTTGATCCGTCTGTCGCGCCGGTTCGCCAGTCCAACCTTTGCCTTGAAATTGCACTTCCGACGAAGCCCCTGAACGATATCAATGACGAAAACGGTGAAATAGCACTGTGTACCCTGTCGGCATTCAATCTGGGTGCGATCGATTCACTGGATGAACTGGATGAGCTGGCTACACTGGCTGTCCGTGCGCTGGATGCATTGCTCGATTATCAGGACTACCCGATTCTTGCTGCAAAAAATGGCGCGATGGGGCGGAGGACACTCGGTATCGGTGTCATCAATTTTGCCTATTATCTGGCAAAACATGGTGTTCGTTATTCCGATGGCAGTGCGAACAATCTGACGCACAAAACCTTCGAGGCGATTCAGTATTACCTGCTTAAAGCGTCAAACGAACTGGCAAAAGAACAGGACGCATGTCCCTGGTTTACAGAAACGTCTTATGCAAAAGGCATTTTGCCAGTCGATACGTACAAGAAAGATCTGGATGCTTTCTGCAATGAACCGCTCCACTACGACTGGGAAACACTGCGTGCAAATATCAGGCAGTACGGTTTGCGCAACTCCACTCTTTCGGCGCTGATGCCTTCTGAAACCTCTTCGCAGATTTCCAATGCGACCAACGGTATTGAACCGCCGAGGGGCCATATCAGTATCAAGGCATCGAAAGACGGCATCCTGCGTCAGGTCGTGCCGGATTACGAAAAGCTGAAAGACGCTTATGAACTGCTCTGGGACTTGCCTGACAATAACGGTTATCTGCAACTCGTCGGTTTGATGCAAAAATTCGTTGATCAGGCGATATCGGCCAACACCAATTACGATCCGGCGCGTTTTGCATCTGGAAAGGTGCCGATGACACAACTTTTGAAAGACCTTTTGATGGCATACAAGTTGGGAGTCAAGACGCTCTATTACCAGAATACCCGTGACGGTGCGGAAGATTCACAGGGCGATCTTCAGGTAGCCAAAGAAGATGATGGCTGCGAAAGCGGTGCGTGCAAGATATAAGTTTTCAGTGTTCTTTCCTTGAATAATGAAAAAGAAAAAACACTGAGTGTAAAGCCGGACAGGAAAAAAGCTGTCCTGGCAAATGAATAATCGAGATCAAGTTTATGGCTTATACAATTTTTTCCCAGACAAAGAATAACCAGTTGCTCGAACCGATGTTTTTCGGGCAGCCGGTGAACGTGGCCCGTTATGATCAGCAAAAGCATGAAGTATTTGAAAAACTGATTGAAAAACAGCTGTCTTTTTTCTGGCGTCCTGAAGAAGTCGATGTGTCACACGACCGTATCGATTATCAGGCACTCCCGGAACATGAAAAGCACATTTTCATCAGTAATCTGAAATACCAGACCCTGCTGGATTCAATTCAGGGGCGTAGCCCTAACGTGGCACTTTTGCCACTGGTGTCGATTCCCGAACTGGAAACCTGGATAGAAACATGGTCTTTTTCCGAAACCATCCATTCGCGTTCCTATACCCATATTATCCGCAATATCGTCAACGATCCGGCCATCGTATTCGACGATATTGTCAGCAATGAAAATATCCTCAGGCGGGCAAAAGACATTTCGGTTTACTACGACGACCTGATCGAAATGACCGGGTATTATCATCTGCTTGGAGAGGGAACCCATCAGGTCAATGGAAAAACCGTCACTATCAGCCTGTATGAATTGAAGAAAAAGCTGTACATGTGTCTGATGAGCGTCAATGTGCTGGAAGCGATCCGCTTTTACGTCAGTTTCGCCTGTTCGTTTGCTTTCGCCGAGCGTGAACTGATGGAAGGCAATGCCAAAATCATCCGGCTGATTGCGCGTGACGAAGCTTTGCATTTGACGGGTACCCAGCATATGTTGAATCTGATGCGATCGGGCGAGGATGATCCCGATATGGCAAAAATTGCTGAAGAATGTCGGGAGCAGAGTATTGAACTGTTCGTCCGGGCGGCGGAGCAGGAAAAGGAATGGGCCGACTACCTGTTCAGGGATGGTTCCATGATCGGGTTGAACAGGGATATTTTGTGCCAGTATGTGGAATACATTACCAATACCCGGATGCAGGCAATAGGGATGCCGCTTCCGTTTGAAACGCGTTCCAACCCGATTCCCTGGATCAATGCCTGGCTGGTTTCCGACAACGTTCAGGTTGCGCCACAGGAAGTCGAAGTGAGTTCGTATCTGGTCGGCCAGATCGACTCTGAAGTCAATGCGGACGATTTGAGCAATTTTCAACTGTAATGGATGAATCGGACTACGCCACTTTTTTGCAGCAAAGAGCTGATGCATCCGCGCCTGAAAATGAAGCCGATGCGCCTGTCGCTCTCAAGTTCATTACGCTGAAAACAAACGGAAAAAATCTTCAATACCCTGAAAAGGCAGCTTCATTGCTGGAAGCGCTGGAATACCACGGGATAGCTATCGAATACCAGTGCCGATCCGGCTATTGCGGCTCGTGCCGATGCCGGATGACGGCAGGAAAAGTGACTTATCGTCAAAAGCCGCTGGCCTTGGTCAACGACGGTGAAATACTGCCCTGCTGCTGTATTCCGGAAAGTGATATTGAACTGGATATCTAGAAAATAATGTTCGCTTTAAATTGAAATATCCGATGGTTCCGGAAAACGAAAAAGAGCGCGTGAAGCGCTCTTTTTCGTGAACTTCCGAAAAACGAGAATCAGTTTTTGGACTGGTCAACCAGTTTGTTCTTGGCAAGCCAAGGCATCATGGCGCGCAGACGGCCACCGACCTGTTCGATCGGGTGTTCTGCGGTCAGACGACGGCGGGACAACAGGGTAGGTGCGTTAGCCTTGTTTTCCAGAATGAAGCTCTTGGCATATTCGCCGGTCTGGATGTCTTTTAAAGCCTGACGCATCGCGTTTTTGCTTTCTTCGGTGATAACTTTAGGGCCGGTAACGTATTCGCCATATTCCGCATTGTTGGAAATGGAGTAGTTCATGTTGGCGATACCACCTTCCTGAATCAGATCAACGATCAGTTTCAGTTCGTGGCAGCATTCGAAATAAGCCATTTCAGGAGCGTAGCCTGCTTCAACCAGTGTTTCAAAACCGGCCTTGATCAGTTCAACCGCACCACCGCACAGAACGGCCTGTTCGCCGAACAGGTCGGTTTCGGTTTCTTCACGGAAGGTTGTCTGGATGATGCCGGCACGGCCACCGCCGTTAGCCATGGCATAAGACAGGGCGATATCGCGGGCCTTACCGGATTTGTCCTGATAAACCGCGATCAGATGAGGAACGCCGCCACCCTGGGTGTAGGTGCTGCGAACGGTATGACCAGGTGCTTTCGGGGCAATCATGATGACGTCGAAATCGGCACGTGGAACAACCTGACCGTAATGAACGCCAAAGCCGTGTGCGAAAGCCAGAACAGCACCCTGTTTTGCATTCGGTGCAACGCTTGCGTTGTATACATCAGGAATGTTTTCATCAGGCAGAAGCATCATGATGATATCGGCGTCCTTGACGGCTTCGTTGACTTCCTTGACTTTCAGGCCAGCGCCTTCAGCCTTGCTCCAGGAAGCGCCGTTTTTGCGCAGGCCAACCGTAACGTCAACGCCGGAATCATGCAGATTCAGTGCGTGTGCGTGACCCTGGGAGCCGTAACCAAGAACGGTTACTTTTTTACCTTTAATTAAGGACAGATCGCAGTCCTTGTCATAAAAAACGTTCATTTATGTTTCCTAATAAAAATACAAAAAATAAAACTGGTTAAACTTTCAGGATGCGTTCACCGCGTCCAATGCCCGAACCACCGGAACGGACTGTTTCCAGAATGGCGGTGCGGTCGATCGATTCAATGGAAGCGTCCAGTTTGGCTTTGT
>JAHYZB010000083.1:5035-24170 GCA_019424645.1 Oxalobacter formigenes
TATAGGCACGATCGCTGACATCGATGATTCTTCCCCTGAAAATGTCCGCGGTACGTTTGATTTCTTCACGTTCCTTGCCGACGGCACGGATCTTGATCATCATCATTTCGCGTTCGACGAAATAACCGTCCGTCAGGTCGACGACCTTGACGACTTCGATCAGGCGGTTCAGGTGTTTGGTGATCTGTTCAATCACGTCATCCGAACCGATGGTGACTACGGTCATACGGGACAGGGTAGGATCTTCGGTTGGTGCAACATTTAATGTTTCAATGTTATAACCGCGAGCGGCAAAGAGTCCGACAACACGGGCAAGTGCACCTGCTTCGTTTTCCAGAAGTACAGAAATTATGTGTCGCATGTTATTTGTCCTCCAGACTCATCACCATTTCAGTCAATCCTTTGCCCGTCTTGACCATTGGCCAGACGTTTTCGGTCGAATCTGTCAGGATGTTCAGGAAAACCAGTTTGTCTTTCATCGAGAAAGCTTCTCTCAGGGCGCCTTCGACGTCTGCGGCTTTTTCAACTTTTATGCCGACATGACCGTAGGCTTCTGCCAGCTTGTTGAAGTCAGGAAGCGAAGCGACATAGGTTTCCGAATAACGGGACTCATAATCCAGACGCTGCCATTGGCGAACCATACCCAGAACACCATTGTTCAACATGATGATTTTCGGTGTCAGGTTGTATTGTTTGCAGGTAGCGAGTTCCTGGATGTTCATCTGGATGGAACCTTCGCCAGTGATGCAGGCAACCGTTGCATCCGGATTGGCCATCTGGATACCCATTGCGTACGGCAGCCCGACACCCATGGTTCCAAGACCGCCGGAATTGAGCCAGCGGCGTGGCTTGTCGAACGGATAATACTGTGCAGCCCACATCTGATGCTGGCCGACGTCGGAAGCGACAAAAGCGTCACCCTTGGTGACTTCCCACAGTTTTTCGATAACGAACTGGGGCTTGATGACCTGATCGGTCTGTTCGTATTTCAGGCAATCTTTCTTGCGCCATTCATTGACCTGTTTCCACCATGAGGCCATCGCCTGCGGATTGGTCGATGCGTTTGGAGTAGCGTCGAGCTGTGCCAGCATTTCCTGCAATACGTCCCTGACGTTGCCGACAATAGGAATGTCAACCTTGACCCGTTTGGAAATGGAAGACGGATCGATATCGATATGGATGATTTTGCGGGGAACACGGGAAAAGTGATCCGGGTTGCCGATAACACGGTCGTCGAAGCGAGCGCCGATTGCGACCAGAACGTCACAATTCTGCATGGCCATGTTAGCTTCATACGTGCCGTGCATGCCGGGCATGCCGAGATGTTTTTCACTGGAAGCGCGATAGCCGCCAAGTCCCTGAAGCGTGGTGACACAGGGAACGTCAAGACGGTCGACGAGCTGGTTCAGTTCCGGTGCGGAGTCCGACAGGATAACACCACCGCCGGCATAAACAAGCGGGCGTTCAGCCTGAAGCATCATCTGGACGGCTTTGCGGATCTGTCCGGTATGGCCTTTGTCGATAGGCTTGTAGGAACGCATTTCGATTTCTTTGGGATAATCGTAAAGGCCAGCCTGCATGCTGACGTCCTTTGGAATATCGACCAGAACAGGGCCAGGACGGCCTGTCGATGCAATATAGAATGCTTTTTTGATCGTTACGGCGAGATCCTTGACATCTTTGACAAGGAAATTATGCTTGACGCATGGACGTGTAATACCGACCGCATCACATTCCTGGAAAGCATCTGAACCAATCGCATGGGTGGAAACCTGACCGCTGATCAGGACGAGCGGAATGGAATCCATGTAAGCGGTTGCAAGACCGGTAATGGCATTCGTTACGCCAGGGCCGGAGGTAACCAGCGCGACACCAACCTTGCCGGAGCTGCGTGCATAGGCATCTGCAGCGTGAACGGCGGCCTGTTCGTGACGAACCAGGACGTGTTTGAATTTGTCCTGTTTGTAAATAGCATCATAAATATAGAGAACGGAACCACCCGGGTATCCGAAAACGTGCTCTACGCCTTCATCGGCCAGACTCCTGACCAGTATGTCAGAGCCTGTCATTTCTAAACTCATACTTCTTTCCTTTCAAGGTCCACTGGAAATTGATCGGATGCTCTTTCCTGACGAATTCGAGTGTATTACGAAACAAATTTCACATTTTATTGTGAAATTTGGCAAATAAACATCAATTTCTCGTACTTGTGGCACGGGTCAGAGCAAACAGCTTTCAAAGTAGCAAAGCATGTCTTCACGACAGGCGGCATTATGAGCACCATGTGAGAAAACCATTCCGCCAGAGGGTATATAAAGCGGATTACAGATATCAGCCTGCGCTTTTTGGTCAAGCCATACTCAATTACAAATGTACAATACTTCAACAATTGTATAAAGTGAATAATTTTACACTACATCTGCACAAGAAGGCCTTTTCTTGTTAGCATTTGCACCTGATTGACACAGTCACAGTGTGTTTTTTTTAAACCAGTAAGGTTGATCCTTCTGCCAAATAGAATGGCAACAGACAAAGAATTATCCGATTTTCTGGCTGGCGTTGAGAAACGCGCATTCAAACAGGCAGTCTATGCCGTGCGCAAAGATGAGTCTGCGCTTGATATTGTCCAGGATGCCATGATCAAACTCGCAGAAAAATATGGCGATAAGCCATCTGCCGAGTTGCCAATGCTATTCCAGCGCATTTTGCAAAACACCATCAGCGATTTTTTTCGTCGGGAAAAAGTCAGAAATACCTGGGTCAGCCTGTTTTCAAGCATGTCCACCACTTCAGACGGTGAAGATTTCGATGTTCTGGAAATATATCAGAACGAATCGGAAAACGGCGTCGTAGAATCGTCTATAGAAAAGCTCGAACGCGCTGAAGTGTTGAAAATTATCGAAGAAGAAGTAGAAAAGTTGCCTTCACGTCAACGCGAAGCGTTCCTGATGCGTTACTGGAATGACATGGATGTTGCCGAAACGGCTGAAGCGATGAAATGTTCTGTGGGAAGCGTCAAAACACATTGTTCCCGCGCAACGCATGCATTGGCAAAAGCACTGAAGGCACGAGGGATAGAATTATGAATATAAATGAACAGGATTTTGCTTACAAGGTGAGACACGCCTTGAATGAGCGACTGGACGATTTGCCTGAAAACATTTCAGCGAAACTGGCTAACGCACGTGCAAAAGCAATCAAACGCAAGAAAAAGAGCATGCCTCTTTATGTCAGCTTTTTTCAGCAGATATTTGCAGGAGTTTCTTCAGGCACCTCAGGAAATGTTTCCTGGACAAACCGTCTTGGCTTGAGTTTGCCTATACTGGTGCTGGTTGTCGGTATGGCCGGTATCTTCCATCACGAACAGCAGCGTCAGATCAGGGAAATCGCCGATATCGATATCGCTGTGTTGTCGGATGAATTGCCTCCGTCTGCATATGCCGACAATGGATTCAGGACTTATATCGTTGACCGGACAGGAGTCTGATTGATGCGGCATGACCTTCCCGTAAAGAAGTCGGTCCCGAAGTGGGTAATGACGGTCGTTGTCGTGATCGTCATTGCTTTCGGTGTTGTGTACGCCATTTTGCCTGCAGATAATCTGAAAGCGTTTATAGGAATGGAAGATAGTCAGGCTGCCGCTGAAAATTCCTGGAATATCCTGACACCATCGCAGCAGGACGCATTGGCTCCATTGGAAAAAGAATGGAACGGCATGAGCGCTGCGCAAAAGAAAAAATGGCTGGAAGTCGCGAAAAAAGCTGAAAACATGTCGCCAGAGGACAAGGAACGTATCAAGACCCATATCCAGGACTGGTTGAATCTGACACCGGAACAGCGTCGTCAGGCACGCCAGAACTTCATCGGAGTCAAGAAACTCAACTCACAGCTCAAGACAGAGCAATGGCACGAGTATCAGAAGTTGCCTGAAGAAAAGAAAAGGGCGCTCGCAGCCAGGGCCAAATCGAAGAGAAGGCTCGCCAATCTGACAGGCGAACCTTCTTCCAACAAGGTAGTTGAACCGATCAAACAGCCTGAAAAAGCCCTGAACAATCAGCCTGCGCAGGAAGAAGTGCCGGAATACTGGCGCTGACGTCCTGTTTTTTCTGCTGAACCTGAGAAGGCATTTCTTCTGTGGATCCTAACGGTGTTGCAAGTCTGTCCTCAGTCGTCGTGATTCCTGTGGAGTCGTGAGTAGAGGACGATAAATTTCGATGCGGTCGTATGCTTTCAGTTCCGTATTGAAAGGTCGTTTTTTCCCATAGATGCCGACTTCATTTTCACTGACCTGAAACGACAATTGATCCAGAATGCCACTTGTTTTGATGGCCATGATCAGTGTTGTTTTTTCAGGAACACTGATATCCATAATAATCTGTTTGTCTTGCCGGATATGACAGACCTGAACGGGAATGGTTTTTGAATTGACGGGATTTTCAGCCATAAACTTTTCTCGCGCGTTCGCAAAATGCATCGACAAGACTATTGGTGACAATGTCGAAAACCGGGCCGATCAGCTTTTCCATGAAAAAATGGGAAAATTCATAATTCAGATGCAGCTCGACACGGCAGGTTTTTTCATCAATGACGGTAAATGTCCATTGGCCGTTCAATTTCCGAAATGGTCCATTTACCAGTTTCATTTTGATGGACGTCGGCGCGACATTGATATTATGAGTGGTAAAGCTTTGACGGATACCGCAAAAATTCAGGGAAAGCGTCGCAATCGCCGTCTGGCGGCTTGCGTCCCGTTGTACATCGACACTGTCGCACCAGGGGAGGAAAGAAGGGTAGGCTTCGATATTTTCCACCAGGGCGAACATTTGTTCTGCGCTATAGTTTTGCAGTACGGATTTATGTACGATCGTCATCTATGAATGAAATGGTTTTGATAGAATCTCTATTTTATACAAGGAAGTTTTTTTCACTATGACTATTGCCGATAATAAAAAAGCTTTTCATGATTATTTTATCGAAGAGCGCTTCGAGGCGGGAATGGCTTTGGAAGGATGGGAAGTCAAATCCATTCGTGCCGGAAGGGTACAACTAAAAGAGGCTTATGTCATCGTCAAGGGGGCAGAAATTTTTCTTTTTGGCGCCCACATCAGTCCGCTTCCGACGGCTTCGACCCATATCAAGCCTGATCCTGTCAGGGACAGAAAACTGTTGATGCATGCTGACGAAATAAGCAAACTGATCGGCAAGGTCGAACGTGCCGGTTATACGCTCGTTCCATTGAATATGCATTTTTCCAAAGGGCGGATCAAATGTGAGATTGGTCTTGCCAAGGGCAAGAAACAATACGACAAACGCGAAACTGAAAAAGAACGGGACTGGCAGCGCGAACAGCAGAAGATCATGAAACAGAATATCCGCTGATGCCGGTTTTCCTTCTTGTTGCGTCTAGTCTTCGGCTTCCCTTATCCACGCCATCAGAATGGCTTCAAGGACTTTCTCGTTCGAACGGCTGGGATCGTCGTCAAACCCGTCCAGTTTGCAAATCCAGTCATGCATATCAGTAAAACGGACGCTTAAGGGGTCAACGTCCGGATACTGGTCAAACAGTTCTTCGGCGATTTTTTGGGTGTCGGACCATTTCATAATAATATCGGCTTGTTAAATCAGCGTTCGCTGACAAGATTGATCGTATATTTAGGAATTTCAACGGTCAGGTCTTCGTCTCCGATTTTTGCCTGACACGACAGGCGTGATTCCGCCGTCAAACCCCATGCACGGTCAAGCATGTCTTCCTCTTTTTCACTGATGTCGGAAAGGGAATCGTAGCCTTTCCTGACGATGACGTGGCAGGTGCTGCACGCACCGCATTTACCACAGGCATGTTCAATTTCGATTTTATTATCCAGCAGGGCATCGCAGATCGATGTGCCTTCAGGTGCTTCGATATCGGCACCTTCAGGGCAGAGTACAGCGTGAGGCAAAACGGTAATTTTTGGCATATTCGTTTCCCGTTATCGGTGTGTTAAATGATGTCCCTGACGGTTTTGCCGGACAAGGCTTTCTGAATACTTCGGTTCATCCGTCTTGCTGCGAATGTTTCCGTGCCTTTGGACAGGGCTTCGATGGCTGCATGAATGGCTGAGGTCGAATCGTCGTTCAAAAGCCTTTTAGTCACTTCAATCAGGGCTTCAATTGCTGTGCGCTCGGTTTCATTTAACAGGTCGCCGTCAGAATCGAGTGCCACTTGTGTTGCCTGAATGGTCCGTTCGGCTTCGACGATTTCTTCACGCAAGGCGCGTTGTTGCATATCCGTTTGAGCGCTTTTTCCTGATTCTTCCAGCATTCTGGCAATTTCGGTATCGGTCAGGCCATAAGACGGTTTGACGACAATCGAGGCTTCAGCGCCCGAATGCGTTTCACGCGCAAAAACAGAAAGTAATCCATCGGCATCGACCTGAAAAGTGATCCTGATGCGGGGTACACCGGCCGCCATCGGCGGAATGCCACGCAGTTCGAAACGGGCGAGTGAGCGGCAGTCTGTTACCAGTTCGCGTTCACCTTGCAGGACATGTACGGCAAGTGCTGTCTGACCATCCCTGAATGTCGTGAATTCCTGTGCGTAAGTGCAGGGAATGGTGGAGTTGCGGGGAATAATCTTTTCCACAAGTTCCCCCATCGTTTCGATACCGAGCGATAAAGGAATGACGTCGAGCAATAGCCAGTCGTCTCCGGGAGCGCGATTTCCCGCCAGCATATTGGCCTGAATGGCGGCTCCCAACGCGACGACCTTTTCAGGATCGATCGTGGCGTGCGGTTTTTTGCCGAAGAGTTTCTGGATCTGCCTGCGCACATGAGGCATTCGTGTCGCGCCGCCGATCAGGATAATGCCACTGATATCGTCGATTTTCAGTTTGGCGTCTCGCAGTGTTTTTTTCACTTGCTGCATGGTTTTACAGACAAGATGATGCGTCATCTGTTCGAATGCCCTGGCTGTCAGTTCCAGATTGATTTTCTCGCCTGACGAGAGCAGTGTATTGATCGTAACGCGAGCCCTGACCGAGAGACGTTCTTTTGCTTCTCGCGCCTTGGTCATCAACAGGCGTGTATCTTCTGCCGAAAGCGGTCTCAGTTTGGCCTGTTCGATGATCCAGCAGAAAATACGATGGTCGAAATCGTCGCCACCCAGCTCGGAATCGCCGCCGGTCGCCAATACTTCGAAAACACCCTTGTTCAGTCTGAGAATGGAGATGTCAAAGGTGCCTCCACCCAGATCGTAGGCGGCAAAAACACCTTCGGCTCCATTGTCCAGCCCATAAGCGATTGCGGCAGCAGTCGGTTCGCTTAACAGTCGCAAGACATGAATGCCAGCCAGTTTTGCGGCATCTTTTGTGGCCTGACGCTGGGCATCGTCAAAATAGGCAGGTACGGTAATGACGGCTCCGGACAGATTTTCGTCGAAAGCATCTTCTACCCGCTGTCTCAGGGTCGCAAGAATTTCAGCGGAGACTTCAACCGGACTTTTCGGACCGGCAACCGTTTCGACTTTGACCATACCCGGATTGTCCAGAAACTGATAGGGCATGCTTTCGCGGTTGGAAATATCGGCAAGTCCACGTCCCATCATGCGTTTGACCGATATGATAGTATTTTTGGGGTCGGTATTCTGGGCTTCCCTGGCGGCGTAACCGATTTGTGCATGACCATCAGGGAAATAACGGACAACCGAGGGTAATAAAGGGCGTCCCTGTTCGTCATCCAGCACTTCCGGAATACTGTTTCTGACGGTTGCCACAAGCGAATGCGTCGTGCCGAGATCAATTCCGATTGCCAGCCGGAATTGATGGGGGGCAGTGGACATACCCGGTTCTGCGATTTGGAGAAGTGCCATTTATTTAATCTGTTGAATCAAGTTCGTCAAATGCCAGACTGATTTCTTCGTTGAATTTTTCAAGAAACATCATTTTCCGGATATCTTGGGCTGCCTTTTCAAACTGCCTGTCGTCGAGATGCTTTTGAAGGATTTGCATCTGTTCATCGCGCAGTGTCCGTTGTTCATCATCCAGTTTTTCAAGTCGGGCCATATCCTTTTCATCGCGGGCATTTTCCAGCGATTCACGCCACTCTATCTGCTGCATCAGAAATTCCGGGTCCATCGACACGTGCGTTTCGGCATTCAGGTTATACCCGTTCAGTTCACACAGATAAGCCGCTCTTTTGATCGGATTGCGCAGGATGTGATAAGCGTCGTTTGCCATGGCTGCCCATTGGATAGCAGTGCGTTTTTCCGCTTCGGTTGCCGTGACAAAACGATCTGGATGAACCAGATTTTGTATTTCCTTGTAGGCCGTATCCAGCGCTTGCCGGTCAATGGGAAATTGTACCGGCAGCCTGAAAAGCTCGAAATGATTTTGCATAAAAAATAATAAACAGATCAGACCTTGAAGCTCTCTCCACAACCGCATGCACCGGTAACATTCGGATTATAAAATTTGAATCCTTCGTTAAGTCCCTCGCGAACGTAGTCCAGCTCGGTACCATCCAGATAAGGCAAGCTTTTCGGGTCGACGAAAACTTTCACGCTGTGCGATTCGAATACGACATCGCCTTCGGATGGTTCGTCGACATATTCAAGTTTATAGGACATGCCCGAGCAACCGGTTGTCTGAACGCCAAAACGCAAACCGACGCCCTTGCCGCGACGTTCAAGAAAGCGGCTGATATGATTTGCCGCTTTTTCTGTCAAAGTGATAGCCATGTGATCTCCTGATTGAATCCTGTTATGCCTTGTTTTTGTTTTCCTGCCGTTTCTGGTAATCGACAACAGCCGCCTTGATCGCGTCTTCGGCCAGAATGGAACAGTGGATTTTCACGGGAGGCAAAGCCAGTTCTTCCGCAATTTCCGAATTCTTGATCTGCAGGGCTTCATCAATCGATTTGCCCTTGACCCATTCAGTGACCAGAGAGCTGGATGCGATTGCCGAACCACAACCATACGTCTTGAAACGTGCATCTTCGATCATGCCTTCCGCATTGACCTTGATCTGCAGTTTCATGACATCGCCGCAGGCAGGCGCGCCGACCATGCCGGTGCCGACCGAGTCGTCGTCCTTGTCGAAGCTGCCGACGTTACGCGGGTTTTCGTAATGGTCCAGTACTTTATTCGAGTAAGTCATTTTCTTGTCCTCTTGTCCTTTTATACAATCGGCTTAATGGGCGGCCCATTGAATGGTATTGATGTCGATGCCGTCCTTGTACATATCCCACAATGGCGACAGATCGCGCAGTTTGGCGACCTGCGTCTTGACCAGATCAATTGCATAATCCACTTCCTCTTCAGTCGTGAAGCGTCCGATTGAGAAACGGATCGAGCTGTGGGCCAGTTCGTCACTGCGGCCCAGAGCGCGCAATACGTATGACGGTTCAAGGCTGGCGGAAGTGCAGGCCGAGCCGGAAGATACAGCCAGCCCTTTCATGGCCATCATCATTGATTCGCCTTCGACGTAGTTGAAACTGACGTTCAGGTTATAAGGAATGCGATGTTCCATGTCGCCGTTGAATACGACTGCCTCGATCTGGCTCAAGCCATCTGCCAGACGTTTTATCAGCGCTTTCATCCGGGCGATTTCTTCTTTCATTTCTTCCTTCGCAATGCGATAGGCTTCACCCATACCGACAATCTGGTGAGTCGGCAGTGTACCGGAACGCAATCCACGTTCATGGCCGCCACCATGCATCTGGGCTTCCAGACGGACGCGGGGACGACGGCGCACAAACAGTGCCCCAACCCCTTTCGGTCCGCAGATTTTATGGGCCGTCATAGTCATCAGATCGATTTTCGTCTTTTGCAGGTCGATCTCCATTTTTCCAACAGCCTGAGCAGCGTCGCAATGGAAAATGACGCCCTTGCTGCGGCACAGTTCGGCAATTTCATCGACCGGCTGGATGACACCGATTTCATTATTGACCAACATGACGGAAACCAGAATCGTGTCCGGGCGGATGGCCTTTTCGAGCGCTTCCAGCGTGATCAGGCCGTTTTCTTCCGGATCGAGATAAGTGGCCTCGAAGCCTTCCCTTTCCAGTTCGCGGAAAGTGTCAAGAACGGATTTATGTTCGGTCTTGACGGTAATGATGTGCTTGCCCTTTGTCTTGTAGAACTGGGCAGCGCCTTTCAAGGCCAGATTGTTCGCTTCGGTCGCGCCGGACGTCCAGACGATTTCACGCGGATCGGCGTTGATCAGGGCGGCAACCTGCGAGCGTGCTTCTTCAACGGCTGCTTCCGCTTCCCAGCCATACATATGGCTGTTAGAGGCCGGATTGCCGAATTTTTCGCACAAATAAGGAATCATCTTTTCAGCCACGCGGGGATCGACCGGGGTCGTGGCTGAATAATCCATATATACAGGATGAGAGGAATCGCGGGAGATTTCCTTCAGGATGCTGCATTGGGTTGGTGTGGATGGATTGGTCATGCTTTTTTCCTTTTATTCTGCCGGTTTTGCAAAAAGTAATGTGCTGTCAATGCCGGATTTTTTCTTCGCTTTCAATGGCATCGTTTGTGAAAGTTCCGATAAGGGTACCGACTCCAGATAATCAATAATTCTTTCGTTCAGGCTTGCCCATAAATTGTGGGAAATGCATTTGATGCTTCCTTTAGCGCAATTACCATTGCCGCCACAGCGTGTGACATCCAGCGGTTCATCTACCGCAAACACGATATCAGCCACGGTTATATCAGCGGCATCGTTTGCCAGAAGGTAACCACCTCCCGGACCGCGTATGGATTTGACCAGATTTTTTCGGCGTAGTTTTGAAAAAAGCTGTTCAAGGTATGCGACGGAAATATCCTGTCGTTCGCTGATACCGGCAAGGGAAACAGGGCCTGTTTCCTGATGGCGGGTCAGATCGATCATGGCAGTAACGGCAAATCGTCCTTTGGTTGTCAGTCGCATAAGGTTCCTGATAAAGAAGCGTATTCTCGATTAGTTGAATATTTTAGTCAAGTATATCAAAGCTGGGAAAATGTTGCTGAAGTTGATAAAGCCGTCCGATATCGCTGTTCTGTCCGTTAATGGCAACAAAAAAAGGACGCATTCAGGCGTCCTTTTCAGGGAAACGGATACTCAAGGTGCGAACGAGGAACCGCAACCGCAGGTGGAGGTGACGTTCGGGTTCTTGATGACGAACTGGGCACCGTTGATGTCTTCCTTGTAATCGATTTCAGCGCCGACAAGATATTGGTAGCTCATCGGGTCGATAAGCAGTTCAACACCGTCTTTCATCATGGAGGTATCGTCTTCATTCACCTTTTCATCGAAAGTGAAGCCGTACTGGAAACCGGAGCATCCTCCGCCCTGTACAAAAACACGAAGTTTCAGATTCGGGTTGCCTTCTTCGGCGATCAGTTCGGCCACTTTTTTGGCGGCGCTGTCCGTAAAGTTGATCGGCGTTGGCATGTCTTGATTGTCACTCATTTTTTACTCCGGTATTTAAAAGATGGTGTTTATTATAAACACGATCGGAAAATCCTGTTTGTCACGGCTCATGGCAATACGGGAACCTGTTTCAGGCCAGTCGTTTCATCAAGGCCGAACATCAGGTTCATACTCTGGACACCCTGACCGGCAGCACCCTTGACCAGATTGTCTTCCACAACCAGAATGACCAGCGTATCGCTGTTTCCGGGACGGTGTACCGCGATGCGCAGGTAATTGGAAGCGCGTACGGAACGCGTTTCCGGATGCGAACCGGCTGGCATCACGTCGACAAACGGGTCGTTGCAATAATGGTTTTCATACAACGCCTGAAAATCGATGTCTCTGGCTTCGGGTGTCAACGTGGCATAGAGTGTTGAATGAATGCCACGGATCATCGGAGTCAGGTGAGGTACGAACGTCAGGCCAATATCCCGTGTGTTGCCGGTCAATGCTTTCAGGCCCTGAACGATTTCCGGTAAATGGCGATGTCCTTTTACGCCATAGGCATGAAAATTGTCCGAAGACTCGGGAAAGAGTGTGCCGACAGCCGCCCGGCGGCCTGCTCCGGACACACCGGATTTGCAATCGGCAATAAGTCCTGATTCATTGACGAGTGCTTTTCCCTGCGTCAGCAAAGGTGCGAAACCGAGTTGTACGGAGGTTGGATAGCAACCAGCCAGTCCGACGACACGCGCTTTTTTGATTGCTTCCCGATTGACTTCGACAAGGCCGTAAACCGCTTCGGCCAGTATTTCAGGACAGGCGTGTGACATTCCGTACCATTTTTCGAATTCAGCTATGTCTTTCAATCTGAAGTCTGCTGCAAGGTCGATGATTTTGACACCGGCATCCAGCAGTTCTTTTGCATGCGACATGGCAACGCCATGAGGGGTGGCGAAGAAAACGACATCGCATTCTTTCAGGTTCGATTCTTCCGGTGCGACAAATGTCAGATCGACAATGCCACGCAGGGAGGGGAACATGTCCGTTACTTTGGTGCCGTTGTCGCCTCTGGCCGTAATGGTGGTTAGCCGAACTTCCGGATGGGCTGACAGTATGCGCAGCAATTCGACTCCGGTATAACCCGAACCACCGACGATGCCGACTTTGATCATTCTGACCTCACTGAAGAAAAGGATACACGGACTGTATTGTAACGGGATTATCCACTATTTGCCCGATGGAAAAAACAGAAAAAAAGTCGCCTGACCGAAGCCAGACGACTTTGAAAATACGAATACTCGGTATAAGCCGATATCGTAAAGTATGGTATTAACGTTTGGAGAACTGTTTGGCGCGGCGGGCTTTGCGCAGGCCAACTTTTTTACGTTCTACTTCACGTGCGTCGCGGGTGATGAAGCCTGCTTTGGACAGTGCCGGTTTCAGTGCTGCATCGTAGTCGACCAGAGCGCGGCTGATGCCGTGACGGACTGCGCCGGACTGGCCGGATTCGCCGCCACCCTTGACGTTAACGAGAATGTCGAAACGTTCGAGGTTTTCGGTCAGTTCCAGAGGCTGGCGAATGACCATCAGGCCGGTTTCGCGGGAAAAATATTCGTTAGCCGGTTTGCCGTTAACGGTGATTTTGCCGGAGCCTGCTTTGATAAAAACACGAGCCACAGCGCTTTTGCGACGGCCGGTTCCGTAATTGTAGTTACCGATCATGTCTGCTCCTTAGATTTCAAGTGGCTTTGGCTGTTGGGCGCTGTGTGGATGAGTTTCATCCGCATACACTTTCAGCTTTTTGATCATGGCATAGCCCAAAGGTCCCTTTGGAAGCATGCCTTTGACAGCTTTTTCAAGCGCACGGCCTGGGAAACGCTGTTGCATTTTTTCAAAAGACGTTTCGTAAATGCCACCTGGGAAACCGCTGTGACGATAATATTTCTTATCAGTCATTTTGTTTCCGGTAACGCGCAGCTTGCTGGCGTTGACAACGATGATGAAATCGCCGGTATCGACATGAGGTGTAAATTCTGGTTTGTGTTTGCCACGCAAACGGTGTGCCACTTCGCTGGCGACACGGCCGAGTACCTTATCGGTTGCGTCAATCACATACCAGTCACGCTGGACTTCACTGTCCTTTGCGGAGAAGGTTTTCATATTAAAACTTCCTGTGATGTTGATTCGCTCTAATGGGTGGTTCCACCTGAATTAAAAGGTGGACACAGCCTTCTGTTATTTTCCTGAGCGATTGGAAAGAACGAAATTATAGACGTTTCAATAACTTGTCGTCAATTAAGTATGGAAAAAACGACGCATTTCAGCGTCATTTTCAATAAGGGGGGGACGGTAATGACCAAAAACGATTTTAATGGGTGCGCCGATGGGGTATTCTTTCCATTCCGGTAACCCATTTTCAAATTTACCATGATTCCTCTGGATGTTCTGGGAACTTATTTTATTGCCTGCCTGATTCTTGCCATCGCTCCCGGCCCCGACAATATTTTCGTTTTGACGCAGTCGGCGCTACAGGGGAGAAAAGCCGGCATTCTTGTCGTACTGGGACTGTGCACAGGGCTGTTGTTTCATACGACTGCCGTTGCACTCGGCGTGGCGGTTATTTTCAAAACGTCGGAGATTGCATTTACTATGCTGAAAGTGGCGGGCGCGCTTTACCTGATTTATCTGGCATGGGGCGCTTTCCGGAGTGGCACGACCCGGATTGAGGGGAACAGCGGATCTGTCATGCAAGGCGGGCAGTTATACCGGCGCGGTATTTTCATGAATATCACCAATCCCAAGGTCAGCATTTTCTTTCTGGCATTCCTTCCCCAGTTCGCCAATCCGGCACGGGGTTCCATCACGATCCAGATGCTGATCCTCGGCGCCGTTTTTATTCTCTCGGCCATTCTGGTTTTCGGTGCCATCGCGCTGGCCGCCGGTTCTCTGGGAGAATGGCTCAGCCGTTCACAGCGTATCCAGCGCTGGATCAACCGATTGGCGGGAACGGTTTTTATCGGTCTGGCGATCAAATTGCTGTTGACGGAACGTTAATCCATTTTTCCGTTTCACTGCATTCAGTGTGAGTGGGAATGCAGGCTGTGCGTGATCAGGAAAATGATACCGATCCCGAGGGCGATGAGAATGATCTGGGGTATGGTTTGACGAATCGTGCTGCGTCGCTGCATTTGGGGGATCAAATCGCTCAGGGCGATATAGATGAAACCGGCTGAAGCCAGTGTCAAAACATACGGGATCAGGTTTTGGGCGCGCTCCAGCGTATAGTAGCCGATCAACGCACCTGTCATGGAGGTAACCGTATTGCTCATGCTGTAGAGCAGGGCACGCTTTCGGGTGAAACCGGCATTCAAAAGAACGATGAAATCGCCGACCTGCTGGGGAATTTCATGAGCGAGAATCGCCAGCGCCGTGATCAGGCCGAGGTAAAAATTGGTCAGGAAAGCGGCGGCGATCAGGATGCCGTCCGTGATGCAATGAAATCCGTGTCCGACCAGAATCATCCATCCGGAATGACCCGCTTCGTGTTTGTCGAAGCCTTCTTCATGATGGTGTCCGTCGCCTTCGTGGTGGTGTGAATGGCGCAGGATGGCGAATTTTTCCAGCAAAAAGAAAGCGAGCAAGCCGATCAGGAGGGTAATAAACAGCCGATCTGGTTCGACATGCATTTCAAACGCTTCGGGCAAGGCATGCAATAGTGCCGTGGATAACATCATACCGACCGACAGACTGATCATCAGTTCGATCATTCTCGCCAGTATCGAAAACGACAGCAGAGCTGCCAGTGTAATACTTGTCGCACCAATGGCAAATATGGCAAGTAGTGCGTAAATGAGTGCGGAGTCCATATTCAACTCCTTTCTTATGGCTTTTAACCGGAAAATTCAAAAAGATCCGGGAGCTGTTGGGGTTGGAACAGGTCCCGAATCCAATACTGTATCGGAGCTTACCGATAATCTTATCTGACAGCGAGTGCCTTGCGCCGTTTGTCGATCTCTTTGATGCGGGTAACGGACTGTGGCAACGCGTCCATTCTGGCCGAAGTCGACGGATGCTGTGCCGTGTAATTCCTCATGTTGGTTCCGGGGAAGCGGTAAGCCAGCCGTTTCCAGAAACGGGGCGCATCGTCGATTTCATAATTTGCGCGCAATGCCATCGCCAGACTCAGGGTATCCGCATCGATGTCGAATTTTTTGGACATCGGTTTGATGCTCGACGCGTTGATGGAGGGCTTCTGGTTCGCGTTGGTGTGAATCAGGTTATCGATCAGGGCCGATGCGGCGCGGGTATTGTTCAGCGATTTGGCATGGTCCAGAACGTTATGGGCCATTTCCTTGGCAATGACGTAAGCCAGCTCCTGATCGGTTTTCGTAAACAGCATCATGCCCTGGGTGATCAGAATACGGCTACCATCGGAATAGGCGTTGACGTTGCTGGCATGACCCAGTTCAATACGGAAACCGCAGGAGGGTGTCAGCGGTACGACGACATTGTGTCTGGCCTTGTTTCTCAGTACGGTAAGCCGGACCGGCTTGTTTTTCGAAACGATGGAAGACAGCATCGCCACCGTATCCCGTTCGGCGTTGACACCGGTCGGAACGTTATGGTTGTCGATTTTCAGCAACTGGTCGCCCGGGCGTAATCCGGCTGCTGCTGCGCCACTGCCTTCAATGACGTTCATGACCTGGAGGCGCTCACCCAGACCGTAGGTTTCCGTGGCCATGCTGGCCAAAGCCGGAGAATAGGAATATTTGTTGGCAACGGAAAAGCCGAGAAGATTGCGCAGCTGTTTGCGGCACAGGTCGGCATTGCTGATCAGGAGCTTTCCGCCGACCTTGTCGAGCCGGTCTTGCATGGCGACGATCTGTTCGAGTTTCTTGACGCCGGTCGTTTCGATTGTCGGTTCAGCTTCCTCACCGTACCAGCTCGAATCCGTCGCACAGGCAGAGAGGACGGCGACACAGCAAACACAGGCAATTTTAGGGAGCAGCCTTTTTTCCCCGATGAATTTCTTTAGCGATTTCAAACGTTTCAACATGCTATTTGAACCCTCATTCATTATTTTTTTCCAGTACTGCCGAATCCGCCAGCGCCACGGTCGCTTTCTTCAAATTCCCCGACGACGTTGAAGCCGACCTGAAGAACAGGAACGATCACCAGCTGGGCGAGCCGTTCCATCGGATTCAGAGTGAATGTTTCCGTTCCCCGATTCCAGGTGGACACCATCAGTTGTCCCTGATAATCGGAATCGATCAGTCCGACCAGATTGCCGAGCACAATGCCATGTTTGTGGCCGAGGCCGCTCCTTGGCAGAATCAGTGCGGCATAGCCCGGATCGGCGATGTGTATGGCAAGCCCGGTCGGGATCAGTTTCGTTTCACCCGGCATGATTTCCATCGGTTCGTCGATGCAGGCCCTTAAATCCAGTCCGGCACTTCCACTGGTGGCATATGAGGGTAAATACTCCCCCATTCTGGCGTCCAGTATTTTGATATCTATCGTTTTCATGATTACTTCTTTAAATTCGTTTTGCGATCTGTTCGATCAACTGGTGTGCCAGAAGCTGTTTGCTGCCGTGCGGCAATTCCAGCGTTCCGGTGTCGTCGAACAGAATGAGTGTGTTGTCGTCCTTGCCGAAGGTTTCGTGGCCGATGTTGCCGACCAGAAGCGGAATACCCTTTTTCCTGCGTTTTTCTTCCGCATGTTGCCTCAGTTTTTCCGATTCGGCGGCAAAGCCGACGCAATATGGAGGATCAGGCAATGCTGCAATGGAAGCCAGAATATCCGGATTTTCGGTAAATTCCAGTGTGGGGGCATCGCCGTTTTTGTTTTTCTTGATTTTCTGGTCGCTGGCATTGGCAACGCGCCAGTCGGCGACAGCGGCGACAGAAATGAAAATGTCCTGATGGCTGATATGCGACATGACGGCGTCGCGCATTTCAATCGCGGTCATGACGTCGACACGATTGACGTTGTATGGCGTATCCAGAGCGGTCGGGCCGGAAATCAGGGTAACGGACGCACCCGCTTCACGGGCGGCACGCGCAATGGCGTATCCCATTTTGCCGGAAGAGCGGTTTGTGATGCCGCGAACCGGATCGATCGGTTCGAACGTCGGACCAGCCGTAATCAGGACTCGCCTGTTTTGCAAAATTTTTGGCTGTAATGCGGCGATCACTTCCTCAAGCATCTGAGCCGGTTCGAGCATGCGGCCGTCTCCGATTTCACCGCAGGCCTGAAATCCGGAAGCAGGGCCCATAACAAGAGCACCATCTTCTTTTATCTGGTTGAGGTTTCTCTGTGTCGCCGGTTTTTTCCACATTTCCGCATTCATGGCCGGTGCGACGATGAACGGAATGTGCGCAGGCCGTGCGAGGCACAGGGTCGACAAGAGGTCGTCACCCAGTCCATTGGCCAGCTTGCTCATGAAATTGGCGGTACAGGGGGCGATAACAACCGCATCCACCTGACGGCTCAGATCGATATGCGGCATCTTGTTGTCAGGCTGGTCATCCCACTGGTTTGAATAGACAGTATGGCCGGTCAATGCCTGCATCGTGAGGGGAGTGATGAATTCTTTTGCCCCATCGGTCATGATGACCTGAACGGATGCGCCTTCCTTTATCATGGCGCGGGCAAATTCAGCCGATTTGTAACAGGCGATGCCGCCGGTTAACCCGAGTAATATTTTTTTTCCTGACAAGTCCATAATTTCTCCGCAATCCTGACTTTCAGATGAATGTGATGTCTATTTTTTGCTGACGCGTTTCAGTTCGTCGATGACGAACAGAACGGCGCCAATGCAAATGGCACTGTCGGCAATATTGAACGTCGGCCAGTGCCAGCCATTGGCATAAACGTCCAGAAAATCGATAACATGCCCGTACAATGAACGGTCTATCAGGTTACCGACAGCGCCACTCAGTATGAGGGCAAGCGCCAGACAGAACAACCTTTCCTGCGAGTGTTTTTTCAGCAGGTAAACGATAAAAACAATAGCGACAATGCTGATCGCTGTAAAGAAATAACGTTGCCAGCCAGCCTGTGTCGCCAGAAAACTGAAGGCAGCGCCTTCGTTATAGACAAGGGTCAGATTAAAAAAAGGCGTTACCCTGATGGCCTGTCCATAACTCAGGACATGCGTGATCCATATCTTGGTGAACTGATCCAGCAGGACAAGGATGACGGCAATGCCCAGCCAGGGGACGATACTGGTATTGCTCGATTTGAAAACGGGTTTTCTTGTTGCCATATAAACAGTCATAAATGCCTCCGGAAGCTATTGCAACCGGAGGCAAAACATTTTAAAAATCAGACGAATTCGCGTTCTTCACCTTCGCCAAAGAGGTTGGCGGCGCAGCGGGCGCAAAGGTGTGGATGTTTTGAATCCGCACCGACATCGCCGCGATAGTGCCAGCAGCGGTCACATTTTTCATATGTGGATGGTTTGACGCTGATGGATTCGTCTTTTTCATCCGCCACTTCAACAACGTCGGCTTTCGACGTGATCATCAAAAATTTCAGATCGTCGTCAAGGCTCTTCAACAGGTTGTATTTGTCCCCGCTGGCGCGGATTTCGATTTCAGCCTGAAGGGATGAACCGATTTTTCCGGAAATACGAACTTCTTCCAGTTCTTTCATCACGTCAGCACGAATCGCTTTCAGCTTGCCATATTTGTCGAGCAGCGCTTTTTCGTCCTTGATTTCAGGCAGAGAATAGGACGTTAAGGTGAAAAGTG
>JAHYZB010000083.1:24180-33845 GCA_019424645.1 Oxalobacter formigenes
GAAAAGTGTTTCATCGCTCTTTTCAAATTCTTCCTTGCTGGCGAAGACGGCCCAGGCTTCTTCCGACGTGAAAGACAGAATCGGAGCCATCAGGCGCAACAGGGCATGAGTGATATGCCACAGCGCTGTTTGTGCCGAACGGCGTGCCTTCGATACCTCACCGGAGGTATAGAGGCGGTCTTTCAGGATATCAAGATACAGGCTGCCAAGTTCTTCCGAACAGTAAGTCTGCAACTTGGCAACGATCGGATGGAACTCGAATTTTTCGTAATGCGCCATGACTTCGCTTTGCAGGGATTTCATGGATGCCAGTGCATACCGGTCAATTTCCAGCAGCTCATCAATCGCGACAGCATCCCTGGCAGGATCGAAATCGGCGGTGTTCGACAGCAGGAAGCGCAGAGTGTTGCGGATGCGGCGGTAGGCTTCCGTGACGCGTTTTAAAATTTCATCGGAGATCGACAGTTCGCCGGAGTAATCGGTTGCGGCGACCCACAGGCGAAGAATGTCAGCGCCCAGTGTGTCGGAAACTTTTTGCGGCGCGATGACGTTTCCCATCGACTTCGACATTTTTTTGCCTTCTCCATCCACGACGAAACCGTGCGTCAACAGCGTTTTGTATGGAGGGCAACCGTCGAGCATGGAAGCGGTCAGCAGAGACGAATGGAACCAGCCCCTGTGCTGGTCGGAACCTTCGAGGTACAGATCGGCCGGGAAACGCAGTTCTTTGGCATGCGAGCCGCGCAATACGGTCAGATGCGTTGCACCGGAATCGAACCAGACGTCGAGCGTATCCTTGTTCTTTTCGTACTGGTCCGCTTCATCGCCAAGCAGTTCTTTGGGATCGAGTGTCTGCCAGGCTTCAATGCCTTCTTTTTCGACACGTTTGGCGATTTCTTCGAGCAGCTCGAGCATTCCTGGATGCAGTTCACCCGTTTCCTTGTGCACAAAGAAAGCCATCGGTACACCCCACTGGCGCTGGCGCGACAGGGTCCAGTCCGGGCGGTTGGCGATCATGCCCTGCAATCTTGCTTTGCCCCAGTCAGGATAGAATGTGGTTTCCTCAACGCCTTTCAATGCCGTTTCGCGCAAGGTCATTTCCGTATCGTTGGGCTTGACGTCCATTCCAGCGAACCATTGGGAGGTGGCACGGTAAACGATCGGCGTTTTGTGGCGCCAGCAGTGCATGTAACTATGGGTTGACATGTCGAGATTGAAAAGCGTTCCGGCTTCCTGCATGGTATTGCAGATCAGTTTGGAGGCGTCCCATATCATCATGCCGCCAAAGAGTGGCAAGGTGGATGCGTAATGGCCGTCCGCCATGACGGGGTTCAGAATTTCGTCATCTTTCATGCCATGACGCTTGCACGACAAAAAGTCGTCGACACCGTACGCAGGTGCCGAGTGGACGATGCCGGTACCGGTATCCATCGTGACGTATTCTTCCGCGTAAATCGGAGAGAAACGCTGGAAACCTTCATGCATTTCGTACAGGGGATGTTTGAAACGGATGCCTTCCAGAGCGGCACCTTTGGTCGTCGCCAGAATCTTCCAGTCATTGAGCCCGTAGCGTTTTTGCAGCAGGGTGCGTCCTTCTTCGGAAGAAGGCAGTTTTGCGCGTTCTTCTGCGACGATCAGCAAGCCTTTTTCCGTTTCGACCAGTGCATAATCGAATTCCGGATTAACGTTCAATGCCTGGTTGGCAGGGATTGTCCATGGGGTCGTCGTCCAGATGACGACATATCCCTTGTCGGAAGGCAGCTTGTCCAGGCCGAATGCGGTGGCGATTTTATCCTGTTCTGCGAACGGGAATCCGACGTCGATTTCCGGATCGCGCCTGTCCTGATATTCGACTTCGGCTTCAGCAAGGGCGGAACGGCAATCGAAACACCAGTTGACCGGTTTCAGGCCGCGATAAACGTATCCTTTTTCCAGCAGACGGGCGAGTGCCCGGATTTCGTTGGCTTCGTTGCCATGATTCATGGTCAGGTAAGGATTGTCCCATTCGCCGAGAACACCCAGACGGATGAAATCCTTTTTCTGGTTTTCAACCTGTTCTTTTGCGTAAGCGCGGGCTTTTTCCTGCACTTCGGTAGCGGACAGGTTTTTGCCGTAGAGTTTTTCGATCTGGATTTCGATCGGCATGCCATGGCAGTCCCAGCCCGGAACGTAAGGCGCATCGAAACCTGCAAGACCGCGCGATTTGACGACGATATCTTTCAGGATTTTATTGACGGCGTGTCCGATATGGATGTTGCCGTTGGCGTATGGAGGGCCGTCATGCAAAATGAATTGGGGACGGCCGACGGCCGCTTTTCTGATCCGTTGATAAATTTTCTTGTCCTGCCACTGTTTGACCCAGTCGGGTTCCCTTTTTGCAAGGTTGCCGCGCATCGGGAATGGCGTGTCCGGCATATTGACCGGATATTCTTTACCCTGTTTGTTTTTGTCCTCTTTGCCGGACTTGTCAGAAGGTTTGTTAGACATTTTTATCACACAATATGGTTTACAACGGAATAGACGAAAGATTTTACAGTCTCTGTCCGCGTTTCAGTTAACTTTTACATTTGCGTTCTTTGAAAAACGTTCGGGCGGCTTCGACGTCTTTGCCGATGGCAGCCTTTAACGCATTCAAATCGGGAAACTTTTGATTATCCCGCAATTTTTTCAAAAATTCGATAGCAATCAGTTTTCCGTAACAAATACGGTCAAAGTCCAGAATATGGGTTTCCAGCATGATGTGACGGTCGCTGACAATTGTCGGCCGCGTTCCGATCATGGAAACCGACGGGAGCGGTTCGTCAGCCAGCCCGTGAACCTGCGTGATGAAAACTCCTGAGAGGATCGGGTTGTAATGCCGGATCGGCAGGTTGGCCGTGGGAAAACCCAGATTGCGTCCGATCTTGTCGCCGTGAACGACGTGACCCGACATCATGTAGGGTTTTTCAAGCAATTCGGCGACTTTGGGGAAATCGCTTTCCTCAAGCGCTTTCCGGATGCAGGATGACGAGATCCTGCCGTTTTCATCGTTAACAGCAGGGAGCACTTCCACATGGAAACCGAGTTTTTGTCCGGCTTCTTTCAGCATGTCAGTCGTTCCAAGACGGCCTTTGCCAAAACGGAATTTTTCTCCGATGATCAGCCATTTGACACCAAGCGCCTTGACCAGAATCTGTTCAATGAATTGTTCCGCTGTCAGACTGGCGGTAAGATGGTCGAAATGGGCAATCGTGACCTGGTCCACACCACACTGTGAGAGTGCCTGTATTTTTTCGCGCAAGGGAGTGATGGTCGCAGGAGCCGTCACTGATTTGTCGGACTGGAACGCGAAATACTGTCTGGGATGCGGGCTGAATGTCAGGACAGCGGCCGGCAAATGAAGGCGATCGGCTGCCTCGCGCAATTTGGCGAGCAGGACCATATGTCCCCGGTGGACACCGTCGAAATTTCCGATAGTGAGGGCACAGGGGCCGCGAGGGACATCGTATGAAAAACCGCGAAAGACCTTCATTGAAGATGACTGGAAAAGATAACCTAAACCTGAAATTATAATGCCTAATATATGCAAGCAGAAAAATTAATCGGTTTCGCCAGAATCAGCACTCTGTTTTGATGTTATGGAATAATCGATGCTGTTCGAAATAAGGAATAAAAAACGCGGATGAAAAATCGTGCCTGTAAATTTCTATGTTGTCTCGGATTGGCAGTGATGAGCCTGTCAATTGCCGGTTTCTCATGGGCGGCGAATCCGGACAAGGTCATTCGAAGCGTATTTGAAGCGGCCGACGATGGTTTTGATATGGTCAAGACGCAAAACTATTATTCCGGCTGGGTCGCCGATGCGATTTTCGAGACCCTGCTGAATTACGATTATCTGGCACGTCCCGCAAAGCTGGTGCCTAATACGGCTGAAACGATGCCGGTCATCAGCAAAGACGGCAAAATCTATACCTTCAAACTGAAAAAGCACATTTATTTTGCTCCCGATCCTGTTTTCGGCAACAAAAAGAGGGAGCTGACGGCTGAGGATTACGTTTATTCCATCAAGCGGCTGGCCGATCCGGAAAACCGCTCTCCTTCGGCCAACTTCATCCGGGGGAAAATCGTTGGACTGGACGCGCAGGTCCAGAAAGCCAAAAAGACCGGGAAATTTGATTACGATGCGCCTGTTGCCGGACTGCAGGTGACAGACCGTTATACCTTGCGGATCAAGCTGAATGCGCCGGATTCCAATTTCCTGTATGTGCTGGCTTATGGGGCGCTCGCAGCGGTATCGAAAGAAGCGGTCGATGCCTATGGAAGCAAGATCGGTTCCAACCCGGTCGGGACAGGCCCTTATATGCTTAAAGAATACGTCCCGCGAAGCAAGGTCGTTCTGGTTGCCAATCCCAATTATCGTGGGTTTATCTGGGACTTCAAGTCAGGCGGCAGTGCATGGGACGAGCAACTGGTACGCGAGATGAAAGGCAAGAAAATGCCTCAGGTCGGACGGGTCGAGATTTCCATTATTGAAGAGGAACAGTCCCGCTGGCTGTCTTTTCAGGAAGGCAAGATCGATTTTGACAAGTTGCCTCAACTGGCAGCGCCTGTCGCACTGGACGGAAACCGGCTGAAACCCGATCTGGCGGAACAGGGTATACGGCTTTATCGTACGACGGAACCAGAGGTGATCTATACCATTTTCAATATGAAAGACCCCGTTACTGGCGGATACAGCAAGGAGAAAATCGCCTTGCGCAGGGCGATTGCCATGTCATACAACACACAGGCCGAAATCAATCTTTTACGTAATGGACAGGCAACGAAAGCCCAGATGATCGTCCCTCCGGGTGTCGTCGGGCACGATCCGGCTTATCGGAGCAGTATCGCTTATGAACCGGAACTCGCCTCGCGTTTGCTGGATTATTTCGGATACAAAAAGGGGACTGATGGCTATCGCACCATGCCGGATGGCTCTCCTCTGGTACTGAAAATCCGGACGGAAGCCAACGCCAGCTCTCGCGTCATATCCGAAATCTGGAAGCGTGGACTGGATAAAATCGGTGTCAAGGCCGAGTTCGAGGTTGGCAATTTTGCCGACAATGTGAAGGATGCGACCGGCTGTCGCCTGATGATGTGGGGTGGGGCATGGCATGCCGATTATCCGGACGGCGAAAATTTCATGCAATTGCTCTATGGCGCCAATGCCGGACAGGGCAATCATGGCTGTTACCAGTCCAAAGCGTTCGACAAGCTCTATCGTCAGGCGGTGAAATTGCCGCCGGGAAAAGCGCGTGACCGTTTGTATGTCCAGATGAACCGGCAGATGGAAGCGGATACGGCCTGGTCGGTTCATGTTTCGAGAACGAGAAACTGGCTCGTTCGTCCCTGGGTGATGGGATTCAAGAAGCATCCGATTTTATTGTCGGACTGGCAGTATCTGGATATCAACAAATAAATGTTATAAGAATCTTGAGGAAAGAGGATGAGATATCCTGTTATTGGATTGTCCGGATCATCCGGAAGCGGCAAAACGACTTTGCTGGAAAAGATGCTGCCTTTATTTGTCGGAATGGGCTTGACGGTGAACGTCGTCAAGAGCAGTCATCATGACGTCGAACTCGAGCCGCCACGCAAAGACAGTGCACGGATCAGAAAAGCCGGGGCAGCGGAAGTCATATTGGCGTCGCCATACCGTTTCATGCTGGCGCATGAATTGAAAGACGGAGAAGAGCCAACTCTGGACGAACTGATTTCCCGGATGAAACCGGCGGACCTGACGCTGGTGGAAGGCTTCAAGGATGCGGCGATTCCCAGAATCGAAATTTTCAGGCCGTCACTGGGAAAGGGACCGATGTATCCGGGAAATGATCGTATTGAAGTGGTCGCTTCTGATGAAGCCCGGCCGGAAAAACTGTCGCGGCCTGTGGAATGGCTTGACCTCAACAATGAAAAACAGGTGGTTGACTGGATTTTGAACCGTCAGACCACCTGTTGAATGCTTGTTAATTTAATGACTTTGGAAAGCGCTGCTTATCCACTGCATCGTCTGCATGGATTCTGCCGATTTGGCACGGGCGCATGTCGGACACAAAACGCCATCGCGGGTCATCTTGCCCAGTTCCAGGCGGGTTTCCATTTCCTGTATGACGGAAGCCGAGAAGGTTTCTCCACAGCAGGAACAGATTTCAAGTGCCTGTTTGCGAACGACGGTTCCCGTGATTTCCGTGACGCGATAGCCGTCACGGTCTTCCACAAGGATGGCACCGGTCGGGCAGACGGCAGTACAGGCTCCACAGCCGATACATTTTTCAGCAGGCGTTGTGAAATCATTGAATACCATGCGGCCGTTGCTGGTTTCGACCATTTTCAACGCTTCGGCACCAACTTCGATACAGGCCAGTTCGCACAGGCCGCATCCGATACAGATATCGCAGCGCAGGCAGCGTTCCGCTTCAACGGCAG
Source organism: Oxalobacter formigenes (assembly GCA_019424645.1). GTDB lineage: Bacteria > Pseudomonadota > Gammaproteobacteria > Burkholderiales > Burkholderiaceae_D > Oxalobacter > Oxalobacter formigenes_D. Next base: position 30,625 of record JAHYZB010000083.1, read on the forward strand.
CCACTTTTTCATCCCAGTCGAATTGCATGAATTCATGGGAGAATTTGCGGATTTGCGGATCGATTTCCTCAATGTGGGCACGTTCCGGTGAGACACGCTGTGCCGGCGTCGATTCCAGGAATGGCACATCGTCACGGCGTTGGGGTTTCAGGGATTCATAATCGGCTGGAACATCCATCAGGTATGAATTGATGGATTCAGCAGCACGCTTGCCGGAACCGATAGCGGCAACGACCGTACTGGCACCGTGGGCGATGTCGCCAGCAGCGAAAATACCCGGTTCATCAGTCAGCAGGCTGGTCTGGTCAACAACGATATTGCCCCATTCCGTCTTGATGTTCGATCCTTCCAGCCAGCTCAGGTCGGCATCCTGTCCGATGCCGGCCATGATATGGTCGGCACGAACGGTAACCGGTGCAACGGTCTTGGCGTCCGGCGCGTACCGGGAGCGTTCGAATTCGATCTGATTGTCCGGGAGGACGCGGGTCGGTGCCCAGAATTCGACCAGCTCAACACCTTCTGCCAGCGCCAGTTCGACTTCATGCGGGTTGGCAGGCATCTGCGCGCGATTGCGGCGATACCACATCTGGACTTTGGTTGCGCCCTGACGGAAAGCAGTCATGGCAACGTCAATCGCTGCATTGCCGCCGCCGATGACGATGACGTGAGGGCCGACTTGCGGGTTTTTTCCGTTGCGCACGGCTGACAGGAAATCCATGCCGCCGATGACGAAATCCTGTTTGTCGCCTTCAACACCAAGAGGTTTGGAATTTTGCAGGCCGGTTGCCAGCAGGGTCGCATCGAATCCTTTTTTCTGGAATTCTTTTGCATCCTTGACGGTATGACCAAGATTGATTTTGACACCGAGATTTTTGACGACGTCGATTTCAGCATTCAGCTTGACTTCAGGCAGACGATAGTTGGGGATGCCGTAGCGCATGACGCCACCCGGCTGTGCACGTTCGTCGAAGATTTCGACGGCGTGCCCTTTTTGCGCCAGATAGTAAGCGGCGGTCAAACCGGCAGGGCCGCAGCCGACAATGGCAATTTTTTTGCCAGTCGGTGCCGCTTTATCCAGATTGGGTTTGACTTCGGCACAACGGGCGGCAACGTGTTTCATCGGACGGATGAAAACAGCTGCGCCACTGACGGCTTTCTGCACGCATACGTCTTCGCACGGGGCAGGGCAGACAAGACCGCATGAATCCGCCAAAGGCGTATCGGCAGCCAGAACGGCGAGGGACTGGGCAAAGTCACCATGTCCGACGCGGGCCATCATGCTTGGAATATCGATATGGGCAGGACAGGCTACCTGACATGGAGCGGAGCGCGGAACGAAACAGATGCCGGCATCGCAGGCGTTTTGTTCAATATGAGCCGCCCATTCTTCAGGGTCTTTTTTCAGGGAAGAAAGAACCGCAGCGCCCAGTGAAGGTACGATTTTTTCCAGTTCTTTTGCCGTTCTGGCCAGTTCTTCAAGATTATTGATATTGCCCCGGCCAAGGGTCACTTCGGTGACAATGCGTGCGACACGCGCGACGGCAGGCCGTGCCTTGGCTGGTAACTGGCCTTCTGTATGGAGTTGGGCCCGCAGATTTTCAAGGATATCTGTGACGGGACAGGTCTTTTTCGTTTCTTTTTCCGTAGTCATGGTTTATGAATCTGCCAGATATATATGTTTCAGGTGGCCGTGCAATTGTTGTGGAATTGCCTTTTTTGCATGGACACTTTGGATAGGGTATAGATATTAACATCAAAATATGAAAGGTTCTGCACAGAAAGTGAATTCGATAGAATATAATTACTAACTTGCAAAATGCAAGCGGGCAGCACGAATTCCAATTTTCCATTATATTGTTGTCATTGGTGTTCTCTTTTTTCCCCTTTTTATTCAGGTAGCTCTGCAGGGGACGCCCTTATCTTTATAATTTTTCCAGTAATAGCTGGACAGGCAGGAGACAGAAAGAATGAACCGGTTTGTAATCGCAGAACCAGATAAATGCATCGGATGCCGTACCTGTGAGGTGGCATGTGTACTGGCTCATCCTACGGGAGCTGAAAACGATTTGACCCCTGAAAATTTCAGGCCAAGACTGAGATTGGTCAAGGGATTGAAACTGACTGCCCCCGTACAGTGCCGTCAGTGCGAAAATGCACCTTGTGTGAACGTATGTCCGACAAATGCACTGGTTTATAGCGCCGACACGGTTCAACTGATCAGGGAACGCTGTATCGGTTGCCAGACTTGTGTTCTGGCATGCCCGTTCGGCGCAATGGAAATCGTTTCCAAACCGGTTCAACAGGCCGAATTGGGACCGATGACCGTCCGTAAATCGGTCAAGATCGCTCAGAAATGCGATTTCTGTATTGATGTTCCTGAAGGTCCGCAGTGTGTGTCGGTTTGTCCGACCCATGCCTTGCATATCGTGGATATGGGTGCGCTGGAAAACAAGGTCGACAAGAGACGCGATGATACGCTTTTGAAAATGTCGGAGAATTCCTTCGATTAATCCGAAACAGATCCGGTAACACATCCCGGATTTCTGGGAGAAAATATGGAAAAGAAACTCGTCGTCTGCCCGTACTGCGCGTCGGGCTGTAAAATCAGTTTTACGGTCGAAAACAACAAGATCATCAAGGCTGAAGGCGCAAACGGTTTTACCAATCAGGGTGAACTGTGCCTGAAAGGTTATTACGGCTGGGAATTTTTGAATGATACCCGCCTGTTGACGCCCCGCCTGACCCAGCCGATGGTTCGCTACAGGAAAGGCGATCCATTCACGACAGTGTCCTGGGATGAAGCGATCCGTTTCGCCAGTTCGAAACTGATGGACATCAAGGAAAAACACGGCCCCGATTCCATATTTGTCAGCGGTTGTGCCCGTGGCCCCGGCAATGAAGCCAATTATATTACCCAGAAATTCGCGCGTGCCGTCGTGGGTACGAATAACGTTGATTGCTGCGCCCGCGTCTGTCATGGGCCGTCCGTTACCGCGCTGGAAAAAACATTGGGCAGTGGCGCGATGAGTAATTCCATCGTTGAAATCGAGGATACGAAATGTCTCCTGATCTTCGGTTACAACGCAGCCGATTCCCATCCTATCGTTGCCCGCCGGATTCTCAAAGCCAAACAAAAGGGCGCAAAGATTATCGTTTGCGATCCACGTGTCATTGAATCTTCCCGTATTGCGGATATCCATCTGCAAATGAAGAACGGTTCC
>JAHYZB010000084.1:0-2388 GCA_019424645.1 Oxalobacter formigenes
AGCCCTGTTATGGGGAGCCATCATGTCGGTTTTATCCTTGCTCCCTGCCGGCTCCGGTGTCGTATGGGCTCCTGTTGCCATTTATTTTCTGCTGACCGGCTCCATTCTGAAGGGCGTCATTTTATTGACCTTCGGCATTCTCGTCATAGGACTTATCGATAATTTTCTGCGTCCATTACTGGTCGGCAAGGATACTCAGATGCCGGACTATCTCGTGCTCATTTCTACGATTGGAGGAATGGCCTTATTCGGCCTGAACGGCTTTATTATCGGACCGATGATTGCCGCACTGTTTTTAACGGCATGGGATTTGTTTTCGGCCCTTACTCTTTTCAAACCCGCCCAAAGTTCCTGTTCCGAAAATGACAAGGATGACAGGCACGACTCCTGATAATCCCTTTGAGAAATGTTCAAACCATCCCTGACCAACGGATTATCTGATCGTCCGCTATATCGAACAACTCAAGTACCCTTCGGACAGTCTGGTCGACCATTTCATCTATAGAAACAGGATGGCAGTAAAAAGCAGGGAGGGGCGGGTAGATGATGCCGCCCATTTCCGTCACGGTTTCCATGTTCCGGATATGAGCCAGATTGAGTGGCGTTTCCCTTGTCATCAAGACCAGCCGGCGCCTTTCCTTCAAAACCACATCTGCCGCACGTGTAATCAGATTATCACAATAGCCATGAGCGATCGCTGACAAGGTTTTCATCGAACAGGGCGCTACGATCATGCCCATATTTTTAAAAGAACCACTGGCAATTGCAGCACCCACCTCATTCACATCGTAACTGTGATCGGCAAGCAAAGCGAGTTCTCCGGTCCCCATTCCCAACTCATGTTCCAGAGTCAATTCTCCTGCCTCAGAAACGACAAGATGTGCTTCCACACCGTCGATATCTTTCAGAAGCCGTAAAAGCCGGACACCGTAAATGGCGCCGCTGGCCCCGGTGATGGCAATAATCAGTCGTTTCGGTTGTGCAATCATAATCTGTCCAAATGCAGCATATCCATTTTTACGATAATAACGTCATAAGCATCATATCCACATCAAATTCTTTTCCCCAGTTTTGCAAATGCTTCTGCCATGGCGTTGTTGCCATTCTGTTTGTCCGGCCGCTCCTTTTTCCTGACAGCCCTGTTGAAGCTCCGGCCTGCGCCAGTTTGTGGCAGACTTTCCACTTTATCCGCCAGATTCATCGTCAGGGCAATCCGGCGACGCTGGAGATCTACTTCAACAACCTTGACTCTGACAACCTGACCTGTTTTAACAACCTGATGGTGGTCTTTCACAAACTTGTCGGACAAGGCTGAAATATGAACAAGGCCATCCTGATGGACTCCTATATCGACGAAAGCACCAAAAGCCGTTACGTTGGTAACAACCCCTTCCAAAACCATATCCTCACGCAAATCCTTTATATCTTCGACGCCTTCCTTAAAGTGAGCACTCACAAACTCCGGTCTTGGATCTCTCCCTGGCTTTTCCAGTTCTTTCAGGATATCGACGATCGTCGGAATACCAAAACGGTCGCTGACATACTTTTCGGGCTTGACTGTTTTAAGCAAGCTTTCATTGCCAATCACATTTTTGATATCAGTGTGACTATCCCGCAAGATCTTTTCAACCAGTTCATAAGATTCAGGGTGGACTGCCGATGCATCCAGTGGATTGTCCCCATCTGGAATTCTCAAAAATCCAGCCGCCAGTTCAAATGTCTTGTCACCCAGACGCGGAATGGCTCGCAAATCGGCACGGCTGGCAAAACGCCCGTTTTTGTTTCTGAACTGGACGATATTTTCGGCGACGGTTTCAGTCAATCCGGACACCCGGGTCAAAAGGGGAACGGACGCGGTATTGACATCGACACCGACAGCATTGACGCAATCCTCGACTGTTGCATCCAGCGATCTTGCCAGTTTTGTCTGTGCGACATCATGCTGATACTGGCCGACACCAATCGATTTCGGATCGATCTTGACCAATTCCGCCAACGGGTCCTGCAAACGGCGGGCAATCGACACGGCACCCCGCAAGGACACATCCATATCAGGAAATTCATGCGATGCATATTCCGAAGCGGAATAAACGGACGCACCGGCTTCGGACACGACGATCTTGTCGATCTTTTTGCCTTCGGCCATTCGGAGAAGATCTGCAGCCAGGCGGTCTGTTTCACGTGAAGCAGTTCCGTTTCCAATAGCGATCAATTCAATGTCATGTTTCTCTACCAGCCTGTAAAGCGTCTTGAGCGATCCATCCCAATCGTTTCTGGGCTGGTGCGGATAGATGGTTTCCGTATCCAGAACCTTTCCTGTCCTGTCGACAACGGCAACTTTGACGCCAGTTCGAATGCCGGGATCAAGCCCCAGCGTCACTTTAGGAC
>JAHYZB010000084.1:2398-8128 GCA_019424645.1 Oxalobacter formigenes
AGGCGCCGCCAGCAACAGGGCTTTCAGATTCCTGGCAAAAACCGAAATGGCCTCTGCCTCCGCGTTCTCTCTCAAACCGGTCATCAATTCGGTTTCCAGATGGGTGGACAGGCGGACACGCCATGCCCACCGCACACATTCCAGCAACCATTTATCAGCTGGCCGGTTCCGGTTCTGGATATTGAAAGCCGCCGCTATTTTCGCTTCGCAGGCATTGAACGGATCATCCCATCTCGGACGCTGTTCTTCTGAATCGAGCCTGATTTTCAGGTTCAGGATTTCTTCACGTCGTCCCCGAAGCAAGGCGAGCAATCGGTGTGAAGCAATGGTTTTGATCGTTTCCTGATAATCGAAATAATCCGAAAAACGGATCCCTTCCTGCTCTTTTCCTTCAGCTACTTTCGATTCGATGACACCATGTTCCTGAAGATAGGTCCTCAAGGCATTGATCAGGGAAGCCTCTTCCGAGAACTTTTCGATCAGAATCTGGCGTGCACCATCCAGTGCCGCCTTGATATCGGCTACCCCAGGATTGTCTCCATCCTCCGTACTGAAAGCAGGGCGCAGGTATTTCGCTGCTTCGACTTCAGGATCAAGTTCAGGGTTTTTCAGCAATGCTTCAGCAAGCAAATCGAGCCCGGCTTCCGCGGCCATTTTCGCTTTGGTTCTGCGTTTTGGCCGATAAGGCAGGTAGATGTCCTCAAGTTGCGACTTGTCTTTTGCGCCAGAAATCGCTGCAAGCAGAAGAGGGGTCATTTTTCCCTGATTTTCAATCGATTCGATAATGGCTGAACGACGCTGTTCAAGTTCACGGAGATACACGAGGCGCTCCTGCAACTGGCGAAGTTGCACATCGTCCAAGCCACCTGTCGCTTCCTTGCGATAGCGTGCGATAAAAGGCACTGTCGCCCCCTCATCCATCAAGGCGATAACCGCCTGAACCTGATGGACAGACACGGCCAGCTCACCGGCCAGACGTTGTTCAATTGATGCAAGCATAGCTGTTCTACACACAAAATAAAAACCGTGATGATACTCACTTCTGACGGATTCGCCATATACCGTAACAAATTGGTATCTGTTTATTCTGAAAAAGCAGGCCTAAATCAATTGTTTTTACCGGATTACCCTTTAAATTAAAAAACTGTCCCGTTGAAATGGATCAGTTTCTTAACGAAAAAGGGTTCTTTTTTTTTATTTATAGAAGATAATGTATCTCTTTGGTAGAAGGTAAATGTGATTTTTGAGTGGCAATTGGTATGATGAATTTCACGCTGAAAGACATTAAAAAACAGTTTGGGGAAAAGACATATTCTCTCGGGATGGAATACGTCCAGAAAAAACGCGTCCAGCAGATCCAGCGTTCCGGGAACCTGATCCGCTCACAGGTCAAGGATGCTTCCGGCCAGACATATCAGCAAAATACTTTCATAAAATCCACGACCGAAGGCATCCAGTTCCAGGGGACCTGTTCATGCCCGTTAATACTGAATTGCCATCATGTTGCGGCAGTACTGATGACGATCGTCCAGAAAAACAATATCGTCACTAAAAATAAAAATGCGCCGACAGAAACGCCACTGTCGAACTGGATACAAAAACTGTATTCCACGGTTTACCCGACATCACCTGATGCCTCCGCCAAAACGGAAATAACGGAACCCACGCAGCATCGGCTGCTTTTCATCCTGTCGCCGGATCAGTCCGACAAACGATTGTTTCTCTGCATCTGCAAAGTCCGCTACAAACCGACAGGTGGCATTTCAACGATTGCACCTGTTACCGATATCGACAGTCTGCTGACAGAACGACCCGATTATTTTACCAAAGACGATGAACAACCGATCCGGCTTTTCATTGCGATGCGAGCCGGTTCGAACCTGCCCCTTCCCGGCACTATTGAGCCAAAGGGCAGCATTGGCGCCCGGTTGTTGAAGATACTTGTTACCCAAAAACAGCTTTACTGGACAAACGCCTTGTCCGATATTGCAAAAGGACTTGTTTTTCCTTTGAAAGCATCTCCTGCAAGAGAAGCAAAACTCGACTGGGTTGAATCGGGTTCTTCAATGAAATTACGATGGCAGTTTGTACCTTCGACAGATAAAGCCCGGAAATCTTCCCCGACAATTGACTACATCCTGCCAACTGAGCCAGCCTGGTACATGGAAAACCTCTCTTGCGGCGAGTTGATTCTGCCGTCCGATTTTCCTGTTTTTTCGATTAGCGAAATTCAGGATCTGATCGCCCAGTCTCCTGCCATATCGATAAAGGATAAAAAAACCGTCTCACGGCTTCTGGCTGAAAAAGGCATCGAAGATATTGTGCCGCAACCGGAACAACTTAAAGAAAACGTTCTGGAAAATATCGTTCCCAAACCGATTCTTTATCTGGGTAGCAAACCACATTTCTATAGCGAAACGGAAGCCCCCGTCTGGTTCGATTATGCCCAGCTGAAATTCGATTATGACGGCCAGATTGTGTTTCTCGACTCTGCCCTCCCGATTATCCGGCAAATCAATGAAAATGAAATCGAGAGAATTGTGCGGGACATTGGAGACGAGACAGCAATATTCGAACTACTGAAGTCCTTCGGTTTCCATTCGGAAAACGGTTTATCCACTCCGGTGGCGAATATCCCCGGTGCCATCAGTATGAACTCTTCAACCGACTGGCTGCATTTCACGCAGGGAGAAATGCGGGCGCTGGAAGAAAATGGCTGGAAAATCGAAAAGTCGACCGATTACCGTTATGATCTGCAAAACATCGAAAAGTGGTATGCCAGCATTACGGAAAACGATGAAGATCTCGACAAGGACTGGTTCAATCTGGAACTCGGAATCGTCGTTAATCAAAAGCATTTCTCTGTATTTCCATTGTTGTTGCCCCTGATCCAGAAATATCCGGACACGTTCGATTACAAAAAACTGGATGAACAACCAGACACGGATTCGGTACTGGCGACACTGCCCAACAACAACAGGGTCGCCCTTCCATGGAAAATGATCCGCCCGATCCTGCGCATTCTGGGTGAGCTTTATTATCTGGAACAGTCGAAACCGGCTATTTCGCTTCATCGTCTCGATTCCGCACGTCTCGCCGAACTGGACAAGAGTTTACCCCTGCAATGGATCAATGGTTCGGCATTGCTGGGAATGGGGAAAAAACTGCTCGCATTCAATGGCGTCAAAATCGTCGACCCGCCAAAAACATTGAAAGCGACCTTGCGCGATTATCAGACCGAAGGTCTTTCATGGATGCAATTTTTGCGCGAGTACCATCTGGCAGGCATTCTGGCTGATGATATGGGTCTTGGAAAAACGCTTCAGACGCTTTCACATATTCTTCTTGAAAAGGAAGCCGGACGCCTGACAAAACCGGCATTGATCGTTGCACCGACCAGCCTGATGAGTAACTGGCAGGACGAGGCCAGCCGCTTCACTCCCGGATTGAAAGTCCTCCTGCTTCAGGGAAAAGAAAGGGCAAAGTATTTTGCCGAGATCGAAAACGCCGATATTGTCCTGACAACGTACGCCTTGTTGCCAAGGGACGAAGAAATTCTCCTGAAACATGAATTTCACCTGCTGATTCTGGATGAGTCGCAGTACATCAAGAATATCCGTTCAAAAGCGACACAGATCGCTTCCGTACTGAAAGCACAACACAAGCTGTGCCTGACCGGCACACCTCTGGAAAACCATCTGGGTGAGCTCTGGTCCCAATTCCATTTCCTGCTCCCGGGCCTTTTGGGAAATGAAAAAACGTTCAATAGCGAATTCAGGCATTCCATCGAAAGAAACGGCGATGAAGGCAAGCAGGAATTGCTGAACCGGCGTATCAAGCCGTTCCTGTTGAGAAGAACCAAAGACAAGGTTGCCCGCGAATTGCCGATGAAAACGGAAATGGTTCGCTATGTCGAACTGACGAATACCCAGCGGCAGACCTATGAGTCCGTCCGTGAACTGATGGATAAAAAAGTTCAGGAAGAAATCGCCAAACTGGGTATCGCTCACTGTCAGATTCTTATTCTTGAGGCTCTTCTCAAGCTGCGTCAGGTTTGCTGTGACCCCCGTCTTTTAAGAGGGGCTGCAAAAAAAGCCAATACTTCTTCAGCCAAGCTGAACGAACTGATGGAGATGCTGGATGAACTCCTTCTGGAAAAAAGGCATATTCTCGTTTTCTCGCAGTTCACAAGCATGCTGAGCCTTATCGAAGCCGAGCTGAATAACAGGAGCATTCCTTATGAAATCCTGACGGGAGACACAACAGACCGCGCCTCAGCCATACGCAATTTCCAGGAAGGGAAAGTATCCATTTTCCTGATCAGCCTGAAAGCTGGGGGCGTAGGCCTGAACCTGACGGCGGCAGATACGGTCATTCATTACGATCCATGGTGGAATCCGGCCGTGGAAAATCAGGCAACAGACCGGGCATGGCGAATCGGACAGGATAAACCGGTCTTCGTTTACAAACTGATCGCAAAAGGCACACTGGAAGAAAAAATCCAGGAACTTCAACAGCGAAAGGCGGATCTTGCGACTGCCATGCTGTCTTCCGGACAGGCTCAGCATGTCCAGATCACTCCGGAAGACCTTCAATCGATTTTCCGGCCACTGGAAGAAGTCGATATGTCTGAAGAATAGGCAAAGAAAAACGCCTTGCCATTTTGATATGGCAAGGCGTTCTTTTTTCTGGTGCAAATTACTTCTTCTTGCGCTTTGCAGCAGCTGTAACGACTGGCGCACTGCCGTTTTCCAGCAAGCTTCTCAGCATCCATGCATTCTTTTCATGAATCTGCAGACGCTGGGTCAACAGATCCAGTGTCGGCTGATCGTTGGCCTTGTCGGCAATTTCAAGCACTTCACGGGCGGTACGGGTTACCGTCTGGGAACCGATAATAACATCACGGATCATGTCTTCCGCAGCAGGAATGCCCTCCGTTTCCTTGATGGAGGACAGTTTTGCAAAATCTTTCATCGTTCCCGGTGCCGGAAAACCGAGTGAGCGGATACGTTCAGCGATTTCATCCAGTGCATTCCACAATTCGGTGTACTGATCCATGAACATGACATGCAAGGTCTGGAACATGGGACCGGTAACGTTCCAGTGATAGTTGTGGGTCTTCAGGTACAGGAAAAAACTGTCAGCCAGCATACGGGACAAACCGTTGCTGATGGCTTCTCTGTCTTTGTCACTAATTCCGATTTCAATTCCAGGGATATTCATTATCTTTCTCCTTCGTTATCAGATTGATTTCCAGGAAATCATATTTTTTGGACTGAATATATCAGCGTGACAAGTCGCTTCACTTGCTGAAGCAGCAATATCATTTTGATTTTGAAATATTGTAACGTTATTTCACAAATTGTTATGTCCGGCAACTTTTTTCAAATCACTGGAAATTGGCTTTCCAGATTCTGCCGAAACATCAAGAAAACAATAATAAATCATTGTTATCAATGATTTAAACGAATTCAGCTACACGACAGATTGAATATTCTATACCAGAGCCGAACCCTGCTAAAAATAATTTTCAAAAAAAATTTCATTTTTCTTTCAATTAGCTACTGAATTTACGAAAATTTACTGATTTTCACCTTATACTTATTCTTCATACATACAGATATTTGTTTTTCCATCTAAAAGGCCATTAAAACCAGCCTGTTTGGTGACGACTGTTTAAAAGGGAAAGAACATGAAAATTGCGATCATAGGAGCCGGAGCGATAGGAGG
>JAHYZB010000085.1 GCA_019424645.1 Oxalobacter formigenes
GCACAATACGATGGCGCGATTGCCAATTACATGTCCAGCCTGAAAGCAGACAAGAAACACCAGAACCGCCAGGCTTACCCTGAAATTCTCAACCTGCAATTCGAGAAAGTCCAGGATATGCGTTACGGTGAAAACCCGCATCAGTCTGCCGCCTTTTATCGCGAAAAAGATATCGAACCGGGTACGCTGGCAAGCTATCGGCAATTGCAGGGAAAAGAACTTTCCTACAACAATATCAGTGATGCGGATGCTGCCTGGGAATGCGTCAAGAATTTCGACGAACCGGCCTGCGTCATCATCAAACACGCCAATCCATGTGGTGTCGCTGTCGGCAAGAATCTGCTGGACGCTTACCAGAAAGCCCTGCAGACTGACCCTGAAGCCGCCTTCGGAGGCATTATCGCTTTCAATGGCGAGCTGGATGCACGCACTTCCGAAGAAGTCTCCAAACTGTTCGTCGAAGTATTGATCGCACCTTCTTTCACGGAAGAAGCGAAAGGCATTTTCAACCGCAAGAAAAACCTGCGCCTGCTGGAAATCAGTCTTGGCAAAAATACCAATGCGTTCGATATGAAACGGGTCGGCGGTGGCCTGCTGGTTCAGTCCCCTGACATCGTCGACGTCATCGCAACGGATCTGAAAATCGTCACAAAACAACAACCGACTCCCCAACAGATGGCTGACATGCTCTTTGCGTCCAAAGTCGTCAAATTTGTCAAATCGAACGCTATCGTCTTCTGCGGAAACGGGATGGCTTTGGGTATCGGTGCAGGCCAGATGAGCCGTGTCGACGCAGCCCGTACGGCAACCATGAAAGCCGAAAATGCCGGACTGTCCCTGAAAGGTTCCGTTGTCGCTTCCGACGCGTTCATCCCTTTCCGTGACGGGCTCGATATCGTCGCCAATGCCGGCGCCACGGCTGTCATCCAGCCGGGCGGTTCCGTACGTGATCCTGAAGTCATTGCCGCTGCGGATGAACATGGCATTGCGATGGTCTTCACGTCCATCCGCCATTTCCGTCATTAATGGATAAAGGATTTTCATGGCTGTGACACATCATATGTTGAAAGGCCTGCCATGAAAATCCTCGGCATCGATCCGGGTCTCAGGACAACCGGTTTCGGCATCATCCACAAAAAAGGGAATTCCCTTGTTTACATCGCATCCGGAACAGTCAAAACACCGGCTGAAGCCGGTTTGCCTTTGCGCCTGAAAACGATCTTCGACGGTATTTCCGAAATCATCAGTGAATACGAACCCGATTGTGCGGCCATCGAAAAAGTTTTCGTCAACGTCAATCCGCAGTCCACACTGCTGCTGGGGCAGGCTCGTGGCGCTGCAATCAGTGCGCTGGTCGCGTCCGAACTGGCCGTCTATGAATTTACTGCCCTGCAAATAAAACAGGCCGTCGTCGGCCACGGCAAAGCGCAAAAAAAGCAGGTTCAGGAAATGGTTCAGCGACTCTTGTCGCTTCCCGGCATTCCCGGAAGTGATGCTGCCGATGCTTTGGGCGCTGCGATATGTCATGCACACGGATTCGATGCGATAAAAGCACTGGAAAAAGCAGCTGTTTTGAGCAATCAAAACACATTCCGCATTAAACGGGGCAGACTTATCCGGTAATATAAAAATCATTTAATTCATTTTTCCCATATATCTCATGATTGGTCGCATACAGGGTATCTTGCTGCAAAAGAGTCCACCACAACTGCTGGTCGATTGTCAGGGCATCGGCTATGAAATCGATGTACCGATGAGTACCTTCTACAATTTGCCCGCTGTGGGTGAAAAAGTCACGTTGTTTACGCATCTGGCGATCCGTGAAGACGCGCATGTGCTCTACGGTTTTGGCAGTCTCGACGAAAGAGCCCTTTTCCGGCAATTGATCCGCATTTCCGGAGTTGGTGCACGAACTGCACTCGCTTTGCTGTCCGGTCTGTCGGTCAACGACATGTCACAGGCTGTTGCCTTGCAGGATGCTTCCCGCCTGACCAGTATTCCCGGTATCGGCAAGAAAACGGCTGAACGTCTGTTGCTGGAACTGAAAGGCAAACTGGAAACCGTTGCCCTGTCTGCCATCTCCAGCAGTGTCCAGAACGACGCCATGGCGGACATTCAAAACGCCCTGCTCGCGCTGGGTTATTCTGAGAAAGAAACGATTCTGGCACTCAAACAGCTTCCGGCTGACTGCAGCGTCTCCGACGGGATTAAAATGGCACTGAAAGCATTCTCCAAAGGCTGATTCAGACAAAACGGAATACAGGTATGAGCATTCAAACGGACGATTTCAGCGAAAAAAGAATTATCGATTCCACGCCCGCCTCCCCAAATGAGGAAGCGATTGAAAGAGCCTTGCGCCCGAAATTGCTCAACGAATATGTCGGGCAGCATAAGACACGCGAACAGCTCGAAATCTTCATCGCAGCAGCCAAAAAACGCAATGAAGCACTGGATCATACTCTGCTCTTCGGGCCGCCCGGACTGGGAAAAACCACGCTGGCACATATCATTGCCCGTGAAATGGGGGTCAATCTTCGCCAGACATCCGGACCTGTTCTGGAAAGAGCAGGCGATCTGGCTGCCATTCTGACCAACCTGGAAACCAACGACGTACTCTTCATCGATGAAATCCATCGCATGTCGCCTGTTGTTGAGGAAATTCTGTATCCGGCGCTGGAAGATTACCAGATCGATATCCTGATCGGCGAAGGCCCTGCCGCACGATCCGTCAAACTGGACTTGCAGCCGTTTACCCTGATCGGTGCAACGACTCGTGCAGGAATGCTGACCAATCCGTTACGGGATCGTTTCGGTGTCGTGGCACGACTCGAGTTTTACGACATCGACGATTTGACACGAATCGTCACACGAAGCGCCATGCTGTTGAAAGCGCCTATAGTCGAAGAAGGCGCGCGGGAGATCGCCCGCCGTGCACGTGGAACGCCTCGTATCGCCAATCGCTTGCTTCGGCGCGTGAGAGACTATGCCGAAGTCAAGGGCACCGGTAAAATCACACATGATATGGCTGACGCTGCACTGAAAATGCTTGATGTAGACCCGGTTGGGTTTGACCTGATGGACAGGAAATTGCTGGAAGCCGTTCTCTTCAAATTCAGCGGCGGTCCTGTCGGCATTGCCAATCTGGCGGCCGCCATTGGTGAAGAAGTGGATACTATCGAAGATGTTCTGGAACCCTACCTGATCCAGCAGGGATATCTTCAGCGCACTCCCCGGGGGCGCATTGCCACAACAGCAACTTACCGGCATTTTGGTATAGCAGCCCCGGCTTCCGATCCCAACGGCTCATTATGGGATAACAAGGAAACCAAATGAAGAAAAACAATCCGATTGATGTCGCTGTCGGCATTCTGATGAAAGACAACGGCGATATCCTGCTTGCCCAGCGCCCTGTTGGCAAGCCTTATGAAGGTTATTGGGAATTTCCCGGCGGAAAAGTCGAAACGGGTGAAACGATTGAAGACGCCCTGAAACGCGAATTCATGGAAGAACTGGGAATCGCCATCACTTCAGCCGATCCATGGTGTGGTGTTGAATTCGTCTATCCCCACGCCCATGTTCGCCTGCATTTCTACATCAGCCATGACTGGACGGGTGTTCCGCAAAGCCGTGAAGGCCAGCAATTCTCATGGCAGGGATCGATTCACGTCGAACCATTGCTGCCGGCAACCATCCCGCTCGTCAAATGGATCGACGACATACGCTATCAGACGACACAAGACGCTGCAAATCATTTTAATGCCGTCATTACCCAATGTTAAAATAAACTCTTTTACGGACAGGAAAACGATATGATCCTTGAATTGGTCGATATTCTGATTCACCCCGGCAAACAGGCCGAATTCGACAAAGCCATCGAACACGGCATCCAGGAGCACCTTCTCAATGCCAAAGGTTTCGTGGGTTACCAGATCAACAAGTGCATTGAATCGCCTGAACGCTATGTTTTGATGAATTACTGGGCCACTCTCGAAAACCATACCATCGACTTTCGTGGATCTCCGGCATTCCTTCAATGGCGTGGCGTAGTCGGTCCTTTTTTCGTCCGTCCACCCGTCGTCGAACATTTTACGATTTTAGACACAAAACTCCCTTAAAACGAAGCGTTTCAGTTGCTCTATAGAGGCAAATCAGCGATAATGCTCAAGCGTTGCCGGGGTGGCGAAATTGGTAGACGCAGCAGACTCAAAATCTGCCGGTGGAAACACCGTGCCGGTTCGATTCCGGCTCCCGGCACCAGCAACGCTTGGCAATTTATTGATTCTACCTATTCAGCCTTGAAACCCTTGTTTCGAGGCTTTTTTATTGCCGCATCGACTCTTGTTGACACATTCCGGTTTCGTCGATACCAGTAACCCTTTCAGCCATAAAAAAACAGCTTTCCGAATGAATCGGAAAGCTGTTTTATCGAAAAAAGAGTAAAAACGGGTTTTGAACGTTTTCTCTCTTTTTTACATCAGGCACAGCAACAGCACTTGAACTGTTCCTTGGCTCTCTGTCTCCAGTTCTGGAGCAATGGATCAGTATAGCCGGATGGCTGGGACAATCCTTTGAAGACCAGATCGCAAGCGGCTCTGAATCCCGGAGAATGTTCGAGGTCTTCGGTCATCTTCCTGTATGTCGGATCATCGGCATTCTGCTGGTCGACCACAGCAGCCATTCTCTTCAAGGTATCCATAACCTGCGGAACGTTGGTGATGCCATGACGCAACCAGCTGGCGATGTGCTGGCTCGAAATACGCAGCGTTGCACGGTCTTCCATCAGGGCGATGTCCTGAATGTCAGGTACTTTGGAGCAGCCGATACCCTGATTGACCCAGCGAACGACGTAACCCAGAATACCCTGCGCATTGTTGTCCAGTTCCTGCTGGATTTCTTCAGCAGACCAGTTTGGCTGGTCGGTTACCGGAATGGTCAGAAGGTCGTCGAGAACGTTCACGAAAGGCTGTTTTTCCATTTCAGCCTGCGTTTTCTCGATATTGACCTGATGATAATGCAACGCATGAAGACAGGCAGCCGTCGGCGACGGTACCCATGCCGTATTGGCGCCCGCTCTCAGATGATTGCCTTTTACCGCAATCATGTCAGCCATCAGATCCGGTGCGGCCCACATGCCCTTGCCGATCTGCGCCACGCCACGCATGCCGCATTCCAGTCCGACCTGAACGTTATTGATTTCGTAGGCACTGATCCATGGCGTTTTTTTCATGTCGCCTTTGCGAATCATCGGGCCGGCTTCCATGGAAGTATGGATTTCATCACCGGTACGGTCAAGGAAACCCGTATTGATGAATGCAAGGCGCCGGGGGATTTCAGCAATACAGGCCTTCAGATTGGCGCTGGTACGGCGTTCTTCATCCATAATGCCGATCTTGACGGTATCGGGAGCGATGCCCAGCAGTTTTTCAACCTTGTTGAACAGTTCGTTTGTAAACGCTGTTTCTTCAGGGCCATGCAGCTTCGGCTTGACGATATATATGGAACCCGCTCTTGAACTGATTTTGTTTTCCAGATCGCGCTTGACGATCAGTGTCGTGATGACAGCGTCGAGAATGCCTTCGAAAATATCGTTTTCGTCTTCATCCAGAATGGCCGGATTATTCATCAGCAATCCGACATTACGGACAAAAAGGAGGCTGCGACCCGGCAATGTGAATTTTTCACCATTGACAGACTGATATTCACGATCCTTGCTCAGGCTGCGTACAAAAGTCGCGCCATTTTTGGCAACAGACTCCTGCAAATCACCTTTCACGACGCCAAGAAGATTCCGGTAAATGACAACCTTGTCTTCAGCATCGACAGCAGCGACAGCGTCTTCACAGTCCAGGATAGTGGTCGTTGCCGCTTCAAGAATGATGTCGCGGATACCGGCAGGATCATCCTTGCCGATCGGATCGTTTTTATCGAACTGGAGATCGATATGCATGTAATTCTGTCTGAACAGCAGGGACGCGGGATTTTCAGCGTCTCCTGTATAACCTGCCAGCCATTCAGGCTGTTTCAGGGTTGTTTCCGAACCATCTTTCAAAACAACAGCCAGTTTTTTGTCTTTGACATAATATCTGACAGCATCCAGATGAGAGCCGGAAACCAGGGGGATGAACTCATCGAGCTGTTTGCGCGCGAAAGCGATTACCTTGCGCCCTCTGGCAGGATTGTAGGCATTGCCACGGGTAGCGCCATCTTCCTCGCTGATGGCATCGGTACCATACAATGCATCGTAGAGGCTTGCCCAGCGGGCATTGACGGCATTCAATACGTATCGCGCATTCGTCAGGGGAACGACCAGCTGAGGCCCCCCTTGTGTGGAAACTTCGGTATCGATATTTTTCGGATCGATTCTGACGTTGGCAGGAACCGGCACCAGATATCCGATATCGTTCAAAAATGCCTTGTACGCGGACATATCCTTTACAGGACCGGGATTCAGGCGGTGCCAGTTATCCAGTTCTTCCTGCAAACGTTCACGTTCTGCCAGCAAAGCCCTGTTTTTCGGGCCCATTTCATGTACGATGGCATCGAAACCGCGCCAAAATGTATCACTATCGATTCCCGTACCGGGAAGTGCTTCTTCTTCAATAAAACGGTAAAGACTATCGGCTACCTGCAAACGGTAGCATTTTGTACGTTCACTCATATAACGTTTCTCTTGTCCTAATCTGTGCGTGTTGACAACTCTATCGGTGCCATTCGCCCTGCTCTCGGCCGGGCAATTCTCACTGAATGGCTCATACATAAGCGCAAATAACAGGTGCAGACTCTTACTGCAACTCTGTCCGGGTCAACAATCATGCGTTGTCTGATGCAGTTGCCTAATGGCCCGTTTCAAACGCGTATTCTTGGTGTGAACACGACTTGTGCGCATAGAGAAGGGTTACTTCTTTTTACGGGTATATATGTTAGCAATAAAGTCCATCAATGACATACTATTTTTTTGTGCAACTGTCCGCTTAATGCAATTAAACGGTTTCTTTACACCTCCCATCAAATAAAAACTGTTTACTTTCGCAACTTTCTTATCTTTTACCGAATAAATTACCAAAAAGCAAATTTCACGAAACACATTCAGGCCATCACGACAAGGCAAAGATGTTTCTGCTACGCCTGTATTGGGCAATCACCACAATAATCAGAATCGGCAAAAGACATTCCAGAAATTCTTCCTGCGAAGTCTGCAAAGCCACGAGCCATTCCGGGAAATGCATCTGATAGAGTTCTGTCAGCATGTTCAGGGAACGATCAAGCACTTTGGAGGTAACGAGCGTAACAAGAAACATGAGAATACTGACGGCATACCCTTCCCCGTCCCATAAGGCTTTCCAGAACGTCTTTGTATAATTCCACACAAAATAAATCAGCATCCACGCTACCGGTACCAGAATGACAATCGCCAGCAATTTGTCGGATACCGGAATCTGGCCGTTTAGCCAGAATTTGATTTTCAGAATACTTTCACTGCTGACAGATTTATGCCAGTCCGCTTCCCGCATAAACATGTAAGCCAGCATGATAATCGTGGCCAGCTTCGTTGAAAAACGTGCCTGAATCTGGCCGAAAACAATGACAAGAATGGCGACTACATAGAAAAACAGGGTCAGGTTTTCCACTGTACCGTTTTCCTCAACGAATTTCAGCATATCGGCACTAGGCAAAACAGCCCATAAAATCAGCGCTGTCAATGAGGTCAGAATGACCAGATACAGAGAAAATAAAGACGATTCGACATAACCGGGTTTCCATTCATGTGACTCGCGATATTGCAGCGCTCCGATCATGACCAGCACTGGAAGGATACATTCAAGAAACTCTTCCTGAGCCGTAACAAGCGCCTTCAGCCATATCTCAAACTGCCATCCCCACATCTCGGTCATCATGTTCAGCGAACGGTCGCATATCTTGGAAATGACAAGTACTGCCAGAAAAACAAAAATACTGATGGCATAAGCATCTTTGCGCCAGAAATCGGTCCAGACCTGATGGACATAATTCTTCAGGAAATAATAGAGCATCCATAAAACCGGAATGAGAATAACGACCGCCCAGAACTTGTCGACCAATGGAATCTCGCCGGAAAGCCAGAATTTGATTTTCAAAATGGAGAGGCCATTCAACCATTTGTGCATGTCCGCCTCCCTCATGAACATATAGGCAAGCATGATGGTCAACGCCAGTCGTGTCCGGACGAAAAGGGCATTACGCCCGTAATACAGAATGGCGGCCACAGCGACAACGTAGGCAACCAGAGTGACATTTTCTACAGGGCCATTTTCTTCGACAAAATAATCGACCATGTAATGGTAGTCGAGAATCATCCAGCAAAAAAAAGCTGAAAGGGATGTAAGGATAGCAACACAAACTGCCAGATAAGGAGATTTTAAAAGCTTCATTTTTGAAAACTTTTTAACGAATATGGACTAAACAGAACACATTTTTAGGACATATTTATGGAAAAGCTTCAATTCTAGTTGATTCCCTCTCTGCTGTAAAAAATTATTGTGCTTTAAAGGATGTTACAAAAGAAGCTTGCCAAAGAAGACAATTCAGAGAATAAAATAATGTAGCGTTACTGATTGACCGGCCAACGTGCTACGCTGTAGAGAAAGGGATTTTTACGGGTTATCTGAATTTTGTGACTTATTGTCACTTTCATCCAAATCGTCATTTTTTATGGATATGGGAATACGGGAATTCCAGGTACAGGCAGACCAGGCTGTCGCTCCACACTGGTCACATGACGGCCCGGAAGCACCTCCCTGTGTACGCCAACCGTCGGGCAATGCGGCACCTCCACAAAAAGGACACGGTAACAACTCAGCCTCTTCATCGAACCCGCACCACACGGCAACAAACATTTCCCTGAATTCCGCACAGGCTCCCAGTACGCCTTTGACAATTCTGATTCCAAAAATCAGGGAAAAATAAAGAGGCGAAACAAGAAGGAGAAACAAACGTCTCAAAAAGACAGATTGAATATGAATAAGGGGTGGCATGATTGCAGGCCTGAAAATGAAACCGGACCGTTAGTGTCCAATCCAGTTTAAAAAAGGTAAACGCTATCCATGACCGTCACGAAAATGACGTTCACGAATGCAGCCATCACTCAAGCTTACCTTTTTTCTTAAGCCATTTCATGGCAATAAATCCGAGAATGGCGGCAATCAGAAGCGCATCGAGCGCCCATTCCTGTATTCCCTCGGAAGAAAAATTAGTTTCAAACAATTTGTACGACATAATTGCGCCGCCAAGAAGAAGCGTCGTTAAAAACAAATACAATTTTTTCATTGTTATCCTGACTTTCTGTCTATCCTGTCGTGACCAAAAAATGACTGGAAACCGGTCAATTCACCTTTTATCGGGATAGTTTAACAGCTAATACCTGTCTTATAAAAAAGTTTTCCCGGACGGGATGAAAAGCTTCAGAAAACGTTTTCCAGAAATCAGGCAAAACAGGAAAAATCGTGCCCGCATTCAATGACGTTTTACCTCAATCACCCCATTGATTTCGCCAATCATCTGAAGCGCTTTTCCAAGATTGTCCGTAGATGCAATTTCAGCGGTGAACGACATTCTAGCCTGACCCTTATGGCTCTGCGTGTGTACACCGATAACATTGATCTTTTCTCTCATGAAAATATCGGACACATCGCGCAACAATCCCTGTCTGTCATTGGCCAGGACATAGATATCGACTGGATAAACGGTATCGGGTTCCTGTGTTCCCCACGCCGTCTGGATGACACGCTCGGGAGCCTTTTTTTCCATTTCCAGAAAATTCTTGCAATCTTTTCGGTGAATGGAAACACCTTTTCCGCGAGTTACAAAACCGACAATCGAATCGGGTGGCGCCGGTTTGCAGCATTTTGCCATCTGGGTTAAAAGTCCTTCAGTTCCGACAACCAGAATGCCCGACTTCGCTCCACTGGCAACGCTTGATGAACGACTCTTGCGTATGATGTCATCGTCCTGTTTCGTTTCTTTCGTGGCTTCATTACCGTGCAGAACCGCCTCGACATTTCGAAGATTCAGCTTGTCCTTGCCAGCCGCGTAAAATAATTCCTCTACTTTGGAAAAATCCAGTTTTCGAGCGAGATCTTCCAGATTGACGGCCGTTTTTCCTTCACGCTGAAGCAACTTTTCAATAATGCTCCGGCCAGATGCTATGGTTTCCTGATATTCGACTCCGTTAAACCATGCACGGATCTTTGCCTGTGTTCTCGGATTGACTGAATATTCGGGATTCAGCCAGTCGCGGGAAGGTCCTACATTGCCTGTC
This sequence comes from Oxalobacter formigenes, assembly GCA_019424645.1. GTDB lineage: Bacteria > Pseudomonadota > Gammaproteobacteria > Burkholderiales > Burkholderiaceae_D > Oxalobacter > Oxalobacter formigenes_D. Next base: position 10,295 of record JAHYZB010000085.1, read on the forward strand.
GCACCCTTTGCTGTAATGATCTCGACCGTTTGTCCATTTTTCAATGGTGTGCTCAAGGGCACCATAACTCCATCGACCCTTGCACCCCGGCACCGATGGCCTACATCGCTGTGCACCTGGTAGGCAAAATCAATAGGCGTTGCACCGTGAGGCAAATCGATCACTCTTGCCTGGGGAGTCAGCACATAAATCCGGTCGTCGAGTGTCGTTGCCTTGATCTTTTCAACCCATTCCTTGTGAGCGTTATCTTCATCGACAACAACATCATCTACTTCAGTCTTCCACGAGAGAAGCTGTCTCAAATACGAGATTTTTTCGTCGTACTGCTGGGCAATGAAAGTCGATCCGCCTGTTTCTTTGTATCTCCAGTGGGCCGCTACACCGTATTCAGCCAATCTGTGCATTTCCTGCGTTCGAATCTGCACCTCGAATGGCTGGCCGTTTTCAGCAACTACGACCGTATGAAGAGACTGGTAGCCATTGGGTTTCGGTCGGGAAATATAGTCGTCGAACTCTTCCAGTATTGGCGTCCACAATCTGTTGACAATGTCCAGTACGGCAAAACAGCTCTTTATGTCATCGACAATAATGCGTACGGCACGAAGATCGTACATCTGTGAAAAATCGAGAGATTTTCCACGCATCTTGTTATAAATACTATAGATGTGTTTCGGACGACCATACACTTCAGCCCTGATTGCGACTTTTTCCAGCTCTTTTTTCAGCCGCTCAATCATGACACGGATGAACTCTTCCCGTTCGGTCCGTTTTTCTTCCAGACTTCTGGCTATGTTCTTGTAAGCATCCGGTTCGATAAACCGGAAGGAAAGGTCTTCCAGTTCCCATTTGACCTGCCAGATACCAAGCCTGTTCGCCAGTGGCGCATAAATTTCGAGAGTCTCTTTGGCATATTGGCGTCTGTCAGTGGTATCTTTTTTGATTTTCGCCAGATATCGCAAGGAAGCCATTCGCGCAGCCAGCCGTATCATCACGACACGCATATCCGCAGCCATTGCCAGGAGCATCTTGCGCAATGTCTCAGCCTGGGCCTTTCTGATCTGCGCAGCATTCTTTCCCTGAGCGATCTCCTCCAGATTACCGGTCAGGTCACGCAGCTTGAACAATTTGATGACACTATCGACCAGATTGGACACTTCCACCCCGAAACGCGATTCAATTTGCAAGGCGATTTCAGGATTATATCTGGGCAAAACGGCCAGCAAACCGGCACAGCGTGTCTGGTAATCTGTATTCAGTTCTGACAGTATCAAACCGATGGCTTTTGAATAGTCAATTGCCAGTTCACCACTTTCAATATGGATATCGCCATAAGACTCTTTGGCAAATACATAGGCTTCCATCACCTTTTTGCCGTCTTCAGGAGTAAGTCCCGCAGTCAGATGTTCGACTGCATCACTGATCAATACGGAAGAAACCATAATTAAACCTGTAACATTTTCAATTTACTGCCGTTCTTTTCATTCAGGTAAAGTTAAAAGCGATTGAAAAGAAAAACAACAACAGTAACCATAACAATAAAGCCCGCCAGATCAGCCCCAGCGCGCTTTGCAAATACCTTATTTTAGGTTCTTCGCCGGGAAATGATTCCGATTCATAACCTATCGTGACAAACGAATTCAAATCAACCGATGTCCCGCGGATAGCCCGTTCAAAAGGCGTCCCGAGCCTGACTCCCATAGCACCGCCCGCAGATGCCAGTAATATGCCAATATTACGGTTCTTCCAGCGACCCGCAAAATTTCGCCATGCGTAAATCGCATCTTCAAAATTACCGACAATCGCAAATGACAATGCCGTCAGCCTGACCGGTAACCAATCGATCCAGTAAAATATTTTCTTTGCAAACAATCCAAAACCACTACTGTCACCCGGATCATTCCAGCTTTTTTGTAAATAGGATGAAAGCCGGTACAGTATTGCACCTGCCGGACCGAATGGCAAAACGAACCAGAAAATAATGCCGAAAACATCTTTCTGGACACTGATCAGGGCCTTTTCAATCGCCATTCGGGTAATATCCACCGTATCCATTGACGATGCATCACAATCACACCATTCACCAAGCAAATTTCGTGCCCGTGTTTGCTCCCCATTTAACAAGGCCATCTGTATGGCTGAAAAATAATGATTGTAATTCCTGAACCCCATACACAGATACAGGATAAGGATACTCCACAGCAATCCCAGAAAAGGATGAATCAACAGGCAAATCCAGTACACAATCAGTACCGGGATAGCAAGCATGGCATTGGCGATGATCCAGCCAAGACACCCATGATGCGACGTGCCCGTATCACACCAGGATCTGACATGTGCACCAGTTGCGCGCAACAGGGACAAAAAAAGATTATTTGTACGCATTGGCCGGAAGTGGTCAATGAGCAATGCACAAAGAATCGAGAAAAAAAACATGGGAATCCAGAAAAAGCCGACCTGTCGATACATTAACCCAGCCGGTCATTGGAATCAAACCTGACCATTTTTCCGGCATTTGAAAAACGTGTTGGCAAAAACTTGTCGAAGCCAGCCAATATCGCCATTCTAATGCCAGATTCGGATAATTTTCGGGGATTGACGTTTTTCGGCACTATTATTTTGCGCTGAGAAAATGGTACAAATTACGCAACATCCCGGCAGTCGCCCCCCAGACGATACGGTTTTCATAAGGAATGGTATAAAAAGACCTTTTTCCTGCCCCATTCGGAAACTCTGCCGTTCTCATCTGGTAATTGGTTCCGTCCATGAAAAACGGAAAAGGGACTTCAAAAACTTCTGCGACTTCATCCGGATTGGCATGAAGATCAAAAGGAGGTGTGACAATGGACACAACCGGCGTAACCCTGTAACCGCTTCCTGTCCGGTATTCAGGCAAGGTTCCCAACACACTGACGTGCTGGCGGTCGATACCGACCTCTTCTTCCATTTCACGCAAGGCCGTTTCAATACGGGTACTGTCGGTCAAATCGACGCGACCGCCAGGAAAACTGATTTGTCCCGGATGGTCGTGCATATGGGCGGCACGCTGTGTCAGCATCAGGGAAAGGCCGTCTTTTCTGTCCACGAGCGGCACCAGTACAGCGGCGGGTATCCATCTGTCCCGATGGACAAAAGCAGGTTCCGAATTGATTTCCGGTTTCCAGACAGGAGGATTGGAAAAACGTTTTCGTATCCATTCCGGAGTCAGTTTTTCCGGGTCAATTGCCTCTCCACTGCCGACGAAATCGACGGGAAGGTTTTCTGGTTCAAATCCCAATTTAGCCACGTTTCCTCCTTGCAATGCAAAAAAAAGGGGCCTCCGAAGATGCCCCCTTACGTAACTGAACTGAAAGCTCAATTATTCAGCGCTTTTTGCGCTCCGGCTAGGCAGTTTTTCTTTAATACGTGCCGACTTGCCAGAACGTTCACGCAGATAAAACAGTTTTGCGCGACGTACATCACCACGACGTTTGACTTCAATGGAAGCGATCAGTGGAGAGTACAACTGGAATGTACGTTCGACACCTTCACCAGAAGAAATCTTGCGGACGATGAAGTTTGAATTCAAGCCACGGTTACGACGGGAGATAACCACACCTTCGTAAGCCTGTGCACGTTTACGGTTGCCTTCAACAACCATAACGCTGACAATCACGGTATCACCTGGGGCGAAGTCAGGGATGCTTTTGCCCAGACGTTCGATTTCTTCTTGTTCTAATTGCTGAATCAGATTCATTTCAACTCCTGATGCCATCATGCCGGCGTATTGGAACAGTTCCTTTTATGTCTGGCAACTGATACCCGGTATAGGATGACGGTTAATAAAAAATGAACACGAGGTTCATCCTGTTACTATACACCATACTACTTTTTAAAACTACTTAAAAACGCTTTATCCTCACGGGAAAGACTTCCGTCAAGATCGGCCTTTCCGATCAGATCAGGCCTTTTCTTTTGTGTCATCAGAAGTGCCTGCTGACGACGCCATTTTTCGATTTCGGCGTGATTGCCGCCCATCAGAATTTCAGGGACAGACATGCCTTTATATTCCGGCGGTCTTGTGTAATGCGGACAATCGAGAAGTCCGGATACGAAACTGTCTTCGACTGCCGACAATTCATCATGCAAAACCCCGGGCAACTGGCGAATAAGCGCATCCATCAAACCCATAGCCGGAATTTCGCCTCCGGACAAGACAAAATCGCCCATGCTGATTTCTTCATCGACATGGCTGTCTATCAGCCTCTGATCGATCGCCTCATATCTGCCACACAGCAAAATCAGCCCCGGCAAATCCTTCAGTTCCATTACCTTCTGGTGATCAAGGGGCTTTCCTTGCGGTGACAGATAGATGACTTTGCTTTCAGTCACTCCAGACTGCCGTTGCCGTTCTTTTGCTGTATTGATGGCCTGTTCCAGAGGCTGCACCATCATCACCATTCCCGGGCCGCCGCCATAAGGCCGGTCGTCCACAGTGCGATGTCTGTCATGTGTAAAATCGCGCGGATTCAACAATGAGAGGGAACATTTTTTTTCTTCAAATGCCCTTCTCGTAACGCCCGACTCCGTCAAGGCAGAAAACATCTCGGGAAATAAAGTGATGACGTCAAATTGCATCACAAACGAATCCAGTATGGCTGTTCATAAAACCTGACAGGAAATCAATAATCCAGTTCCCAGTCAACTGTTATTTTTCCGCCTTCCCTGTCAACGTCGTCAATGAACTGGTCGACAAAAGGAATCAGCAATTCCCTCACCTTGTTTTCGGAATCTTCAACAGCCACCTGCAAAACAGGATGAACACCATTGTCTATCAGACCCTTGACCGTTCCCAGCGCGTCGCCGCGGAGATTGAAAACGGAAAGTCCGATCAAATCAACCCAGTAATATTCGTCTTCCGGCAATTTCGGAAAATGGCTTCGGGAAATACAAATGACAGAACCCCGCAAGGCTTCAGCAGCCTCGCGGTTGTCAATACCGGAAAAATGAGCGACGATTTCATCGCCCTGTCTTCTGGCCTGCATAACAGTAACATTATGCATTTCAGGCAAATCCAGCCACCAGTCCTTCACATTCAGCATCGCTTCAGCTTCTGCGGAATAAGGCACAATCCTCGCCCATCCGCGTATGCCATAAGCACCGCTGATATGACCGACCTCAATCAGGTCGGATGGAACCTCGATATGACTGGCCCTGTTTGCCAAATTTAAAGCAGCCGATTATTTGGCTTCGGCAACGAGGCGTGCAACCGTCGGAGACAGTTTTGCGCCAACGCCTTGCCAGTAGGCCAGACGGTCTGTTGCAATATTGATGCCTTTTTCGCTTTCAGCTGCGAAAGGATTGTACGTGCCGAGGCGTTCGATGAAACGTCCATCACGACGATTGCGGGAATCGGTTGCGACGATTTGATAAAAAGGGCGTTTTTTTGCGCCACCACGAGCTAAACGAATAACGACCATAAGTCTTCCAAAAAAAAGTTCGAACGGAAAACCTGAGATTATATCCGAATTCGCTTCAACGCAATAGTTAATTTGCGACAAGGTGTCGTAAATACTTCATTCAAAACGCTATTGAAAGACTTCTTTTACCACGAAACCATTCACTTTTTGACAACGACAAGCTTCTGGTAAAGGCCTCCAAAATACGTTTTCCTGTTTGTTACGGAATAGCCGGCATCTTCAGGGAAATAATCTTCCAGTTCATGACGCCACATATCCATGGCAAACGGTTCGAAAAGCAGAAACACCAGTCGCTGGTACCATTTCAGGGGATGCCACCCGTTCGGGTTGTGAAATTCGACCAGGACGATTTGCCCACCCGGTTTGACGACCCTGAAAGCTTCGGCAAGTGCTTCCCTTCTTTTATCTTCCGGCAACTCATGCGGCAGAAAAAACATCAGCGCCCTGTCGTAAGACTCATCAGGACAATGAAGATCGGTTGCGTCACACTGGATCAGCCGGATTCTGTCGTCAGGCTGCCTCAATTTCCGGCGGACATTCTCCAGCTGGACATTCAATACATCGATCACATCCAGACTGTCTTCTTTACCGAGATGGGTTTGCAGGCGTGGAGTGAGTTTTCCGTAGGCACATGAAATCTGCAAGGTCGATCCGGTAATGGGAGAAGGAAATTCTTCCAGGACGGCGTCCACGAGACGGTCATAATTTCCCAGAAGGATCAGGTTGATGAGCAAACCATGATCCCAGAAGCGGACAGCCAGCGGGTGTTCGTACGCCCACCAGTAAATTTTATGAAGATATCCGGGTGTAGCCAGAGGAGCGGATGGCCCCTCGAACTCGACGATATCTTTTTTCATTGGTTCAGTCGGATTCATATTTCACGTCACATCGCCATTTTTTTGGCGACAGCCTCCCTCAATTATCAGATTTTATCCCATTTCCGGCGAAGACTTGTAAGCGACGTTTTTTCAATCGCGTTTTTTTGAATCACTTCCTGCTTCCTCACAAGAAACCAACTTCAAAAGAACCATAAAGTAAGTGCATGAAAAAACGTTTTTCATAAATCACCCGTTTGTGAACGAATCACAAAACAAACGGGCTTTTCAATGCCAGAGCAGGCATCATTTCATTTAGAATAGTAATAAAGCACATACAGGAGCGCCCGGATGAGTGAATTGGACACAAACGCAAACCCGCGTTTTTTCGCTGTGATTAACGCGGGTTCATCCAGCCTGAAATACTCCCTGTTTGCCGAAATGCCAGACAAGCGGCTTGAACGACGTACCGATGGAGGTATCGAAGGAATTGGCAGTGACAAGCCTTTTTTCAATGCGTTTGACGACGACAAGAACCTGATTGACGAGCATCACTGGGACACGGCGACCTCGCTTGACGATCTGCTTGCGTTTTTAATTGAATGGATCGAAAAATTTCTTGCACCCAATCATTTGAGCGCTGTCGGCCATCGCATGCTTCACGGCGGCACTCTTTACGACGAACCGATTCTGGTGACACCCGAAGTTCTTGAAAACCTGCGCAAACTCGTCCCGCTGGCGCCCCTTCACCAGCCGCGTATTCTGACAGTTATCGACACTCTTGCAGCCAGATACCCAGGCCTGTGCCAGATCGTCTGCTTCGATACTTCTTTTCACAAGACCAACCCTTATATCGCCAAGCTCTACGGCCTGCCCCAGTCATTGACCGACAAAGGCCTGTTGCGTTTCGGTTTCCACGGTCTGTCGTTCGAATATGTCAGCATGGAACTGAAACACATTGACATGCACGCCGCCATGAGCCGGACCATTATTGCCCATCTGGGCAGTGGCGCAAGCATGTGTGCGATGGTCGGCGGAAAAAGCGTTGCCAGCACAATGGGCTTTTCGGCACTGGATGGACTCGTCATGGGAACCCGGTGCGGGCAACTTGACCCCGGTGTCATTTTGTATTTGCTCCAGCACGAAGGCATGAATGCCAAAGAACTGGAGACTCTTCTCTATCAGGAGTCGGGTTTATTGGGGGTCTCAGGGATCAGCAATGATGTTCGCGACCTGATGAAAAGCGACGCACCCTCGGCCAAAACGGCGCTTGAGCTGTTCGTCTATCGGGTTGCAAGGGAAACCGGTTCTCTGGCAGCAGCTTGTGGTGGTCTTGATGCATTCGTATTCACAGCGGGAATCGGAGAACGTTCTCCGGAAATCCGCGCGGCTGTATGCGAACAGCTCGACTGGCTCGGACTGGAACTCGACGAGCGGGCCAACCAGTTGGGCGAACTGAAAATCAGCAAGGACAGCAGTCCCGTATCTATCTGGATTCTGCCCACTTATGAAGAGCTGATGATTGCACGACATGGTGCACGCCTTTCCGCAGAATGCGAAGCCCATCGGCCGTAAAAAAGGCTACTGTCAAACAGTCAGTTCTTCCAGAGGCCATCTCGGCCGGACGGTGAAAGCATAATCTTTCTGCGCAGCATCCGGATTCTGGATCAAATGCATGGCACCGGCAAAAGCAATCATCGCACCGTTATCGGTACAAAATTCCAGTTCCGGATAAAAAACCTGATAACGTCTTTTCGCCGCCATGGCATTCAAAGCCGCTCTTAACTGGCGATTGGCTCCGACTCCACCGGCGACAACCAGTTGTTTCAGGTCTGTCTGTCGCAAGGCAAGAGCGCATTTGGCAGCCAGAACCTCGACAATCGCATCGACGAATGCTCTCGCAATATCCGCTTTCACCTGTTCCGAAGGCGAATCCCCCTGTTTCTTCAAGGTCGTCAGCACGGCTGTTTTCAGGCCTGAAAAACTGAAATTCAGATCTTTGGAATGTAACATCGGGCGCGGCAGATGAAACGCTTCAGGGTTTCCTCTTTCTGCCAGAAGTGATATTTCAGGACCACCCGGATACGGTAGTCCCAACAGTTTTGCTGATTTGTCGAACGCTTCACCGGCAGCGTCATCGAGCGTTTCACCCAGCAATTCATAGCGACCAACACCATCGACTCGCATCAACTGGGTATGGCCACCGGATACGAGCAAGGCCACAAACGGAAAAACCGGCGGTTCTGACGCAAGCAATGGCGAGAGCAAATGCCCTTCCAGATGATGCACTCCGATCAAAGGCTTGTTCAGTGCCAGACCGAGACTGGACGCAACGGAACTGCCGACCAGAAGCGCGCCAGCCAGACCTGGACCCTGCGTGTATGCGATGGCATCCACATCCTGCGGTGTCAATGACGCTTTTTCAAATGCCTGTTCAAGAAGCGGGACGATACGTCGAATGTGGTCTCGCGAGGCGAGCTCTGGCACCACACCGCCATATTCGGCGTGCAATGCAATTTGTGAATAAAGCGCATGTGACCGCAATCCTTTATCGGTGTCGTAAAGCGCTATTCCGGTCTCGTCACATGACGATTCGATGCCCAAAACAATCATAAGAAAAAAAATGTGAAAATTTGAATACAATATATTCTACAAGTTATTGACAGCAACATCTATCGGTCTCTATAATGCATGTCTTTCGGGTCGTTAGCTCAGTTGGTAGAGCAGCGGACTTTTAATCCGTTGGTCGCGTGTTCGAGTCACGCACGGCCTACCAGAAATACTGAAGGGTTACGTTTTTAACGTAACCCTTTTTTGTTTTCCGCGTGTCAGTTATGAAGATAACACATACATAAGACACGAAAGCTATCTTTACCTTCCCAAAAACAAATCTGCCAGCACGCAAATCGCCAAATGACTGTGCCCAATCAAGCGATATGACTTGCGGCTGGCTGTTGATTTTGGATACAGTACCCGTATTATCCACCAGCCTGCTCCTTTGCATATTGCCAGATGAACGATACTGCAAGAAAACCCTTATCCGGAATGAGCCTCCATCTGCGTTCATGGGCAGGCGTTGCCTTGCCAGCCGATGAACTTCGTGAAAATATGGATTTCGGAGAACGCATAAACCATATCCTATCGATTTCCAGGATCGTCCTTTTCTGTCGCCGCCCTCATTTCTCATTTGATCCGGAATTTCTTTCGGTGGATGGCGAACGTATCTCCGGCAAGCTGCTTTGCCGTGCAGAGGGTAAAATCAGGACAATCCCTTTTTCACTTGTGATTCCACTCGGCGAAAATGAGAAATCTTTTGTTCTGGCCCCGACCCCGCGTAATGAAATCCATATCGTAGACGGCCAAGGTAAACCCGTTGGCAAGTTGTCTGCCCATACCCTCTCTCAACACCCTGAAATCCTGAAACAGGAACCCTGGATTAATGATCTGGAAGTGCTGTACGCAGGCAACGTATATAAGGAAGGAGCTCTTTCCGCTTTCGAACGGGTCCGGAAAAATAAAGCTCTGCAGGAATTGCTGCTTGAAATGCGCAAGGCTCTGCCGGACGATGACATTATCGTTTATGCCTTTGAATATCTTCCCTATGATTTGATTCCGATGCTCGGAGCCTTGATGCCACAAGGCTTGCAAACACAGGATGCCCGTTTTTTGTCCATAAAGGATCATCCATTAAATGAATTTCAGAAAACCTGTATGGAACAGGCAGCACTGATCGAATATTTCCAGCCAGCATGGAATACTTCCGATGAACAGCCAAGCAACCCTGAATCGGACAGGGTTTTTCAACGTTGTAAGTTACTGGATTTTTCCGGTATCGTGATTGAAATTTCAACCGTACGCAGCCATTTCCGCCTGTATTCCAAAGCTGTTCCTCCCATGCATCATCACATGAATATTCTGGATCTCTCCGATCCGGTTAGACGGACTGAATTTTTTGCGATAGCACTATAAAGTATCGAAACGCCTTTCAAAAGCCGGATAACAATTCAACGCTCAGGATTTGTCTTATCAATCCGGCTTTTTCACGTATATGCCATATGTGCCTACGATCAGCCCGTTATCCAGATAAAGCCGCCCATTGTAATCACGGACAGAATGGTGCTCCAGAATAGCGTTGATGCCATTTCCTGTTCAGCCGTCTTGTACTCGACGGCAAAAATCACGGCAATCGAGGCTGTCGGAATTGCCAGAGTCACAGAAACAAGACCGTTATCCACTGAAGGCAATCCCAAAAGGAACATGGCACATAATACAATCCCAGGCAAGATGATGTTTGTGGACAGCACGTTGACGATGACTTCACGGGAAATACTCATTTTCTGTGCAGACAGGACGGCACCGACTGCAAACAATGCCACGCCTCCGGTTGCCTGCCCCAGCAACATGAATGAGCCTTTCAGGAATTTTGGTATATCCAGCCCGATGAGCAAGAGGACAAAAGCCAGAATCGGTGCCCAGACAACCGGTTGCAGAACGGCATTTTTGATACTTCCAAAAGCAATTTCCAGCGGCGATTTCTTCGCTTCTGCCGTCCCTCCATGACCAACCAGAAAAACCAGTGCGAGCGGTACCTGGATCAGGTTCATCAAAATACTGCCTGCCGCAATGGCCAGATCGGCATCGATGGGAAAAAGCACTCCCAGAACCGGGGTTCCTACAAACGGAACAGCAGGTCCGGCAATGGCAATCGCCCGCAAAGCCGCCAATTTGGAGTCCGATTTGAAGATCAAACGTGAAATAAGGAATACGAGTATGAATCCCCCTACCATGCCGACGGAGATCCACAGGAAAACATCCATGCTTTTCGAAATCTCGGAAAGTGGTGTACTCAATATTCCGGTAAACAGCAGTAATGGCAAAGCGTACAACATGACCATGCGGTTCAGCACAGACGCCTGATCCTGACTGAAGTCATGTCTGGAACCGGCAAAATAACCCAGCAAAAGGGTAACGACTATCGGCAATAAGGCTGTAACAATGGTTTCCAGCATATGAATCCTCCCAGTGCGTCAGAAATGAACAGGATCAATGTCAATTTAAAAACACATCGATCCTGCTGGCCGTTATCAAGTCGTCAGGTTCTACAAGAGAGGGGGAACTGTAGGAATAACAGGCACTTCGATTACTGTCGGCCCGTTTCGCGAAAAGGCTTCGGAGCATACTTTGCGAATCGCGTCTGGCGTTACCACTTTTTCGGCATTGCATCCATAACCTTTGGCAAGAGAAACGATATCGAGACCCGGCAAATCCAGTCCGGGAACGCCCGGGGAATTTTCAAGCTCGGCAAAGGATTTCAGAATGGCATATTCACCGTTACGGGCAACGACAAAAAGAATCGGCAACTTGTGCTGTACCGCTGTCCAGAGTCCCTGAATCGAATATTGGAGAGAACCGTCCCCGATAACAACGACAACTGGCCGGTTTCTGCCACTATCGCGCTCGGCCATGGCTATACCGATACTGGCAGGCAGGTTCCAGCCGAGGCTGCCACTGGCGAAAGTGTAGAAAGAATCCGGTTTTTCGATCGGCCAGGCAGCATGCAATTCACCCAGATTGGACGGAGATTCTTCAACAAGAACGGTATTCTCTGGTGTCGATGCGCGCAAGGTCTTGAACAATTCTGCCGAAGACATAAGACCATCCGTTTTTTTATCTGGTGTTTGTGACGCCGGATAAGGTGCCATGCGATGTTCCTGTTTGGGAATATCGGCTGTAGCCGCTTTACGCGGTTTCACGCGCGCAAGCAATTCCTCGAGAGCCAGAACAGGATCGGATAACAGGCTGTCGCCGACGGGTGCCCGTCCGGCTTCGGAAGGATCGTCCGTAATGTGCAGCAAACGCAAACCGTCAGGAATATATTGACCGGCGACGTAAGGATAGTAACGGAATACCGGTGCGCCTATGACGATTGCCAGATCGTGTCCCTCCAGCTTTTTCGAAAGCGGGGCAATGGCAAAAGGCAAACCACCCGCATACAACGGATGGTTTTCCGGGAACGGTGTTCGTTCGGAAGCAGGAGCCGCCCAGACCTTGACGTTCATTTTTTCAGCCAGTTTGATACCGGTATCCCAACCTTCTCCACGCGCTATGCCTGAACCATAAATCAGTGCCGGATTTTTTGCAGACGACAATGCATCAGCAAAGGCCGAAATTTCATCCGGATCAGGACCGATTCTTCGCGCGACAGAACGCACTACAGCAGGGCCTGTAGCCGGTTTGTCGCAATCGTCCAGAGGAATCGACAGGAATACAGGGCCGGCCGGTGGTTGCAGCGCCATAGCGTAAGCACGCATGAATGCAGCGGGGAGGTCTTCCGCCCGAACGGGCTGGTAGCTCCATTTCACCCACGGTCTTGGCAAAATAGTCGGCTCGACATTCATCAGCCAGGGTTCCATCAACAACATTTCACGCGTCTGGTTACCGGCCGTAATGATCAATGGCGTTTTGTTCATTGCGGCTGTCATGATATTGCTCATCGAATTGGACAGGCCTGCGGATGTATGGACATTCACAAGAGCAGGCTTTCTGGTTGCCTGCGCATAGCCGTCTGCTGCGCCGACGGCCGAGGATTCATGAAGTGTCTGGATATAACGAAAATCTTTTGGAAAGTCTTTGAGAAAGGTTTCTTCAGTTGAACCTGGATTACCGAATATCGTCGTCAAACCCAGATCACGTAAAAGATCGAAAGTCACTTCCCTGATTGTTCTGGTTGCCATTTTGTCTCCCTGAAATATGAAAAAGATGGCAAAAAGTTTACTTCTTATGCGCAGAACCGGTCTTGAGGTATTCGATGAACGAATGCCCTTTCAAAATGTTTTACTAATATTCCTGAAAAAGAACAAAAGGGTATTTTTGTGATTGACTTTGCAAGCAGAAAAAAAGCTCCTGAAATAATCAGAAGCTTTTTAACAAGGCATTATCCGGGGTTCAATGCAATAAATATTGTTTTCTGAACGCCAGTTCCTCGAATTTGCCTATCGGTACAGGCATGGAATAGTAGTATCCCTGGGCAAAAGGACATCCGGCATTAAGAAGGAACTCAGCCTGTTCCTGATTTTCAACGCCTTCTGCAATAATATTGATGTTCAACGCTTTCGCCAGAGAGATGGTATGTGCAACGACAGTCTTTCCTCTTGGCGTCACAATCACTTCATTGAAAAATCCGCGATCGAGCTTGATCGTTTCGATTGAAAGGTCTTTGAGCATATTCAGCGAAGAATACCCTGCCCCAAAATCGTCCAGCGAAATACTGAAGCCGTCCTGTTGAAGTTTGCGTATCGTTCCGACAAGCAATTCCTCGTTTTCAAAAAAGATACTTTCGGTCAGCTCCAGTTCGAGCAGCTCCGGCGGCAAATTATACTTACGGATCAACCCGAGCAGTTTTTCGCTCAACTTGTTATCGTGAATGTGCATACGGGAAACATTGACGGAAACCGGCACGGGCTCCAGTCCCAAATCAATCCAGCGTCTCAGACAGATACAGGCCTGTTCCCAGATATACTCGTCCATTTGGATGATGAATCCGTTCTTTTCGAAAAGGGGAACGAAACGATCAGGCGGAATCAGACCTTCTTCCGGATGATTCCAGCGAACAAGCCCTTCTGCCCCAATGATTTTTGACGTAGCGATATCGACCTTGGGTTGCAGATACATCAGAAATTCTTTTCTGAGCAACGCCAGATCCATTTCGCTTTCGATTTTCTTTTCCGAAAGAATCTGGTGACGCAAGGTCTCATCGTAAAAAGCGTAAATCGGATAGAAACTGCCTTTCACCGTTTTCAATGCCAGATTTGCCCAGTCACACAACACGTTGATAGGCGTCTGGACATTATCGACCCTACAAATACCAAAAGATGGAATGATCTTGCTGGCCAGAGGATATTCGGCCAGCCTGACGGCGATATCCTGTACGAAACGAACCGTTTCTTCCCGGCTGTAGGCAACACAGGCACAGAAAATATCGCCACTGATTCTGCCATAGGCGGCATTGTCTTTCATCCGGTCGCTCAAAAGGCCCGCGATGGTTTTCAGGAGACGATCGCCTTCTTCAAGACCGTAAAGATCGTTGATCACCTTGAAACGATCGATATCCAGACGCACGATATAGTATTGGCGTTCCGGATTACTTTTCATCATTGATGATGCCCGATCATAAAAAGCCTGCATATTGTATATGCCAGTCAGGACATCATACTCGGCACGGTATTTCAGGGTCTGTACCGAACGGGTTGCGCTATCGACGTCGTTGATCGTTCCGATATAACGATGAGGCGCTCCATTCTGACCGGCGAGGCATGACAGCGTTACCCTGTTCCATGCGTACTCGCCATCCCTTTTTTTGTAACGTGCCACCATTTCAACATGGTTCTGTTTCGTTATTCCCTTGAGAAACTGTTCGAACAGAATCATATCGTCAGGATGAATGACATGATCGTCACGCCAGATCCACATAATGTCACGATTGTCATAATTACCTGCAAAACGCTTCGGTATTTCCGGCGAAACATAACGCTCGTCCGTATTGACGACCCACTCGAAAACCAGCGTATTGGTCTGTTCCACAATCGTTTTGTAACGTTCATCCGCAAAACGCTGTTTTTCCAGGAACGCATTCTGAAGCGCGATTTCTTCCGCCTGCTTGCGTGCGTCTATATCCATGATAAAAACGAGATACATTTCGTCGCTGCCGTCACCACCCGAAAGCGGGAATACGGTCAGGGACGCCCATCGCCAGGTTCCATCCTGCAAGAGTTTTCTGAACTCGGCAATCCGGTAATCCTGACCGTTTCTGAAACTGTGGCGCATATTTCCAATATCGAAAAATTCCCGAAACCGTGCGGTATCTTCCGGATGGATCATCTCTTTTGAAATGCTATTTATCGCGTTTGTCAATTTACCTGACGCTGGCGGGATTTTATACTTCCCTTCGACGTGATAAACGATACGATAGGAATCGTCTGATACATTGACTTCATATAATTCATCGTAAATCTGGCGAAGTGCGTGGTCGTATTGCTCGTTAATACGTAATTGCTGTTCTCGTTTTTTCTTTTCGGAAATATCACGAATGAAACACAGACCCCTCTTCGGGAAACTGTCGTAGCTGTTGTAAACAGGTACGATAATGGCGGAAACCCAATACCACTGTCCGTCATGACCCAGACGGCGATAATCGCCATGAATCTCGCTCTTTCCGGAAACGAACTCCTGTCTCAAATGGTCTCCGACAATAAAGCTTTTGAAAAATGGCCTGTCATCGGCATGGACATAACAATCGGCGAATTTGTCCAGACTCTCGTTTTCCGGCGCAGGTATCAGATTGTGACTGTTGGAATAAGTCAGTTTGCAGGTATTGTTTACCAGATCGACTTCATAAATTTCATTGTACGTATTACGGATCGCCAGATTGAAGCGTTGCGTTTCCATATTCCGTTCTTCTTCGATCTTCTTCTGGGCGGTAATATTTCTTGCCAGCACGAAAGCCGTTACCACATCGTCTTCTTTCAGGAAGAGAACACGACTTGACATCCAGATATAGTCATCATTGAACAAAATCCGATACTCGCAGACGTTCTCGCTTTCCCCTTTTTGATACAGCTGAACAAGTGCATCCATGCTGCGACACTGTTTGACCCTTTCCTGCTCCGATGGATGAACCAGCTCGAGGAATCTGGAGAAATCATCCGGATAACGCCCTTTTTCAAAAGTATCCGTTTTTTCCTGCAAAAAGAACGTTCTTGTATATTGTTCCGTTTCAAGATTGATTTCTGTCGAAATATCATAGGAGAGGCGGAAGAGTGCGTTATAACGCATTTCCAGCCCTCTCACTGTTTTTTCCATCTGTTTCAGGTCGGTAACATCGCGAAGCAACAAAAGTGCCCTGCGGCCATTTCCTTCAACAGGTCGAATAGTGGCAACAACCCATTCGTACCCCCCTCCTTCAACCTGTCGTTTCAGATACTCCTGTTCGGATGCTTCACCTGCAGCACATTGTTCCCGAACCCGCTTGAGATCATAAAAGTCGAAAGTCGTTTTTACATAAGAGGGATGCAATCGATTCATTCCACGTTGATGGACGTAATCCATATAATCCATCGCATTGGCAATAGGAATCTGGTCCCTGTTGTAATACAGGGGTGAAATCAATCCCTTGTCCAGATCGATATGAAATATTTCCGAATAGTTGCTTTGGAGTGCAAGAATGAAATTGTCTTCTTCCTCTTTCCGGCGCACCTCTTCCAGTTTCTTGTCCGTAATGTCTCTGACGTAGAAAAGAATATGCTCCGAACCGTCTTCAAGCCGATGCAGGAACGCCGTCTGTTCTTTCCAGACCGGTTCGCCATCGGCAGTCTCCTGCAATTCATATTCCATGCTGACATTGTTTGCACCTTCAGCAAACACCTGCTTCATTTCCTGCAAGCTGAACTTGTTCAGAAATGCACGCTGCAGCGGTTGCTTTACATATCTTTCGGCAACCATTTCAAGAGAACGTTGATAGTCATCTATTGTCGGCAATTCATAATTATTAAACGTCCTCGATTGAGCAAGAATGTCGTAAATGCCCGTTTCAAGATCGATATCGACAATATGATCGCAGGTATTGCACAAGGCCGCGATGTAGGTATTTCTTTTTCTCTGCTCTTCCTGTTCTTCCGGAGATTGTGTATGTTCCGAGAGCAGGACAATATAGGCCCATTCACGGTTTTCCCACAAAATGTGGGATACAGACACATTCATGGATGATCCGAAAGGGGTATCGTTTAAAACCGTACTGTACTGTCCCTTCTCTTTCAGAACATCGGCAGGGCAAAAGACATCTGGCTGCAGCTGTTTCAGTCCCTCGTCAAGATTATCCGTTCCTTCTTCCAGATCCCTGAAGCATTTTGATGCACTATCGTTGTAATACAGAATATTTCCGTTTTCATCGACAACGTAGATATAAACGCCCTGGATGCTATTCAGTATGCTTCGGGTCGATGTATAACTGTGATGTAACAGACTTAAAGATTGTTGTTGCCGGATAATTTCACTAATCAGTTTCGACATGAGAATCAGTGCATTGATCTCCTGTTGCGTCCAGATCCGTTTCTGGTTCCTGTCCTCAAAACTGATATATCCGATAATTTTTCCATCCTGGACAATATTGCATTGCAGGTGTGAAACAACCGGTTCTCCCTTCAGGAATGCCCGTTGCTCCTCTGAAAGAAGAGTGGTATCGCTACAGTAATAGATACCGTTGGTGTCCTGTGCTTTCGGCACGACGATTTCCGAGACCGGACAATTTTGATATAGATGCTTGTTTAGCCATTCGGCCTTGGCAGCCCACTCATGTGTGACTGACAGGGTGGTCAAATCCAGCGACATTTCGACAACACGAACTTTTCCGATATTGAAGGCTTGTCCAATGAATTCAAGCACCTTGTCAATACCTTGCCTGATATCCGGCGTACTGAACAAAATATCGATGATATCGACCAGTATGCCCTCACGTGAAGCGCCAATTGTCAGTAAGGCTTTTTCACGTTTCGTGTTATCGGTATCACTGACTGTCTGTCCGTAAAAGAAACTCTGGTTTCTGCCATTTGCCTTGGCGTTGTATAAGGCGATGTCAGCTTGCCGGAATAATTCGCTGTACGATTTTCCCTGCCCGGTAAACGCAATGCCGATACTGACAGTAATGGGAAAATTCTGTTCATGATTTTCAAAGAGTTTTTCAATCGATTCACATAAGACACGGGCTTTTTCGCGTACGAAACCGGTGTCTTTCACATCCTGCATGAAAACATGAAACTCATCGCCCCCCACTCTGCCGATAATGTCACGTTCCCGAAATGTCCGTCGTAATTGGCTGGCTATTTGCATAATGACTTCATCGCCAGCAAGATGTCCAAGCGTATCGTTGACATTCTTGAACAGATCGATATCAATCATCATCAGGACACCAATGTTATCTGGAGTAGCCATATCAATGGCTTCTCGGATAAGCTCTTCCGTTATCGTCTTGTTCAGCAAGCCGGTCATCGAATCCACCCGCGATTTATCCAGCAGGAACTGTTGTTCTTTTTTCTGGATGTCGATATCCCGAATGATGCCTACCGACTTGACCGGCTGTCCGGTATCACTGGTAATTTGTGAACAATAAAGTGAAAACCATTTATATTGATCGTCCTGTGTGTGAATCCTGGCCTGACAGCTTTCACCGGCAGGCAATTGCATCGTGATAAACTGGTCACGAAAACTGTCTGTCAAACCATCGATAAATTCAAGTCCGTTCAGTCTTTCCCTGAACCGTGAAATGACGGGATTGCTGCCGAAAACCGTTTTGTATTTATCTGTAAAACAAATGGTGTCCGATCCAAAATCGTATTCAAAAGTAATGTCTTCGGAAAGGGAGGAAAGAATATCGAGCTTCCGTTTTTCAAAAGCAATCAGTTGCATCAACTCATGAATTTCTGCCTGCTCGGAAAACACAAGGTGGTAAACGGCAAAGCGGTTTTCATGAAGGCGCTCTTCACCCCTCACAACCGTTACCTGAAATGGACGCCGGCTTTTCACCTTTTTCAACAAAACACGATTACATTGAGATGTAACAGGATGAGAAGATATACACTCGCAAAGTCTTGAGGACGAATCGTCGTCAAGCAAATCGGTTAACGCATATTCCTCTTTGGAAACAGCCTCCGCGGAAATGCCAAAACCGATGCAAAATGCATCGTTAGCATTTATCAATGTCAATTTCGAATCTGCAACAATCGTCGCAACTCCATCAAATAGATTCGAAATGAAACTATTTTCAGATGTACGGCTCATTTTGAAAGACTTTGAGTCTCGATCAAAAACCTTTCTGTGAACAGATCGGTCAGTGGTTGAAATAAAATTACTTCCTGGCAATGAATAATCATCTTATCCTTTTTTTGGAAAATTTGTTGCCTGATCCCAATATTTAATTAAACACTGTGTGAAATATGCCAATCACTGAAAATACGCTGAACTTTCTGACTGAAAACAGACAAGCAAACAGCAAGGACTGGTTCCATGAAAACAGATCAGCCTATATGAATGACGTAATGGAACCTCTGATCGAA
>JAHYZB010000086.1 GCA_019424645.1 Oxalobacter formigenes
CGCACGGATGGAATCGGATGCGGCGGCGATCTTCGGGGCGATCAAGGCCTTGCTGGTGGCGGGAGGCGGGAAGTTGGTGAGGGATGGGACTGAGGGGCCTGTTACTAGGGGATTTCAGGACACGTCTCTGGATTATGGTATGGATTTCTTTATGGACAAAATGAACGATAAATCCAATAATAGAAATCCTTAATGAACATAGTCATTTTCAGAAAATTTCATCAAATGAAAAATAAATCTTTATTTCTTCTTCTGATTGCTGTGCTTTTGACAATATCCGCTTGTACAGAAAAAGATAATAAATACCTCGCAGATGAAAAAGCAGGTATCGAATACTATCAAAACGGATCATATGATAAAGCGTTGGCATCCCTAAAAAAAGCATATAGTTCCGGAAGTATGGAAGCCGCTTATTATCTTGGCGAGATGTATCGTCAAGGTAATGGGGTTGAAAAAGATAAAGTCGTTTCTTGCAACTACTATCAAAAATCAGCCGAAGAGGGAAACAAGAAAGCCTTTTTGAAAGCAGGATTTTGCCATATTCCAGATACCAGAGATGGAGAAGGATTCAAAGAAACATTCAAATGGTTTAAAAAAGCATCTGAAGAATTAAAAAAAACCGATCTGGATGAATCTGAAGAAAAAGACTTGTATATCAGGCTTGGAATTATGTATTACGGAGGAAAAGGAACACTACAGGATTTCAGCGAGGCAGCAAAATGGTTTGAAAAAGCTGCCGAAATGGGAGATGCCTATTCACAGGGAGTTTTGGCATTATTATATTATTCAGGTGATGGTGTATTGACCAACAGGGAAAAAGCTCGCTACTGGGCAGAAAAAGCAGCAGCACAAGGCGATAATACAGGAGAAGCGGTTCTTGGAATGTTGAATCAGTATAGTCTTCCGCCAGAAAAAGATATGCAAAAAGCCATTGCCTGGTATAAAAAATCAGCCGATCAGGGAAATCCAATATCCCAGTATCAATTGGCTGTTATCTATGAAAATGGTGATGGTGTTCCAAAGAACCTCGAAAAAGCGCGCTATTACTATGAACAGGCATCGAAAAGCAAATATGATCTGACAAAAAACAGTTTAAAGGAATTTGAATTGCGAAATAAAAGTTTGCAGTGAATTATAAGATGCGATTATTTTGAAATTAATTATAAGTCCTCTCTATCCAGAGAGGATTTTTTTTATTACTTCTTGAATTTTATAAATCAATTCTAAAGCTCCGCTATACCGACCCTGAAACGAAAATGGAATACGAATTCGACCCGATGGAATACGGATTGTACCGGTTCAGGCAGCAGTTTCGTGACGAAAGCAAAAAGCACGAAGACGCGAGAAGCAAAGACTTCAATCAGGCCAGCGTGACCAATCCCGGCTATCTGGGTTACAAAATTGCAGGAAAAGGAGCACAGGACATCACAGCACTGTTGGGCACGGCATGGATAATGAAATTTCTGGGAGCAGCCGGAACAGTGGGAGAAGTGGCACTGGGTGCCTTAAATGGCAAGGGAAAGAAATATGACGAACACATGGATGAAGTCATGAAAAAAAGCGAAGACGACATGTGGAAAAACGGAGCCTACCGTGATATGAGACAAGGAGGACTGACAGATCATCAGGCGAGATTTTCGATAGGAACCAGACACGCACGGATGGAATCGGATGCGGCGGCGATCTTCGGGGCGATCAAGGCCTTGCTGATAGCGGGGATCCGGAAGGCGACACGGGATGGGTCGGAAGGACGCGGAACAAGAATATTACAGAATTTATTTTTCAATTCAGACAATTTCTGAATATAAGGGGTCCAATTCCATAGCGCTATCAGGTGCAATGCAGGTGTTTTTGGCGTGAGGTGATGGATAGCTGACAAAGAATAGGGTGCAGGGGTAAATGACCAGAAAGAGCAGCCGGATGGTGGTGCCGGTCTTTTTTGGGTCGCGCCTTGTCAACATCCGGGGAAAACGGTAGTGCCGTCATGTCTATACTCGGGAAATGACTGGAATTTTTTTTCGGAGGTGCTACATTACCCGATGACAGGGTCTCTTTTCCGGACAGGCGGATGCCTTTCAATTTTGGGTGACATATAAAAGTTTGATAAAACGGATGAAACGTTTTTCCGGTTTTATAATGGCGGGACGCTTTGTATGGTGACTCCGGTCATTTTGTTTTTTGTAATAGATAGTTTTTAAAAATGCTGAAAAAATCATTATCTCTTTCAATTATTCTTTTTCTGTTTTTTTCTTTGGCCGCCTGTGAAAAGAAGGGGGAGGAAAAACTGACTGAAGGGGACAAGTATTATCAGAAAGGGGATTATGCCAATGCCCTGTCGGTTTACAAGCGTGATGCGAAACGGGGTGATCCGCATGCCTTGCTCGGTTTGTGCAGGTTGTATGACGAAGGCAATGGGGTCGGTGAGAACAACAAGCTGGCTTTTCAATATTGCATGCAATCTGCCCGGCTGGGGGAAGCGGCGGCTCAAAAGCGTCTGGGCGTTATGTATTACAAGGGGGAAGGGGTCGCCAGGAGTATGAAGGAAGCCCGTTTCTGGTTTCATCAGGCCGCTTTGTCCAATGATCCGGATGCGCTTTATTATCTGGGGGTCGCTTCTCTGAAGGGGATCGGCGGGTCGGAAGATGCTCATCAGGCACATGACCTGTTTGTGAAGGCGTCTGTGGAAGGCGATCATTCCAAGGCGCAATGGAAGCTTTATGAGATGTTCGATCAGGGCATCGGGGTCAGGCAGGACAGGCAGGAAGCCTTCAAATGGCTGATGAAGCTGGCGGACAAGGGTGACAGTGTGGCCCAGTTCCTTGCCGGTTCGGCTTATCTGTCCGGCAAGGGGGTGGAGGCCGATTCCGGCAAGGCGGTGGAGTGGTTTGAAAAGGCGGCAGAACAGGGCAATGTGTCTGCCCAGACGTCGCTGGTGCTGTTTTATC
The DNA here is from genome assembly GCA_019424645.1 of Oxalobacter formigenes. Taxonomy (GTDB): domain Bacteria; phylum Pseudomonadota; class Gammaproteobacteria; order Burkholderiales; family Burkholderiaceae_D; genus Oxalobacter; species Oxalobacter formigenes_D. Next base: position 2,946 of record JAHYZB010000086.1, read on the forward strand.
TGGAAAAAGAACCTTCACGGCTGGATGAAGCACGAATCTGGGCGGAAAAACTGGAGGCGCAGACGGGTGCGCAAGGGGTCGGTGCGGTGTTCAGGCGTTTTTTCAGGGAAGTGGGCGAATGGCCGGACGCTGAACGCACGCATGAGCGGATGACGCTCTGGTTCGATGAGCTGTTTTCGTCAAAAGACCCGGAAATGCTTTATGGTCTCGGTTTTCTGTGCGAGCTGGGGTATAAGGGCCAATATGATATGAAGACGGCTATCCGGCTGTATCAGAAAGCGGCCGCTTTCGGCAACGAAAATGCCCTCAGGAAGCTGAAAGAGCTCCAGTCCGTTTTTTAAGACAGGCATCTCCTGACGCAGCAGGAGATGGAGTCGTTGTTGGCAAGGCCGTTTGAGGCTTTATTTGGCAAGTGTCCAGGCGCTCGGGTGTTTTTCAAATCCGACCGGGCCGTAGTATTCAGTGGCCTTCGGTGCGGCGATCAAGACGATTTTGCATTTGGGACCGATATTGGCCTGGGTCTCTTTGATGAGCTGCTTTCCGATTCCCTGTTTCTGGTAGCTTTCGTCGACGGCAAGGTCGGAGAGGTAGGCGACGTATACGAAGTCGGTCAGGGTGCGGGAAATGCCGACCAGTCTGTTTTCATCCCATGCGGTTACGATGAGGTTGGCGTGTTTTAACATCTGTTCGAAGGTTTCCGGGCTGTCAATGGGACGTCTTTCGCCAAGACTGGTTTTTCTGTATAGCTCAATGGCCTGTTCGGCCGTGATTTTACGGTTGGCAAAGTATTGGATGGACATGATCGTTTTCAGTATCGGATAACTATAATGGTCGGCTATTTTCCACCAATGCGACGGGGAAGTAAAACAGATTTCAATCCGGTAAAAAAGTTTTCATCCGAGTGCCGGTTTCAGGGCGGTGGTATGTTTCATTTCGCTTAAGACAAATGAGCTTTGCATTTTTGAAATGCCCCTGATTTTGGTGAGTTTTTCAAAGACGAAGCGATCATACGCTTTCAGGTCTTTCACGACGACTTTCAAAAAGAAGTCGTGGATGCCACCGATGGAATAGCATTCCATGATTTCGTCGATATCGGCAATGGCTTCATGGAATTGCCGGATGTGTTCATTGTCATGGGTGGAAAGGGTGACGTTGCAGAAGACGACGAGGGGCAGCCCGATTTTTTCCGGATCGACCAGTGCCACGTATTGTTTGATGACGCCTTCTTCCTCGAGCCGTTTGATGCGTTCGTAAATCGGGGTTTTGGACAGGTGAAGATCGGCCGCGAGGGTCTTGGCATTGATTTTTGCGTCGTTTTGCAGGGCTTCCAGTATTTTCAGGTCGGTCTTGTCCAGCGGGGTCATGGTGTTTTTTCCTGTTATTGGGCGGTTTTTCAGGTTTGGTAAAGAATATGGCCAGTATAAACGCAATTGACAGGATTTTTTCCTTATTTTCATTCCATCTATGGCGTTTTGTTCGTCAATCCCTATAATAAAACTGAAATCTGTCCTGCTGTCTAAAGGGTGTGGATCAGGAAACGGAAGCTTTCATTCCGTTACTTGTCCGGCCTGACGGGCAGATCGGTTAAAATCCTTCCTTTCGTCAGGCGTGGCTGCTGGCAAAAGGGCTTGCCGGAAGATGTCCGGTTTTTTTCGAACTTCTTATGACTTCCAAACACACAATCTGGTATCACCTGATGGCACTCGTGACCGTTTCCATCTGGGGGACGACGTTCGTGTCGACGAAAGTGCTGATCCAGCACGGTTTGTCGCCAGTGGACATTTTCGTTTACCGGTTTGTCCTGGCGTATGTGTGTATCTGTTTTCTGGCGCCCAAACGGCTGTTTGCGGATAATCTGAAGGACGAGTTGTGGATGGTGGCGGCCGGTTTTTGCGGCGGGGCGCTTTATTTTGTGACGGAAAATACGGCTTTGGGTCTGACGCTGGCGTCGAATGTCTCGCTGATCGTGTGTATTTCCCCGCTGTTGACGGCTTTTCTGGTCGTGCTGTTTTACCGGAATGAGAAGTTGAGGAAAAGCCTGATTGTCGGGTCGGTCATGGCGCTTGTCGGTGTCGCGCTGGTCGTTTTCAACGGGCATTTCGTTTTGAAACTGTCTCCGGCAGGCGATTTGCTGACGGCTGTCGCCGCCTTGTCATGGGCGTTTTACTGCCTGATTTTAAAACGGCTCGATACGCGTGATCCGACGCTGTTCATTACACGCAAGGTGTTTTTCTATGGCGTTCTCACGGTGGTGCCGTTTATGGCTATTGACCCGGTTCACTGGGATACGGCGATTCTGGTTCAGCCTGCGGTATGGATGAACCTGCTTTTCCTGTCCCTGATCGCGTCGATGCTGTGCTTCATCATGTGGAACGTCGCCGTGAAGGAACTCGGCGCGATTCATGCCACAAATTACATTTACATCGTTCCGCTGGTCGCCATGCTGACCTCATGGCTGGTACTGGATGAACCCATTACGGTGATGACACTCGGCGGCTGCGCGCTCATCCTGACGGGCGTCTATCTGGCGGAAAGACGGTCGGCCGTGAAAAAAGAGGTCCGGAAAGCCTGAGGGTTTTTCAGATCTTGACGCAGGCCAGCAGGGCGATGTTGCGCGGACGGGTTTCCGAACCGCCTGCGCGGGTGGTCGAAATGGAATCCTGTTCGGCGACTTCCATGACCTGGGGTGTCCAGGTATAGACGCCGGTTTCCAGTCGCATGTTCGGACGGTCAAGGAAGCCATGGTAATGGCTTTTGAATTCATCCATCTGGACGTTGCCCAGTTCACGTCCGGCATCTACGCCCCGGCCATTATCCAGAGCCCGGATGAATTCGCCGCGCAGATCAGGCAGGTTGAAGGTGGATACACCGTCACCGGAGCCGAAACGCACGCCGATGGCGTTAAACAATTTCCTGTATTGCTCACGATCAACGGCTGAACCATCCGCTTTCAGGTAGCCCCGAGGGGCATGGTGTGAGCAGACATATACGACTGTTCCGGCAGGAACGGCCATGACGTTTTCGATCGCTTCCAGAAGATACGCCATTTCAATATCATCCTGCAGTGGAGACCGGCACATGGCCGACGCTTTCATTTTTTCCACCAGAGCGGACAGGTTGGCGACGCGTGTTTCGAGATCCTCGTCCGGGGTATTGTCGAACGTTTCCTGTTTTTTCCGCCAGTCACTCATCATGCCGCGTATCTGGCTGAACGCTTCCCGCATTTCGCTGAAGGTTCTCGGTTTTTTGCCGGTGTCGATCCAGTTTGTTTCGCTTGTCTTGCTCATGGTTTTCCCTGAAAAAATATGTTTTGGCCTTTTAATGCCTGATAGACCGTTTGTGGTCTTGATGGGGCGAGTGTAACAAGGCAGAAGACATCGGTCAGCTGGTGCACCGTTTTTTTTCAGGGAGTGAGGCAAATCATCAACGGCTGGCGATGGCGGAATGTTCGTCCGTAAAGTGTTCCCATGCTGTGCGTGAGAGGCGGGCGATCATTTTTTCCGTAACCGCTTTGGGTTCCTTGCCGTGGGAGACGAGGACACTGATGAAAAGCGGTTTTCCATCAGGCAGGATGACGATACCGACATCGTTGACGGTATTGCCCTGTTTTTTGTAAAAGGCCATTGAGGTGCCGGTCTTGTGGATTAAGGGTGTTTTTGGCGGAAGGCCATTTCTGAGCCGTTCAGGCGAGACCATCGAATCGCGCATGGCTGCCCACAGGAAAGCCTGTGTATCGGGCTTCAGAAGTTTCCTGTCATAAAAAAGTTTCAGCAAACGGTTGGTCGCAGCCGGTGTCGCGCGGTTTCTGGCTTGTATGCTCCAGTCGCCATGCATGGTTCTTTCTGTCGTGGCAACGGTCATGTCTTCAATGCCTTTTTTGCGCAGGTAAGCTGTGACGGCTTCAGGACCACCGGCAAGTTTCAGCAGGATATCGCAGCCGTTGTTGTCACTGTCTTTCATCGTGGTACGCAGGATTTCTTTCAGGGAGACATAAACGTTCCCGTTTTTGTAACGGTCGCGCAGGGGGCTCCAGGTATTCGGTCGCAAGTCGGATTTTCTCAGGAAAATGCGCTGGGAGAGGCGCAGTTCCCCCTTGTCCACTTTGTCGAGCACGGCCAGTGCAATGGGAAATTTGAAAACGCTTTGCATCGGAAAAAAAGTGTCGGCATGATATTGCGTCCGTTCGCTCCCGTCGGCGTTTTCAATGACGACGCCAATGCGGGCACGGTGGGACGCGACAATGGCATCGACGCGATCCTGCAGGGTTTGTGCCAGGCAGGCTGAGGAAAACGCCATGAAACCGGAGAAGAGAAGGGCGAAGGTTTTTTTCATGTCGTTTTTCTGCGGGAAAGCCGTTTTCCTCAAACAAACGTGAGAGGAGCGGGTTTTTTTGCCAGTCACGGATACCGATAGATAAGGAAAATTGTAGTCCGTATGGAAGGGAGGGGCAAACGGGAATACGGCACGAATCGATGGGAATCAAACGGGAATAGTGAGCGCTTGACTGTCGTCAATGCGGGAAATGCATTGACGACGTGAGCCGGAGAAGAGAAAAAAACGCTTTTAACGACGGTTTCGATGAGGTTTCAGAACGGGACCGACGGCCTTGCCAACAGGTTTGCCGGTTTTCCTGATGGTAAGCCCCGGCTTTTCCTGTGAAAAATGATCCCATGCCACGCCTGATACGGAAGCGATGATTTTTTCGGTATCCATCATGGACATTTTGGAGCCGGAAATCAGCACGCTGATGAACACGGGATTGCCATCCGGCAGGAGGATGATGCCGACGTCATTGACGGTGGAACCGTCTTTGGGTGAATAATCGCTGGTGCCGGTTTTGTGGACCAGCTGTGTTCCGGCCGGGAGTGGAGAGCGCAAACGTCCCGGTGCCGTTACCGAGTCCCGCATGGCCGTCCATAAAAATTCCTGGCTGTCGGGTTTCAACAGTTTGCCGTCGTGAAAAAGCCGCAGCAATCGGGTCGTGGCGGCCGGGGTGGCCCAGTTTTTGTGCTGCGCGTCCTTTTCGGCATGCATTTCCTGCTCATTGACGGCGATCTGCATGTCGCTAATGCCGAGGCTTTTGATGTATTGATCGACCGCTTGCGGGCCCCCGACCAGACGCAGCAGGATGTCGCAGCCGTTATTGTCTGAAGCGGCGACGGTTTCTTTCAGGATCTCGCGAATGGAAACGGCTGCGTTTCCATCAGGGTATTTCTCTCTTAACGGACTGTGGGTATTGGGCAAAAGGTCTGCCGGTTTCAGAAGAAGTGTTTCGTCGAGGTTTATTTTGCCTTTGTCGACCTGATCAAGAACAGCCAGCGCGACGGGGAACTTGAAGACGCTTTGCATGGGAAAACGGGTGTTTTCATTGAACCCGGCGTATTGGTGGGAGTCGAAACCTTCGATGACGACACCGATTTCAGCCTGTTTGTCTTTAACGATGGCGTCAATGTTTTCCTGGAGCGGGCTGGCCAGACACGAAGCCGTGACGAGGGTGAATGATGCCAGCAGGGTGGACAGGGACAAAGCAAGGAATTTTTTCATTGGGCGTTCGTCTTTTTTCTTTATACTTGTTCAGGTTGAGGGGAAAAGTAACGGGGGTGATCCTGATCCTTTCGGGATGAAAGCACAGTCTGTAAAAAAAACGGATTTTACCTGCTAACAGCCCGGCTCATGACCGAATGAATCATATTTTTACAATTTACGGAGCCAATCATGCAATTTTCGATAGCCTCGCCAGCCGATTACGGGCAAATGGCTCGCCTGTACCGGGTGTATGCCACAGAAGAAAATGATTCGCCGGAGTTCAACGAGGATGAATTCATCAGGCGTTTTTACGCTTTCCTTGAAACGTACATGGGAGTGGATTACGTCTGCTGGATCGCCAGCGAGGCCGGGCGCGTCGTTTCAGTCGTTTATATCGGCATGCTGGAAAAAATGCCATCCTTCTCAGAAGAACGTTTGCGTATAGGTTATGTCGCGCATGTCTTTACCTTGCCCGCTTACCGCAATCGGGGAATTGCTGCCGGGTTAATGGATACTGTTCAGGACTGGGCGAGAACGCAGTCTTTTGAAACGCTTTTTGTTTTGCCGGGTGAAAAATCCGTTCCTTTTTTCGAGCGTCAGGCTTTCGCCGCCGACGATACCATCATGGGATATTCGTTCAGGAAAGAGTGAAAAACGGTTGATCCGTTTTTGAAAAGCGAACGGAAATCCGGCGAAAAAGTCAAAAATCAGAACATCGCTCAGACATAAAACGGTCTGCATGATGTTTTTTAATCATTTTTTCTCCTTTTTTGCCTGTTTATTGGGCAAAAACGTCACAAATGTGCCATAAATGTCCGAAGATGGTCTGAAACAGGCGTATAAGTATAGATGGATATCGTTATGTGGAAATGTTTTTGTTGTCGAAATGAATCCGTTTCCTTCAAAGCGTTCTCCCGATGAATCATGCCGGACGGCATGTCGTCGATGTCTGTTTACGAGTACAGGGCGCCTCGCGTCCGAAGGGAATGAAAGGAGTTTATATGAGTGCATTTTTCGAAGGTTTTCTGGCAGGGCTTGCCGATCCGAGGGCGACCAAAGGGGTTACCCAGGCAGGCAGTGCTTTTTACGACTGGTTTAAGGGCGAGCAGCAAAAAAACAAAATGGATGCCGATTTCAATGATGCCATGCGTGATTATCAGGCACCGGAGCCTCCGGGTTCCAGATCGAATCCGTTCGGCTATTTTGACAAGGGGACACCGGCTCCTGCTGAAGGTAATCCCCAGCAGGGAGCCGACCGTGCCCAGATCGAGTCGGAAAAAATGCTGAAGCATCTGGAACAGGGTATCCAGAAGTTTATGGACAGCGGCAATCCGAGAAATAATCCGCAGCAGTATTTCAACGGGCAAGTCGTGCCGAAAGGGCAGCATGTCAATCCGACATACGACCGTCGCAGATAAAGGCTTCAAGGGTCTTTGGCCTTTGAACGCCTGAGTTTTTCCATTGGTATCTGATGTGACTCATTCCGGGGTACTTCCGGTTTTTCAATGGCATAAAGCCGGTGAATCATTCACCGGCTTTTTTGTGGACAAAAGAAAAGCCAACTTTTTCCGTGCAATGTTTTGATGGAAAGTTCTCCGAAACACGGCTATGTATTCCGGGTTGGAGAAAATCAGGCAGGCAAGCCGCTCATTCGTCTTCCGCGTGCGGTTTTTCAACGCGGGTTACGCGTACTTTCACGATGCGGCGTCCATCCATTTCGGTGACTTCGAAACGGTAGCCGTTATATTCGAATGATTGTCCGGCATGGGGAACCGTTCCGAACCGTTCGAGCAGGAACCCGTTGATGGAAGAATATTCCTGATCGTCATCGACGAGACCGTCCGTTCCCAATACCTGCTCGGCCGTATAAAGGTCTGTCGCTCCCTCGATTTCCCAGACGCCGTCTTCCAGTTCCTGCACGGAAGGCTGTTCGTCTTCGTCCGGGAATTCCCCGGCAATGGCTTCAAGGATGTCGATTGGTGTCAGAAGGCCTTCGATCGTGCCGTATTCATCGGCCACCAGCGCGATCTGGCCGCGGGATGTCTTGAAAAGGTCCATTGCCTGCAAGACGCCAGCAGATTCCGGCATGACGATAGCCTCGCGCAGGCTGAATTCGGCATTGATCTTTCCATAGGTGTGCAAGTCGTCCATCAGGTCCTGTGCACGGGCAACGCCTAAAATATTGTCCAGTTTGCCACGACAGACCGGGAAAAAACTGTGGGGTGTGTTGCGTAACTGTTCCTGTATGCTTTCGGACGTGTCGTCCAGATCGACCCATGACACGTCGTTTCTCGGTGTCATGATGGAACGGATCGAGCGTTCGCCCAGCGTCAGAACGCCGGTGACCATATTGCGTTCTTCTTCACCAAAGACAGGCGCTTCGTCAATGACTGTTTTTTCGTCCGGTTCAAGTTCTCGCGGCTCGGAGCGCGATTTGCCTCCCAAAAGGCGCAGGACAGCATCGGCGGTACGGTCGCGCAAGGGGATTTGCGCCATATGCTTCATGAAATTGTGCTGCGCGATCTGGTTGAACATTTCGATCAGTATCGAGAAGCCGATACAGGCATAGAGATAGCCCTTCGGAATATGGAAGCCGACGCTTTCCGCAATCAGCGACAGGCCGATCATCAGCAAGAATGACAGGCAGAGCACGACCACGGTCGGGTGTTTGCCGACGAATTCGGTCAGGGGGCGGGATGCCCAGACCATGATGAGCACGGCAATAATGACGGCTGCCATCATGACGGGCAGGTGGCTGACGATACCCACGGCGGTAATGACGGAGTCCAGCGAGAAAATGGCGTCAAGAATGACGATCTGGGTCACGACAACCCAGAAGCTCGGGAATACCCTCGATTCATCCTGATGGTGAGGACGGCCTTCCAGCCGTTCATGCAATTCCGTCGTGGCCTTGAAAAGCAGGAATACACCACCGATCAACAGGATCAGGTCCCGTCCGGAAAGGGAGACGTTATAGATGGTAAACAGAGGCCGCGTCAGCGTCACCATCCATGACAGAAGCGACAGCATGCCCAGACGCATGATCATGGCAAGGATCAGGCCGGTCAGACGGGCACGGTTTCTTTCTTTCGGTGGGAGCTTATCGGCCAGGATGGCGATAAAGACGAGGTTATCAATGCCCAGGACGACTTCAAGGACGACCAGGGTCAGCAAACCGATCCAGATAGCCGGATCAAATAACCATTCCATAGATATTTAAAGGATCAATATAACAATCAGTATTATCGCAAAAAATCGGGGATCGTGAACAGATGAATTTGTTTTTCAGTCAAATCAGGCAAATTAATCACGAAGTCTGGCTGATTTGTATTTGAAATCACTTGAGTTTGTTCAATTTCTTTTATCTTTGCTGTTTTTCACAATGGATTCATATGAACGGATTTGTTTTGTCTTGTTGAATGCTCACGTCGATGCCAGAATAATCCGGGAGAATGTCAGGATGATGACGAAAGGGAAAAATGGAAGCACATGCATTGATCGAACGGTTTGAACTGGTGGCGCATCCCGAGGGAGGGTATTACCGGGAAAGTTACCGTAGCGTTGACCTTATTGCGCAATCTGCCTTGCCGGAGCGGTTTACCGGCAGCCGCCACTTTTCGACGGCCATCTATTTCCTGCTTGAAAAAGGGCAGTATTCCCACCTTCATCGCATCCATTCCGATGAGATCTGGCATTTTTATCTGGGAGGCCCTCTGAGGCTGGCCATGATCCATCCGGATGGCAAAACGGATGAAGTGATCCTCGGGCAGGATATCGGGGCGGGGCAGCTCCTTCAATACGTCGTACCGGCGGGTGTCTGGTTCGGTGCGACGCCATGCGCAGGCACGGATTTTTCATTTGTCGGATGCACTGTTGCGCCCGGTTTCGATTTCGCCGATTTTGAAATGGGAAAGAGAGAATCGCTGGAATCCGCTTATCCGAAGGCATCGGCGTGTATCAGGGAATTCGGGATGTGACGTGGAAGCTGATTTGACTCTCCTGATTTGAAAAGTATGGTTATCGCCTGATTTCATGCATGTGTCCGTTTCCGGAATGATCCCTTGAAAGATCGCCGTTATCCGAAATAGCCTGTCATTATCATTTTCCGCATGAAACCCGGCAGCCCTGTTTCAATCCTGTCCTTGTCCAATATGGTAAAAAAGGCGCTTGCTTTTTCCTGACCGGATAAGCCCGTCTTATTGAAATTACAAAAACGGATGTTTATCATATGTTCCATGATGATATCGGATAATTGAGACAGTACTTCATGGACAAGAACATTCAGAAATATCAGGCTTTCATCAAGGCCGTGGAATATGGAAGCTTCACGAAAGCGGCCGAAGTGCTGTTTTATTCCCAGTCGGGCATCAGCCGCATGATCAGCGATCTGGAAAGCGAATGGAATGTGACGCTTCTGGAGCGAAACCGCGCCGGAGTCAAGCTGACGTCCGAAGGGCTGAAGCTCTTGCCTTTTGCGAAAAGCGTTTGCGAACAATACCGGAAATTGCAGATGGAAGTGGATGAACTCAACGGGCTTCAATCCGGCCTGATCCGGATCGGCACCTTTTCCAGCGTGGCGACGCACTGGCTGCCGAACATTATCCGGGCATTTCAGAAAGATTATCCAAACATCGATTACGAGCTTTTGCCCGGGGATTATGCGGAAATCGAAGGCTGGATCGAGGAGGGGCGGGTCGATTGCGGGTTTGTGCTCTTGCCGACCCATCCGGATTTTGAAACGGTTTTCATGGAACAGGACCGTTTCCTGGCTGTCTTGCCGGAAAACCATCCTCTGGCAGAGTATGAACGTGTCCCGGTGGCCGCACTGTGCGAAGAACCATTCATTTTGCTGGAAAAAGGGGCCAATGACGACGTGTCGGAAATATTCAGGCAAGCCAGATTGATCCCGAAAGTACGTTATACCCTGTGGGACGACTACGCCATCATGTCTATGGTGGAAAGCGGCCTTGGCGTCAGCATCCTGCCGGAGCTGATTTTGAAACGTATCCCTTACCGGGTTGTCACGAAAGAGCTGGACGTTCCCGCCTGCCGCAATATCAGCCTTGCCCTGAAAGAGACCAAAACGGCGTCCGTCGCTGTCCGGCGGTTTCTGGATTATTTACCGTACCGGTAAGCTTTTTCAGTCCGGTTGCGGGTTTGTTCATATTAAGAGTGAAACCGACTGCGTCAATTTTTCATGATGCGGAGATTTTTGCTTTTTAGACACATTTCTTTGGCGCAACAGTCAAAAATATCCTGCCGGGTCACGTCTTGTCACCAATCCGGAAATTAATCCCGTTTATGCACGAAACCTGTGGACAAGGTAGTGGAGAACACTGTGAAGAGCCTGCATCCATGCGGCACGGATGAGGACTGCCTTTTTTTTGGGCAAACAAGGCTCCTGCACGAGAGAAAAACGCTTGTAGCACGACTCGTTGAACGCTCCGTTTTCATCCCTTCCATATTCCTCCAAAACCGGACAGCTTTCACGCTTGTCCCTATTTCTCAAACCGTTATATGATAAGACCATTTAAGGTCTTTTTTGTGGTGCTGGGTGTTATTTGAAACCATGAAATTGAATTATAAACGGGATAAGAAAATGAATGGAAAGCATTATTTCATTTATTTGGAATTGAAAGGAAAAACCGGAAATGGCTAAAGAATGGGGATTTGAAGATGATGAGGAAAATGACGCAAGCGGACTGAACCAGCCGAAAAAAATGGCAAGGGCAAACCCGATTATCGGTACCGTCAAAAAATATGCGGACAATCTGGGCAATATGCTGGAACAGACAGGCGGTGGTGATGGCGCACCCTTACCACTTTTGCCGGAGTCAGCGAATAAGGAAAACACTCAGGGTTCGAAAAAACCATTGATTTCCCTTGATCCCGATCCGGTTGTCACGCGTACTGTTCCGGCTCCGCACATGACGGAACAGGAGAAGAGGGACGACAACCTGTTAAAAGACAGAATGCTTTTTCCTGACAGATCTTTCAGGAATATGGGCAACGGTATCATCGTGCCCGGCGCGGGAACGGGCGATGAGAGAATGGCTATCTCGGGTGCAAAAACAGGAGATGAGGGAATAGTCATTGTCCCCAAACCGGATATTGGGGGCGACAAAATGCCCGTTGTGCCCAATCGCCTGAACGGTAAGACGGGCAATCCAAATGGGCCGAACGGCCAAAAAAATGAAGAAGGGCAGCCTGATGGTGCGGCCATTGGTGCGGAAAGCGCCAATTTGCCCGATTTGTCGCTGTTTTTCGGGAATAAGGGTATCTCGCCTGAGAAACCGGACGGTCAGGCAAACCGTTTTACTCCCGTCACAACCGGTACTGCCAGCAAGGCCAACATGACCCGTACCGCCAATACGGCCATCAATTTGGAACATGCCGACCCGATGTACTGGCTGGTTGAAAAAGAATCCGAAAATTATATTGCGAGCAACGAAAAAATCCTGAATCGCCTGTTCGTCCAGAACTCAGATATGGCAAAGGGGCTTGCAGACGTAAAAAACGCCAGATTCGATCCTGAAGGCCTCAGCTGGTACGGCAAGGAACAAAGGGAATTGATGCAGGCGCTGATGAGCGCCCACATCGGTGTCGCCCATTCAACATTCGATCCCGTCATGGCGCAGAAACAGGCCTATCCGTTTCTGAACCGGCTCTACAATGCATCTGTCGCTTCTGCAGGAGGCGATTTGTCGGGAATTTCACAGGGAAGCTTTTCACTTGATACATTGAACGAACAGGTCAAAACGCATTTGCAAAATGGTTCACAGCCTGATTTGCGATTTTCGCAAACCGTCGCAAACGCCATGAACAGTCTGGACAATACGGCCTATGGAAGGGTGACCAAAAACTTCATGGCCAGCGTCCACCGGGGCATGGTCAACCTCACTGAAAATTCGCTCAATACCGCCTTGACGATCATATCCTCCGCACCGCCACCGGAAACGGCCATGTTCCATTACCAGCAAATGTATATCGCACACGGCAACGATACCGCCGGCATGGCACGTGAACTGGAAAACATGACCGGCTTTACGGGAAAACTTCAGGAAAGCATCTCCGGAGAAGCCGCGCGAGTCAAGGGCTTGTACGCGGGCATGCGTAGCGATGACTACAACCGTCTGGAATGGCTGACATTGAATCCCGGGCAAGCCGCATGGATGAGGCCGGACAAAATGACAGGCGATCTGTTCGAAAAACTTGTACCTGCCATGCTGGGAATGAAAGGCGTATCAAAAGTGGGGGAAGGCATGAACCTGGCGAAAAAAGGAGACATGTTCATCAAGGGAAGTGTCGCCGTCAACACCGGGTACCGGAACGCCTACATGGCGACCAAAAGAGACATGCTGGCCAACTACGACAAAATAGACCGTGACCCGGACTACATCCGGTACCGTCAGGAATCACAGGTAACCGAAGCCAGAGCGAAAGAAATCTACGTGGAAGCGAAATCGAGACAAAGCGGAGTACAGGCGGGATTGTTGACACTGGTGACGTTTACGGGGACGACACTGTTCCGTCAGGCGACCGACACGGGAGCGGAGAATCCGGTGATCCAGTTGTTCAGACAGATCGTGGGAGCGCAGACGTCATCGATGGCAAAGGAGGCGTTTGGCGGGGCGAGAGAGGCATCGAAATCGAAATACTTTGAAAACAAAAAAGATATACAAGAGTGAAAAATTATTATCAAGATATATCAATTCAAATTTAGTATACTTTACAATTTGAAGTTAAGATTATAAAAATGAATTTACAAGGGCAACCTCATGTTTGGATTGCGAAAAAATATTCCTGTCTTTTTATTTATTATTCTGTATTCTTCAGGATCGCTTGTTTTTGCGAATGAGCTTCAGAGAGGAATGGAGTTATCTCATCAAAAGAAATATGTCGAGGCATTTCCGGTTATTGAAAAAGAAGCAATGCGAGGTAATGCTGAAGCACAATTCCAGATTGGAAAAATGTATGAACTTGGTTATGGTACAAAAATAAATTACAAGAAGGCTGCTTATTGGTATGAAAAAAGTATAAATCAAGGTAATTCAAAGGCAAAAAATAATCTTGCAGGTTTATATCTTGATGGTCAGGGAGTAAAAAAAGATTTAAAAAAAGCTTACGCGTTATATTCACAATCTTCAAAACAAGGAAATGAATATTCGCAATTTAATCTTGCCTTGATGTACTTGAATGGTCAGTATGTCAAGCAAGATAGTAAAAAAGCTTGTAATTTATTTGATGATGCAGCAAAAAAAGGTCATATGAAATCTCAATATAACCTTGGAATATGTTATTCCGAAGGAAAAGCTGTAAGTCAGGACTATGAAAAGGCGCTTTACTGGAATAAAAAATCAGCAGATAAAGGGTACGATAAGGCTTTACATGCAATGGGTCTTATTTACCATTTTGGCGAGGGCGTCCCCATCGATACGAACGAAGCCATCAAATGGTATAAAAGGGCAGCGGATAAAGGATTCACACCATCCATGTGGAACCTTTCCACCCTTTACCTTCCCGAAGACAACCCTAGTGACGCAAAACGATGGGACGAAGTCTATAAATGGTATGCTCTCGGCATACAGCACGGTGACAAAAAAGACGCTCCGTTCGGCATGGGATTGATCTATGTAATGGGATGGGGAAACTATCCGAAAGACTATCCAAAGGCGGCCGAATTATTCACCATGTCAGCAGAAAACGGAAAAGCGGACGGGTGGTACTGGCTCGGCGTCATGGAAGAAAACGGCTTCGGAAGAGCAGCCGACAAAGACAAGGCTTTTGAGTTGTACCGAAAGGCAGCATCATTGGGTTCCGATCCCGCCATCCGGCGGCTGAACCGGGAAACATCCGGTACCGGTGTCGTGCAATCGCTCAAAGAGTTGATCTCTCCACTGCAATAAAAACAGGTGAGTTTTAAACCATAAAACAGCCGGATTGTAGCCGGCTGTTTTTATTTCTCTTCCTCTTTTAATGTGACTGAGTTGTATCCTCAGGAATCCCAAGTACCGGAAGCCAGAGCGAAAGAAATCTACGTGGAAGCGAAATCGAGACAAAGCGGAGTACAGGCGGGATTGTTGACACTGGTGACGTTTACGGGGACGACACTGTTCCGTCAGGCGACCGACACGGGAGCGGAGAATCCGGTGATCCAGTTGTTCAGACAGATCGTGGGAGCGCAGACGTCATCGATGGCAAAGGAGGCGTTTGGCGGGGCGAGGAGTGTAAAATATAAAAAATATGGTTATGGTGACGAACAACCTGAATGAATATACAATGAATAAAAATACTTCTGTTTGGGTATTTATTTTTTAAAAATAATATGAAACTCAGCTGAATAATTTGAGGCAAATATGATTTTATCGAGAAAGTCACTTTTTATTTTCTTTTTAATGATATTTTTTATGTTTGTCTCAAATGTTTTTGCTTCTGATATTGAAAAAGGAATAGCATTATATGACCAAAAGAAATTTATATATGCTTTTCCTGTTCTTGAAAAGGAAGCGAACAAAGGAAATTCAGAGGCCCAATATTACCTTGGCAGAATGTACAGATGGGGTGAAGGAACAAACGTTGATTTGAAAAAGGCCGTTTATTGGTATGCGAAAGGCGCTGATCAGGGTAATCGTAAAGCACAAAATAATCTTGGTATTATGTACGCCAACGGTTTAGGTGTAAAAAAAGATCTGAAAGAAGCAATAAAACTCTATACACTTTCCGCCGCTCAAGGGACCGCGGCTGCCCGGTTTAATTTGGGAACAATGTATCTGGAAGGTAAGGGAATAAGTCAGGATTATGTCAAGGCACTGTATTTATTCAGACAGGCTGCAAGTCAGGAACATGTCCGGGCAATGTATATGATTGGATTGTCATATCATCTCGGAATGGGCGTTCCGGTTGATTTTAATGAGGCAATCAAATGGTATGAACAGGCCGCTTTAAAAGGAGATGTCGATTCCATGTGGAATCTGGCAGCGATATATATGCCTGAATACGGTTCAACTGATATCCAGGCATGGAATGAAGTGTATAAATGGAGTTCCCTTGCACTGGAGTATGGCGATAAGCAAAATGCCCCGCTTGGTTTAGGATTGATATATCTTTTTGGATTTGGAAATTACGAGAGCGATAACAAAAAGGCTGAGCAGTATTTCACAATGGCAGCCAATCATGGAAGAGCAGATGCATGGTACTGGTTAGGATATATGCATGAAAATGGATTGGGAATGCCGGTCAATATAACAAAGGCTTTTGAATACTATAAAAAAGGTGCTGAAGCAGGATTTCAACCTGCTGCCAAAAGACTGGCACAAAGAGACTCACCCGGTAAAGTTGATTTTATCTACTTATTGAAAAAACTCTCTTCGCCTCTTCAATGAATAGCCAATAGGTTTACATCAAACTTTATAAAGCCGGATTCAATACGGCTTTTTTTATTTCGCTTTCAGTATTGCCAAGTAAGAAGAAGGGAAGAAATAAAACAATTTTTGAATGTCAGCTCTTTATAATATTTTTTTATCTATTATAGTTGAAAAGTTAATCGTAAATAAAAGGTCATACAATGTACAAACCTGAAAAAACATTTCATATTTTTCTATTTACTATTTTGTACATTTTCAGTTCAATTGTTATTGCTGACAACCTTGAACGAGGAGTTTATTTATATAATCAACAACAGTTCAAAGATGCTTTTTCGATACTTGAAAAAGAAGCCAAGACAGGAAATTCAAAAGCTCAATATTATCTGGCAAAAATGTATGATTCAGGACATGGAGCAAGAAAGAATATAAACAAGGCGTATTACTGGTACTCCAAAAGTGCTGATCAGGGAAACTCAAATGCCCAAAACAATCTAGCTTATATGTTTTCTCACGGTGAGGGCGTGAAAAAGAATAAACGTAAAGCTTTTGAACTTTATTTAAAATCTGCTACACAAGGAAATGATGCCGCTCAGTACAATCTGGCTTTATTTTATTCAGAAGGTATTGTTGTTAAACAAAATTGGGCAAGTGCAATTTACTGGTTCAGAAAATCTGCGGAACAGGATTATGAGAAAGCACTGAATGCAATGGGGATAATTTATCAATTTGGTAAAGGAGTCCCCATCGACCGGAACGAAGCTATCAAATGGTATAAAAAAGCGGCTGAAAAAGGCGATGTCCAGTCCATGTGGAACCTCTCCACCCTCTACCTCCCCGAAGACAACCCCGGCGATGCGAAACGGTGGGACGAAGTCTATAAATGGTATGAAATGGGCATACAGCACGGTGACAAAAAAGATGCCCCCTTCGGCATGGGACTGATCTACGTGATGGGCTGGGGAAACTATCCGAAAGACTATCCAAAGGCGGCCGAATTATTCACCATGTCAGCAGAAAACGGAAAAGCGGACGGGTGGTATTGGCTGGGCGTCATGGAAGAAAACGGCTTCGGAAGAGTAGCCGACAAAGACAAGGCTTTTGCCCTGTATCGCAAGGCAGCATCACTGGGATCTGCACCCGCCATCCGGCGGCTGAATAAGGAAACATCCGGTACCGGTGTCATGCAATCGCTTAAAGAGTTGATCTCTCCGTTACAATAAAAACGGGTGAATATCAAAAAAGTAATAACGAAAAGGCTTTTGAGCTTTATCGCACAGCGGCGGCAGCCGGGTCAGAACCGGTGGTCAGACGTTTGAAGCGGAAAGAACCTGAGCCTGCCGTCACACTGATCCGCTTTATGGAAAATATTTTTTCGTCACATTAATGTAAAGGGAAATTTTCCTGATGGGCAATACCTCTCCTTACGCCGCAGCCGATTACGATGACAATATCGAACGGACGATTCCGTATTATTCTTTTTTTTATCAGCAGACGCTTGATCTGGTCGCCGCGCTGGATCTGGGCGCCCCGGAGTGGCTCGATTGCGGGTGTGGAACGGGGACGATGGCACAAATGGCCTTGAAGATGTTTCCAAAGGCGCAATTCACGCTGTGCGATCCTTCCGAAGAGATGGTCGGTCTGGCGAAGCAAAAGCTGTCGGGAGAGAAAAGGGTGAGAGAATATCGGGTTCTCGGTACGGAAAACGTCGATTTTGAAAACCGGTTCGATATCGTCACGGCTATTCAGTCACATCACTATTTCAGGGAAGACGAGCGTATGAAGGCGACGCAAAACGTTTATCGTGCTCTGAAAGAAGGGGGCATTTACATTTTCTTTGAAAATACTGCGCCGCTGACTGATGAGGGTAAAAGAATCGTGATGAAGCGCTGGGCACGATACCAGCGGGAACATGGCAAGACAGATGCCGAGATAGAAACCTACCTGTCGCGATACGGAAATAACTATTTCCCGATCACTTCCATCGCCCATCTGAAAAACCTGAAGCAAGCCGGATTCAAGACAGCTGAACCGTTCTGGCTCAGTGTGATGCAGGCCGGTTTTTACGCAATCAAATAAAGAAACCACCGTCATTTCCTGCGGGTGCAAACGATACGGCATTGCAGCAGGCTTGATCCGTCTTCGTTGAAAAGCCGGTTTTCCCAGAGAAAATAATTGTCCCGGATATCGGAAAAGATCCATTTCATTTTGCCTTCACCGGTTTCGGTCAGGACAATGTCATCGCCTTCCTTTTTCGCTTCCAGCCGTTCGGCTTCGCCAGTCGCGCCGTAAAAAATATCCCAGGCTTTTGTACCGGGATTGAAAATCCGCAGTGTTGTTCCCCATGTGGCGTCGGGCTGTGGATGGATTTGTCTTTCCTCACGTGAGGGACAGATGAAAACGTCCTGAATGGCTGTTCCATCCAGAACCCATGAGAAAATCCATTCGCCCTTGACTTGCCTTTCACGGTTGGTGCCGTGATTGTCGCTGTAAAGAATGTCCCATTTGCCGATCAGAAAGCCGAACCAGTCATATTCTTTCGGGATTTTTCCGTTTTGTCCGCTACGAATCAGCGCATCTGAAAATTCGTTCATTGTCTATTCGTTTTAGTCTTGTTCACCTCTTTATTATGTCATTGCTGAAGTATTGAAAGAACCGTTTTTACAAAATGTAAAACAGATTTTTCAAGCGTATTTTCGTTCTTCTGTCAATTCACACAATCGCAAAAAATCTGCCATAAATATCCGGCCGATGTTGAAAACGGGGTTAATATTGGCGTACGGATTGAGCCGTTTATGGCTTTGGAAAAGCACACGCGATGCATAAGCGCACAATGAAAAAAACGCCGCTCGTCCGTAAACAGCTAAATCGATGACTAGTAAAAAAGCTTAAGGATAAGGATGGAAATTGAACTGGCTGATGAACTTTTGCGGGACTGGTATGACTGGTCAAGGCAATGGCGACCTGCATTAAATATGCCGCATCTTGCCCCATATTGCCGGGAATCCAGAAGTGGAGGCGGATGGGAAGAGGATGCTGACATTATGGAAGAATCTTTTCGCCGCAATACGATGGAAGCGATCGACTTTTGCGTTAACAGCCTGCCGCCGGAATACAGTCTGGCAATCGGGCTGGAAATGCGCAAGCGTCGGGGTGCCGCAAGGGAATGGAGAAACGGGTGTCGTGGCGTCAGCTACAAAATGGCTGTTGCCGCAATACTTCCCAAATTAAAGGAAAAATATCTGCTTTGAACAAAAACATTATCAATTGAATTCGAATCGGCTGATTGTCCCCTGAAATGAAGCGATACAGATTCGAAATGAAACGGACGGCAAAACCGTCCGTTTTTTTATTTTTTGAAAATAGTTGAAAAAAGTGCGTGACATAGCTGACAGAAGAAGAAATATCATTAAAATAATGAATGTGGTGGTTCCGCTCGCCTGTCACTTTCGCAAATGCCTCATTTCCTGGCATGTCTGAAAGCCGGCAGGCAAAAACAGAACCGCTCTGAAAACAGGCCTCGCTTTTGCGGGGCTTTTTTTATGCCCATAAGCTCCTGTGCTGTTGTTCCTGTCGTTGGATCAGGGCGCTTCTGGCGGTTAACCACCACATGTTTATGAAAAAACGCCCGTCTTTGTATGACGGATCGATGGCCCTGCCGCCTGGTGGGGCTTTTTGTTTTGAGGGTCAACTATGTCCGAACCGCCTATCAAGGGTGAAGACCGGGACGAAAAAGAAGCGGTTTTTAACCGGATATGGAAAAAAGACGATGCGTTTTACGAGCGTTACCGCTTGCAGAGACATCGGCAGAGAGCAAGACGAAGAAATCTCAACCCGGCTTTTTACAAGCCCGATCGAATGGATGAAAAAAGATGAGTTTACAAAGTGAATTTGAAACACTGGTTGGGGCCAGTTGCGAGAATCGGGTCTATCCGAACGTCGCGCCTGCCGAAACCACAAAACCGTATTTGACGTATTTCCGTGCTTTAAGCGTACCGGCGACTCTGGATATGGATTCGGAAGAGGTCGTTCAATTATTCAATACCATTTTGCAGGTCGATGCGATTGCCGCGACGTATACCGAAGCGGTCAATCTGGCGCATGACGTCCGGATGAAGCTTCGGGAATGGGAAAGACAAAACAAGATCAGGTTGGAAAAAGACCTGTATGAAGTTGAAACCGGTTTGCATCACGTTGTTCTGGAGATTTCTGTCTGGCACCCGTAATCCGGACAACATCGAAAACAAGGTGATTCATCAGTTGCCACTCATTTTTATCATTTGGGTGGCTTTTTTAATTTTCAGGAGATATTTATATGGCAAGTACTGCAATTTCCGCACAAGGTTCCTCTATCGCAATCAATACGGCTGTTTCTGGCGAGGCGACATGGACCAAAATCAAAAACATTATTTCTTTCACCGGTTTTGACGGTGCTGCATCTGAAATCGACGTGACCGATCTGGACAGCACGGCGAAAGAATTCCGTCTGGGTCTTCAGGATCACGGCAAATTCTCTTTCGAAATGCATATCGACCGTGCCGATCCAGGTCAGGTTGCCCTGGAAGCTGCTCATAAATCGGGCAAGGTCGCCAAATTGAAACTGTCTTTGCCAAATGGCGAAGCAGCGACTTTTTCCGTACTGGTCAAATCCACCCCGATTACCGGTGGCATTGATGCCGTACTGAAAGGTTCCGTCGAAACCCGTGTAACAGGAGATATCGAATGGGCGTGACGCTTCTGAACAAAGAGGCAATCCTTAATGCAAAGGACACCCGTCAGGAAGTGGCCGAGGTTCCTGAATGGGGCGGTCACGTCTGCATTCGTGCCATGTCCGGGGCAGAACGGGACGATTTCCGTGCCGCTATCGAGGGAGCAGAAACTTCTTTGGTTGGAAAATTCGAAGCTCCCTTGCTGGCACTGACGCTGGTCGATGAAGAAGGCAATCGCCTTTTTTCCATTGATGACGTCGAAGCTTTGCGTGCCAAATCCGCGACGGTTCTGGACAGACTGACCCAGATCGCCATGCGTGTGAACGGGATGACTGTCGAAGCCCAGGAGGAAGCCGCAAAAAACTGAAAGCGCGACCGGAGCTCATGATGTGGTTCCGGCTCGCGCTTTCCCTGGGCATGTCGGTTGCACGTGCCAAACAGGAAATCGACAGCCATGAATTCTGCTACTGGATGGCTTACTACGGGCTCGAGCCGTGGGGCGAGAAAGTAGCCGATATGAGACATGGTATCGCCGTGGCGACTCTGGCAAACATCAACAGGAATACCGAGGCAAGACCGGATGCTTATTTACCGACAGATTTCATTCCGTGGATGGAAGCAAACCGGCAAGAACCCACTGATGCGGGGCCTATCCTGCTTGACGAGCCAGATGCGCAGACACGGCTGATCAAGGCGGCCATATTCGGCTGCCAGCCGGAGTGATGGATGCCCCTTTCCACAAGAAAGGGGCTTTCCATTTCCGATTCATAACAGGTTGAACAAACACGCATTCATTGTGCGGGTTTGGGAGGGAAAACATATGTCAATATCATCTGACCAGTACATGCAAACGATGGAATCGGGAATGATCGATGTGCGCCAGTGCTCGATCAAGATGGAATTGTCTCTTCAGAAACTGGTGAGCGATTCCAAAACCATGCAACAGATGGTCAAACAGTCACTGGCGAAACCGTCGACAGGAGCGGCAGGTGCAGCCGGTGGCGCATCGGCAAAAACGGGAAGCAAAGATCCTCTGTCTGTCATTGGTGATGCTCTGGGTGATGCATCCAGAAAACTTGTGTCGGGCGTGACCGAAAAGTTGTTGAAAATGGCGGGACTCGATACCAGTAGAAAAGATAAGGATGATCAGGATACCGGGCAAAAAAATGGCACGGGTCAAAGTACACCAGACTTTTCGGCGCTGATGGCATCACCGTGGGGAAAGTATTTGCAATGGAATGAATCTTCTCTAAATGAAATGTTCTTTCCAAAAGATAACATGCCTTTTGATAAAGACAGAGATAGCATGACCGATCTTTTCAAGAGTGGAAATACAAATGAAGCCTTGCAAAAAACAGTGGATAACAGCAAGCAGGCTTCTGAAGAAATTGCCAAAGCCATGCAGGGCGGCTTGAAGCAGACTGAAACGGCATTAACCAATTTTGTCAAAACCGGTAAATTGTCTTTCGCTGATCTGACCCGTTCGATTCTGGCCGATATTGCCCAGATCATGATCAAGATGGCTGTTAGCAAATTGATCGGGTTTATATTTCCGGCAGCATCATCTTCGCCAGTGCCTGCCAGGTCGGCTGCAGGTGGCTACGATATCCCGTCCGGTGAAAATCCGCTGACCCAGCTTCACGAAAAGGAGATGGTTCTTCCGGCTCAATACGCTGACGTGATTCGTGGCCTTGCCAATAACGGCAGTACTTCCAGCGGCGGTATCAATATCAATACCAGTGTTTCAGTTGCCAGCGATGGAACTGCCAGTCAGCAAAACGATGCTGGCGGCAGTTCACAGCGCCAATTGGCCAATATGATTAACGACCAGACCAAAGCTGTCATAGCACGCGAAATGCGTCAGGGCGGCCTGATCTGGAACATGAGAATGGGTGTGGCATGAGCGTAAAAGAAACTTTCACATGGACTCCTCTGGTAGGTACTAACGGATCCAAAAAATACCGTGTCCAGTCGGCCCAGTTCGGTGACGGTTACCAGCAGGTAGCCGCAGATGGAATCAACAACCAGATCGAATCCTGGCCGGTATCGTTTACCGGAACGAAAGATGAAATCAAACCGATCAAGGACTTTCTTGACAGGCATGCAGGTTATCAGGCGTTTTACTGGACGCCTCCGATGAGCGAAAAGGGCATGTTCCGTTCTTTCGATATCACCTTAACCCCGCTCGGTGGCGACATTTATACGCTGTCGACGGTTTTTGAACAGGCATTCTGATTATGATTACTGCAGACATTCAGGGTTTGGAACCCGGTGAAAAAGTGGAATTGTTCGAACTGGATGCCAGTGGAATTGGCGGCGATTATTTTCGTTTTCACAGCTACCAGACCGGTGAAATCTGGTGGCAGGGCAAGGAATATTCAGCCTGGCCGATTCAGGCGGAAGGTTTTGCCAGAACGGGAGAAGCACAACAGCCGGCACCTGTTCTTACTCTGGGCAATGTGGACGGTTCCATTTCTGCCTTGTGCGTCTATTTTGACGATCTGGTCGGCGCGAAACTGTACCGCCGTACAACACTGGGCAAATATCTGGACGCGAAGAATTTTTCCGACGGTAATCCGACGGCTGACCCGAACGAAGCGTTTCCCAGTGAACTCTGGTATATCGAGCAGAAAAAAGCGGAAAGCAATGATGTCGTCCAGTTTGAATTGTCCAGTGCGCTGGACTTCAATGGTGCCAAATTACCACGTAGACAGATTGTCGCCAATGTATGCTGGTGGCTCTCCTGTGGCGGTTATCGAGGCACTTATTGCGGCTATACCGGGCAGGCATGCTTTGACAAGAACGACAAACCGGTAACTGATCCGAAGCTCGATCAATGCGGGGGGCGCCTGACATCATGCAAGTGCCGGTTTGGGGAACATAATCCCCTTCCTTTCGGCAGTTTTCCGGCGGCCGATCTGATCAGGACCTGATATGACGCCACAAACGATAGATGCGATACGCGCTCATGCGGAAAAGGATTTTCCCCGTGAGGCATGCGGTCTGCTCTGTGTCATACGTGGCAGGGAAAAATATATTCCCTGTCGCAATATGGCAGGCAATGACGAGCACTTCATCTTGCCTTCCGAGGATTACGCCAATGCGGAAACAAAAGGCGAAATCGTCGCGGTCGTTCATTCTCACCCGAATGTTCCGGCTGTTCCGAGCGAGGCCGACAAAACGGCTTGCGAGGCCAGCGGGCTTGTATGGCATATCGTTCATGTCTCGGATGCCGGGGGCAAGGTTCAGGCGGATGATATCTTTACGTTCGAACCTTGCGGATATGAAGCACCTTTGGTCGGCAGGCATTTTTCTCATGGCGTCAATGATTGCTATACCTTGGTTCGCGACTGGTACAAACGTGAGCGGGACATTGATCTGAAAGATTTTATGCGGACAGATGGCTGGTGGGAACGTGGCGAAGACCTGTACATGAAACATTACGCCGAAGCCGGTTTTTATCCCGTTGTCGACCATTTTGAAGAAGGCGATGTCATTATCATGCAGATCCGTGCCTATCAGGCCAACCATGCTGCCATTTACCTCGGAGAGAATCTGATGCTTCACCATCTTTATGGACGCCTCTCCAGTCGGGATGTATACGGCGGTTACTGGAAAGATGTGACGCGCGTCGTTTTGCGACATGGTGAAAAAAATTAAGCTGACAAGGATGGGTGAAAAGAGGTTTGCAATAAAAAAGGACTTTTTCCCCGAATGAATAAAACGGATTTGAAAAAGCATCGGAAAACTGGTGCAGTCCCGTTTTTATTGCATCAGGAATCAACGGCCCGCAGCAATGCGGGTTTTTTTACAGGTGAACGATGACTTCATTAAGAACAATACGTTTATATGGAAAGCTCGGAACAAAATTCGGCAGGATTCACCGTCTGGCCGTATCTTCTGCAGCGGAGGCAATAAGGGCGCTCTGTGCTTTAAGGCCCGGTTTCGAGCGGGAATTGATGACCAGCCGGGACAGGGGTATCGGATATGCCGTTTTTTTGGGCAAGCAGAATCTGAAAGAAAAGCAATTGACGGAAAAGGCAGACGAGAGGGCTATCCGGATTGCCCCAATCCTTCAGGGAGCCGGTTTTGGTGATATTTTCATGATATTTGCCGGTGTCGCCCTGATGATCGTCGCGTCGATTATGACAGGAGGGGCGGCCATGAGTGCAATACTGGGATTTCAATCAGGACTGGCCGCCGGTCTGGTCGCAAATCTGGGTCTTGCTTTGATGATGAGCGGAGTAATGCAGCTATTGTGTCCGCAACCGAAAGGATTGTCAGCAAGAAACAGGCCGTCAAACCAACCCTCTTATACATTCAATGGTCCGGTAAACACAACCGCGCAGGGTGGTCCTGTCCCTCTGGGATATGGGCGCATGACCGTTGGTTCTGCCGTGATTTCGGCAGGTATTTACAGTGCTGACAGGCTGTGACGGTCGGAAAGCATGAACAAACAAAAACAATGCCTGCAGTCGCAGGCTTTTTTTATGGGTAAAAAATGACGCCATTAAAAATAATACGCTTATATGGAAAGCTGGGAACCCGGTTTGGCCGGGTTCATCGTCTGGCTGTGCATAGTGCGGCCGAGGCTGTGCGGGCATTGTGCATGATCAAGCCCGGTTTCGAACGGGAACTGATGACCAGCCGGGACAGGGGCATCCATTACGCCGTGTTTCTGGGAAAAAGAAATATCGGTGAAGAAGAAATGTTTCATCCTGTGGGTGCCGATGAAATCCGGATAGCCCCGATTCTTCAAGGTTCCGGACGTGGCGGCATATTCCAGACTATTCTGGGCGCAGCCATGATGGTTTTTGCGATGTGGGCGACCAAAGGCTTCAGTGGCTTGGCCACTATTGCAGAGACCGTCAAGGGAAGCTGGGGCATTATGGCCCTGATGGGTGTTTCCATGATGATGGGCGGTGTCATGCAAATGCTTTCGCCCCAGCAAAAAGGTCTTGGAACGCAGGACAAGGTTGAAAACGGCTCATCCTATGCTTTCAATGGTGCGGTCAATACGACTGCGCAGGGCAATCCTGTCCCATTGGGTTACGGAAGAATGATAGTAGGTTCGGCAGTCGTTTCTGCCGGCATTTATGCAATGGATCAAAAATGAATATTATCGGTTATAAAAAAGGTGGCGGGAGTAGCCATACGCCCGTTGAACAAACGGATAATCTGCATAGTACCGCCTATGCACGGGTACTGGATCTGGTTGCCGAAGGCGAAATCAAGGGGCTGGCGAACGGCTTGCAATCGATTTATCTGGATGAGACGCCACTTGCCAATCAGGATGGATCCCTCAATTTCAAAGGGGTTTCGGTCGATTTCAGGCCCGGTACGCAGGAACAGGAACATATTTCAGGTTTCCCGGCGGTAGAAAATGAAATCGGTGTCGGCATTGAGCTGACAAAGGACAAACCCTGGATTCGGGCGATTAACAATCTGCAGTTGTCAGCCATCCGCGTCCGCCTGTCGGCAGATGGATTGTCCAAAGCCAATCTCTCCAATGGCGATATCAATGGCTACCGGGTCGAATACGCTATTGACATATCCACAGATCATGGTGATTTTGTGGAAGTGCTGAAAACGGCGTTTGATGGCAAGACAACCAGCAAATATGAACGAACCCACCGCATCGACTTGCCCAAATCGACTGAAGGCTGGTCTGTTCGAGTTCGCCGGATAACCGCCAATGCCAACAGCCAGACCATATCAGACAGAACATCCATCGTTTCCCTGACTGAAGTGATCGATGCCAAGTTACGCTATCCGATGAGCGCCATTGTCGGGGTTCAGGTCGACGCTGCCCAGTTCCAGAGTATCCCGGTAAGGGCATATGATCTGTACCTGAAAATCATCAGGGTTCCAAGCAATTACGATCCCGAAAAACGCACTTATACAGGTGATTGGGATGGAACCTTCAAACCGGCATGGTCAAACAATCCGGCATGGGTTTTTTATGACCTGGTATTAAACGACCGTTACGGCATGGGACATCTGGTTTCAGCGGAACAGATCGACAAATGGTCACTTTATAAAATTGCCCAGTATGCCGACCAGATGGTACCGGACGGCAAGGGCGGTTATGAACCCCGATTCACCTGTAACGTCTATATCCAGTCGAGAAAAGAAGCCTATGCTGTCTTGCAAGATATCGCAGCGATTTTCAGGGGAATTTCATACTGGGCAGGCGGCAATATCACTTCGTTATCTGATATGCCCGTCGATCCGGTCTATACCTATACGGCTGCCAACGTCATCGAAGGCAAATTCACCCGCGTGGGCAGCAGCCGAAAAACCCGTTATACCGTTGCACTGGTCAGCTGGAACGATCCGGACGACTTCTATCGCGCCAAGGTTGAATACGTTTCTGACGATGAAGGTATCCAGCGTTATGGCATCCAGCAACTGGAAATCACGGCATTCGGCTGTACCTCACAAGGTGAAGCGCAACGTCGTGGTCACTGGGCATTGATGACATCCCGTCTGGAAACCGGCTCGATCAGTTTTTCAGTCGGGCTGGATGGCGCGATTGCATTACCCGGACAGATTGTCCGTATTGCCGATCCGCACCGTATGGGCCGTCGCAATGCAGGGCGTATCAAATCGGCCGCCGGTCGTGTTGTCGTACTCGACAAGGCGCCGACCATTACTGTCGGTGACAAACTGACGGTCATTTTGCCAACTGGCGAAACGGAAACCCGGACGGTAGTCCGAGTCGTTGACGATAGTGTTACCATCAATGCAGACTGGTCATTACTTCCGGTTGAGAACGCTGTCTGGTCTGCAGACAGCATCGATCTGGTTGCACCGATGTACCGGATTATTTCCGTCACGGAAAAAGATGGCCTTGTTTATGACATTCATGCCGTCCAGCATGAACCGGGCAAGTTTGCCTACATCGACAATGCTGTGCTGATCACACCTAAACCGGAAAGCGTCAAGGAACTGAGACCGAAACCGCCGACCAACATCGACGTCAACGAATCGCTCTACGTCGTCGGTATCCGTTCCTTCGGTATCCGTGCGACGGTTTCCTGGACAAGTGATGCCCATCGCTATGAGTTTGCCTACCGCAAGGAAAACGGAACATGGACGACCCAGAATACCCGCGATCCATCCATCGACATTTACGGCCTGGATGAAGCGGTTTACGAGTTTTCCGTCACGGCGATTTCTTCGACAGGCCTCCAGTCCGACCCGACCCTGTATACCAAGGAAATCATGGGTCTCAAGCTGGTTCCGGCCAACGTTCCCTGGTTCCTCATCGAAGGCAATACGCTGTCATGGGGGCCTGTGCAGGATCTGGACGTAGACGGTTACCTCATCCGTTTCCACTACGGTCACAACCGCAGCTGGAGTGACGCCAGCCCCTTGCATAGCGGTGTACTGACCCAGTGTCCGTTCAAACCGGAAAAATTCCCGCAAGGACCAATTACCCTCATGATCAAGGCCGTCGATACCAGTGGCAACGAATCGGCAAAACCGGCTGTGATCGAAACCCAGTTCGGCGACATGCTGGCAGGCAATGTGATCGAGACCATTGATTTTCAGGCACAGGGCTATCCGGGCGTGATCGTTGGCGCGGAAGTCGTGGATGGCAGGATTCAGGTCAACAATGTCATCGAATTTTTCAAAGAGGACGAAGCCGCGGACTTCTTCAACGAAGATGAAAATTCCGATTTCTTCAGGGAAGATTACACCGGCATGTCGTACGAAACGACTATTGTCACACCGAATGAAGCCGTTGTCGGCAGTACGATGACCTTCGACGTTGCCATGACAGGCGATCTGATGAAGATTTCGTATCGCGGTTACGGCGGCACGAAAATGTACGGCGACGACTTCGAAAAAATGTACGGTGATGATGATTCGCTCTTTTATCCGTCCCCCGGCGAATACATGCCATGGCCGGGACAGGTCACGACCCAGTACATGCCTTACCAGTTCAGGCTCGATATCGGAGCAGGCTATGCCCAGCCGACAGTCGATACCTGCAAGGTCGTCATCGACGTACCGGACATCATGGAACAGATGAACGACATCGCCATTTCCGAAACAGGTACCCGTTTGCCGATCCGTGAAAAATATCACGTCATCGAAAACGTCCAGGTCACGTTGCAGGACGACGGTGGAGACGCCATCAGTGTCAAGGTCGTGGACAAGGATTCGAAACGCGGGCCGTTGATCGCCTGTCTGGATAACGATGGCAACTGGGTCAGGGGTATCGTCGATGCCACGCCGCAAGGGTATTGACCGAGCTGTTGGAAATAAAAATGCAAAGCCTCCTCCGGGAGGCTTTTTTATTGAAAAAAGAGGAATAAATGGCCTTATTACCTTCAAAAGAATTACTGAACGGTACCAAAGACCCGGAAACCACCACAGGGGAATTCCGTCTGGCAATGGGAAACATCCGTGATTTTTTATTCGGACTCTTTGGTGACGACAGTTCAGACAAATGGCTCGTACGCGAAACGCTGGGAGCAGCTGAAAAATTCATTGGCCAGGCACAGGGCACGGGAGATGCCCTGACAGGAAAGTTCACGCCGACTATCAGGGAACTGGTGCACGGCATGACAGTACTGCTCAGGGCATCAGCCGCCAATACGGCAGGCGTACCTACCCTCAAAGCCGATGAAACGTCGGCACTGCCGATCGTAAAGGGCGACAAACGAGCGCTTGATGACGGTGACATCTCCGGAAAAGGCCACTGGCTGGAACTGAAATACGACAGGATCTGGAATAAATGGGTTCTGCAAAATCCCGCCAAAGGCGTGTCCCTGAAAGAAGAAATCGACGAAAAGGCGGACAAGCTTGAACTGCTCGATTATCTGCCATTAGCCGGTGGAAGCATGAGTGGAGTCCTGTCGGTCACATCGGGTTTGACCATCGATTGTGAAGACATGACCGGCCTGACCGGTGAAGGCGGTGAAATGGTTCTGAAAGGAGCCGGTTATTACCAGAATATCCATCTCGACAATACAGCCGGAAAATGGCGCGTTACCGGCTCGATCAATGAAAACACACTGGTCTTCGATCCGGCGTCCGGAACGCTTGGCTGTGCCAATGTGACCGCCAACGTGACAGGCATCAACGACCATATTGTCCAGTCTTGGACGGATGGGACAGGATGGTGGAAAAAATACAAAAGCGGCTGGGTCGAGCAGGGAGGGTATTCATCGGCGGGTAATGGTGCAGCCGGGATCACGACTGTTTTTTATGTACCGTTTGCCAATAGTACCTATACCGTCGAAACCAGCAAACTGGGTTCCGGTTCACCTGTGATCAATGTGGTCAGTCGCGCGAACACGTCATTCAATGCCAATTGCGAAGGGCAGGGGGGATCGAGCTTCTATTCTGGAAGCGCTATGTCCTGGTATGCCTGCGGACAATGCGCATGAATGAAAGCCGCGAGTGTTCTGTGAACACTCATGAGAAGGGTTTTTTACAAGGAAAAAAGAATGACGAAATTACCATCAAAAGAATTGCTGGACGGGACAAAAGATCCTGAAACAACCACCGGGGAATTCCGGACGGCGATGGGGCAGATGCGCGACTATCTTGGCGGCTTGTTGGGTGAAAACAGTGGGGACAAGGAAGCAGCGCGTGCCGCTCTGGGTGCCGTTTCACCCGACGATGTACGGCAACTGCGCCATATTTGCGGGAATGCAACGGGAACCGGGGATGCCCTCACAGCCGTGTTTGACCCGCCATTAAAACAATTGACTGATGCAACGACGGTGACCATCCGCGCCATTGGCCGCAATGCAACGTCCACGCCGACCTTCAAGGCAGATGAAACGAGTGAACTGCTCATCGTCAAGGGAACCGATATGCCGCTGGAATGTGGCGATATTAATGGGAAGGGTTACTGGATCGACCTGAGATATGACGAAACCCTGAATAAATGGGTATTGCTGAATCCGGCGTCAGGGATTTTTGTTTCAGGTATCCCGTCTGCACAGGCAAGCGGAACGGCAAACGCCATTGTCGCGCGTTTCAATCCTCCTGTCATCGAACAGAAAAACGGCCTGAAAGTCAGTGTCCGGGCGACAGCTGCCAATACCAGTTCCGAACCTTATTTCCAGTTGGAAGAATTTGAAGGATATCCCGTCGTCAAAGGCATCAGGCAGCCATTGATTGCCGGCGACATTGCCGGGGATGGACACTGGCTTGACCTTCAGTTTGATGCAGAGGCCCGTACATGGATTTTGCAGAATCCCGCTTCAGGCGTCGTCTGTCCGTCGGGAGTACCTGTTGGCGCTATTGGCTATTTTGCCATGCAGACACCGCCAGCCGGTTATCTCAAAGCCGATGGCTCGGCTGTATTGCGGGCGACTTATCCGGATCTTTTTGCCGCTATCGGGACGACGTTCGGTGAAGGCGACGGGGCTTCCACATTCAATTTGCCGGATTTGATGAATCGGTTTGCGCAAGGTCACACCAGCCCGGGACAAAAGATTGAAGCTGGTTTACCCAACATAACCGGTAATTTTTCTGCAGTAAGACACGGGAACAACGCCGGTCCCGATTCAGTAGACGGGGCAATCAGAAGAACCGGGGTTTTCAACGCGGGAATGAAAACCGGAAACGCTGACGATTGGGGCGGAATCTGGATTATGGATGCTTCTTATTCGTCCGGGATTTACGGTAGAAGCCAGTCCGTCCAGCCACCCGCGCTGACCCTGTTGCCATGCATCAGGGCATTTGACGCCTATTCTGCTGTGCAGACCGGTATTTCAGCCATGAAAGCTCCTGAATTCTCGTCAAGAGCTGCATGTGCAACTATCGGGTCTCCTGCCTCCAAAGCATGGGTCAATTTCGATGCCTCGTCCGGCGAAGTTATCATCAGAAATGCAAGCCATGTCAAAAAAGTCATCCGTGTGGAAAAAGGCGTATTCGACATCATTTTCGATGGATCGGTACAAGCGGAATGTTGCACGGTTACGGCATCGTCCTCGGCATTGATCTCTGCCGTCAATCTGGAAAGTTTTACCGGCGATTATTTCCCGCCCACCCCCAACAGGGTGAGAGTGGTTACCGCATCGGGTTTCCCGATTCAGCCGGTCGATACTGCCGATGTCAACGTCCTTGTTCATCAGTGATGTGTTTATAATTAAATTTAATAAAAACAGTTAATTGAAAACCGTATGTCGATTTGACATTAACTTGTTGGCGAGTCTCCCAATGGAGGCTTTTTTTATAGAAAAAGGAAAGTGATCAATGGCATTGTTACCTCAAAAAGAATTGCTGGACGGGACAAAAAATCCTGAGACCACAACCGGTGAATTCCGGGTTGCTATTGGGCATATGCGTGACTATCTCTTCGAACTGCTCGGAGAAAACAGCGCAGAAAAGGAAGAAGCACGTGCGGCATTAGGTGCCGTCTCTGCAAGTGACATCCAGCGCTTGCGCCATACCAGCGCCATTGCGGATGGAACGGCCGACGCCGTGTTGGCAGTCTTCGAACCGACAGTCCGGCAATTGACGAATGCCACGACTTTAACAGTGCGAGCGCAATTCCGGAATGAAACGAAAACACCCACCTTCAAAGCCGATGAAACAAGCGCATTACCTATCGTCAAGGGGACAGACCAGTCTCTTGAAAAAGGAGATATCAGGGGAGAAGGGCACTGGCTCGAGCTGAAATATGACGAAACGCTAAACAAGTGGGTTTTGCAAAATCCAGCCAATGGAGTATTCGGTTCCGGAATTCCATATACACAGGCAAGCGGAACACCTGATGTTATTGTCGCCCATTTCAATCCTCCTCTTGTGGAACTGAAAGATGGACTGAAAGTCAGTATTCAGGCGACAGCGGCCAATATTTCTGGTGAACCCTATTTACAGGTTGAAAATTTTGAGGCGTATCCGCTGGTCAAAAATGTCAATCAACAATTGTTGCCCGGCGATATTTCCGGAAAAGGATACCGGATCGACTGCCAGTTCGATGGTATTAATGAAAAATGGATTTTACAAAATCCTGCACGGGGAATCATTTTTTCCGGTGTTCCTGTCGGGTGCGTCCTGTATTTTGCGGCGTCAACGCCTCCAGCCGGATTTCTCAAGGCCGATGGCAGCGAAGTCGGAAGAGAAAGCTATCCGGATTTGTTCAGGACCACAGGAACGATATTTGGTGAGGGCGATAGCCTGACGACGTTTAATTTGCCGGATTTGATAAACAGGTTTCCGCAAGGTGGCACAATGCCGGGACAAAAGATTGGAGCCGGTTTGCCTAATATCGAAGGTTACTATCCTAATAATGCGATGCTCGGTGGGGCAGGAACTGGCGTATTTACGGGGAGCGGTTCACCAGCGACTGGTCAATTTGGGAAAGATGGAGGAGGCAGATTTTCGCCATTAATATTTAATGCAGCGAATTCAAACCCCATCTATGGATCATCTGATACTGTCCAGCCACCTGCATTGACCTTGTTGCCCTGTATCAAAGCTTTCGACACTGTTCCTGCCACTGAAGGGCAAATCAATACACTGGCATTGACCAGTAAAATCACCGCCAAGGCCAACAGGGCAGACATCGAACCCTGTCTCTCGCAAGCATCGGTCAGTTTCGATGCTTCATCCGGTATCGTCGTCATCAAAAATGTCCGAAACGTCCAGGGTGTCGTCAGGGTGGAAAAAGGCGTTTACGACGTGATTTTCGACAATCCGATGAACGTCGATACCCTGACGGTCACGGCGTCTTCTTCCGCTATTTTAACTTCCGTCAACAGGGAAAGCCTGACAGGCGCGTATTATGCGCCGACTAAAGACCGGATACGCATCGTTACCGGGTCGGGATTTCCTCCCGAGGCGGAAGATGCGGCCGACATCAACGTCATTATTTTAGTTTAAAAACAGATAATTATGAAAACCATACGTTTCAAAGTGGACGGACAAGACCGTTATTTCACACCTGCCTCTTCTGCGCGCCGCCGGGATGAGAGCGAGGAAGTTTTTTTCAACCGTTGTGTCAAAAAAGTCGTTCCTGAAGGAGAGGAATTCGACATTCTTGAAGATGTCCTTTATGCCGGTTTTATGCAGACACAGCAGACATTCCAACAGGAAGCCGGCTCGAACCGGAAAAATCATCCTTCGCGCTTTTTCCTGAACAGCTGACTGCTGAATTTTTATTTTGTGATGAAAGCCTCTTCATTGGAAGGGGCTTTTTTTATGGGAGCAGAAAACACGATGGCATTATTACCTTCAAAAGAATTACTGAACGGCACAAAAGATCCTGAAACAACCACGGGCGAATTCCGAGTCGCACTCGGTCACGTGCATGAATATTTATCCGGCCTGCTGGGGGAAGACAGTTCAGACAAATGGGAAGCCCGGGCAACGCTGGGTGCAATGGAAAAATATTGTACCGAAGCGGACGGTACGGCTGACGGCCTGACAGCCTCATTCCCGAGCCCGATACAAAAACCGGTTCACGGCATGACCGTAGTCGTCAGGGCTGTCACGGCGAATCTGACTTCGGCTCCGACCTTCAGGGCAGACGAAACGAGCGCCCTTGTCATCGTCAAGGGAAACAACAAACCGTTGGCCGTTGGCGACATTGCCGGAGCAGGGCACTGGATCGAACTGAAGTATGACGGGCCGCTGAATAAATGGGTACTCC